>CAITYL010000279.1 GCA_903896595.1 uncultured Lentisphaerota bacterium
GAAGGTTGATCGAAGCGTTTTACTGGCGAATTTGTTGGATTGGAAATCGTCGTCGTTCTCGTGCTCGTCGTCGTCATCGGATCGAGTACGAAGGACGACAACGAGAACGACGACGAGCACAAGAATCGAGAATGTAACAAAGTAGAACTAAACCGCGTCAGCCGGGAACCGGCAACGTGATGGCCCTTGGTGTCCCGCGCGGCCGGTCGAGACCGGACGAACCTGGGAACGCCGAGCCCCAGCTCGGCGAGTTGATCCACCCCCTTGACATTGAACATCCGCAGTCAAAAATCCAGGTTTACCGCGGATTTCGCGGATCGGCGCGGATAAATCCAAAAGCATGACGCCATGATTCACCGTCCCTATGCGTACTTCTTGAATTTCGACGGCTTGCCAAGGTTCTGCCCATCGCTTATAATGAAGTAAAGAAAGATTGAGAAGTAAAGGAACCTCTGATGATCTTGGCTACCGTTTCAAGTAAAGGGCAAATCACCTTGCCGGCCAAGGCGCGGCGGGGTTTGGGAATTCGGCGGCATGGGCGCGTCAGCGCCGAGGTTCGCGGGCATGAGATGATCATCAAGCCGGCTCCCGACCTGCTGGAATGGAAGGGTTTTGCCGGCAAGGCGTTGCTTCTGGAGCAGGAACAGGAGGCGCTGGGCGATGCGGTGTCCGACCACCGGTTGGGAACCCCCTTTTGAGGAAAGGCGGTTCCCAAACCCTCCGTCAAACCTTTTTGTGCCCTTTACGGATTTCGCAGGCAGCCATCGCGCGGCAAACTGCGCCGGGACTGCAGAAGCTGCCTGCGGAATCCGCAAACTGAAACAAAAGTTTTAGGAAGGGGCTTGGGGAGCACCCTTTTTCAAAAGGGTGGCCCCAACATCATCCGACAAGCCGGTCATGCACCTGTGACGTTTTGACTGATTATAGTGTGCGGCCTTATGCGTGTTGATGATTATGACTATGAGCTGCCGCCGGAACTGATCGCCCAGACGCCGCCGGCCAGCCGCGACGCCAGCCGCATGCTGGTTCTGGACCGGGCCACCGGCCGTTGCGAACTCCGCGGGTTCCGGGAGTTTGCGTCTTATTTGCGGCCCGGCGACTGTTTGGTGCTCAATGACACCCGGGTGTTTCCGGCGCGGCTGCTGGCCCGCCGGGTTACGGCCGGCGCGGGCCGGGTTGAACTGTTGTTATTGGAACCGCTCGCGCATGAGGGGGACGCCGTTCCCGGCCCGGCATCCCGGACGCCGGCGGGGCAGTTGTGGAAGGCCATGGCGCGGCCGGGCCGGCGGTTGAAGGCGGGCGAGCTGCTGGCGCTGGAGGGCGCGCCGGGGGAGACGGTCACCATCACCGGCCGGCTCGATGACGGCACTTTTGCGGTCCGCTTTGACGCCGCCGACGTGCCGGCGCTGCTGGAACGGGCGGGGCGGGTGCCGCTGCCGCCGTACATTGAGCGCGAGGCGGATGCGGCTGACCGCGAGCGCTACCAGACGGTTTATGCCGACCGCTCCGGCGCGGTGGCGGCGCCCACGGCCGGGCTCCATTTCACGCCGGAAATTTTGGCGGCCATTCAGGCGGCGGGAGTGGTGGTGGCGCGGGTCACCCTGCATGTCGGGCCGGGCACCTTTCAGCCGGTCAAGGCGGACCGGGTCGAGGAGCATGTGATGCACGCCGAGCGTTACGAACTGCGGCCGGAAGCGGCGGCGGCGGTGAATGCCGCCCGGGCGAACGGCGGCCGGGTGGTGGCGATCGGCACCACCAGTGTGCGCGTGCTCGAAAGCTGCGTTGTGCCCGGCACCCACACGGTGGCGCCTGGCACCGGCGAGACCCGGCTGTTTTTGTATCCGCCCCACCGGCCGCAGGTGACCGACGTGCTGCTCACCAATTTTCACCTGCCGCGCTCGACCCTGCTGATGCTGGTCAGCACCTTCAGCAGCCTGGAACAGGTCCGGGCGGCCTATGCCCTGGCCGTGCGGGAACGCTTCCGCTTTTTCAGCTATGGCGACTGCATGCTCTTGGTGTGACGCAACTCCTGGCCAGTCGGATTTATCGGACCACTCCGACCTGTCTGACCTGTCGGAAATGTCCGACGCATCGGGTACATGACAAGTGTGTCGTGTCGGTTGGGGCCACCCTTTTGAAAAAGGGTGCTAACCTTTGCAGATTCCGCAGGCCGCTCCAGTGCAACAAACCATGATTGGGACAGCAGGGGCGGCCTGCGGAATTCGCAAAAGCACAAACCGGTTTGACGGAGGGTTTGGGAACCGCCTTTCCTGCTCAAAAGGGGGGGGCACTCTACTTGCCCCAGCAGCACTTTTTGTACTTGCGGCCGGAACCGCAGGGGCAGGGATCGTTGCGTCCGGGCTTGGCCGTCACTTTGACCGGTTCGGGGACAAATTTGCCGCAGTTGTGGCGGTAGAGCGCCCGCAGGACGCGCCGCCGTTCGGCGAGGAGGGGGTAGGCATCGATCTGGGCCAGGAACTCCGCCATCAACACTAGCACGGGCGCCGAAGTCGGGGCAAGCTGTTCTTGCAATTCCCATTCCCGCCGGGCAAGATCCATTTCGACCGTAAAACTCGGTGACGCGGTGGATTCGCCATTCGGGCCAGGCGGGTCATCGGTGTAGAAATTGAGCGTCATCTGCTGGCAGTCACATGCGGGGCGGAGACAGTACTGGTCAAAGATCAGGAACGAACGGCCGTTCAGCGTGGGCCGCAGGGGGTGGTGGAAGGGAAAAATCTCATTGTAACCGATGAGGATGCCGTCTCCCTCAATCTCGGCAAACGGGAACTTGGCATCCATGGTTGTGAGGTCGATTTTTTCGTACACGCGTCGTTTGGCCTGCCG
Source organism: uncultured Lentisphaerota bacterium (assembly GCA_903896595.1). GTDB lineage: Bacteria > Verrucomicrobiota > Lentisphaeria > Oligosphaerales > CAITYL01 > CAITYL01. The sequence goes on from CAITYL010000279.1 coordinate 2,845, forward strand.
GAACAAGTTTCGGAGAGCGATCCAGTCGGCCGTCGTGGCATGCAGCAGAAACTCATCGGCGAAGGCGGCGTGCTCGTCCGCCGGCAGTAGCTTCAGGTCACGCTGGTTCAGATCCAGCCAGAACCGGTGTGAGATGTCGGCCGTTTCCGTGGCTACCACGGGGGACCATGTGGTCTCGCAAGCGAGGCAGGGGCAGCACGGGTCTTGGCATACCGCCAAGTCGAGGTACCACTGTGTTCCGCGCAATAGCCCGTCTGCGAAGGCGAAGATGGTATCGGTAGCGTTCTGTACAAAAGGCATGGGGAGAAAAATTAACTTACGGTTTAGGCTTGAAAATCACCACGTTGCCGCCCAACGTCAGAGGCAAAAAGTAACCTTTGATGCAGTCAATATTTCGAATGCAAATTTGAACATGTGTCTTATCTCTGATTGCCGAGCCGGAGAAAGCGGGTTCTCCTTCCTCGAACGCGCATCGGACAGAGTCAAACGGAGTTCGCCCGTCGCCTACAACCAATTCATGCAACGTCTCAATTACAGCGCAGTCTAAATAGCGTTTTAGAATGTCTTTTCCGCCACGGTTCTTTGCCACCTCTTGGATTGTTGACGCATACTTCGAATATGCCAATTTCAACAACTCGCAATATTTTGAATCTTGCAGATTCAGGCATAAGCCGAGATCTAGCACCGCGCCAATTACGAATGGGGAGTGAATCTTCTTCCGTTTCTCTTGGTCGCATGCGAAAGACCACGCCCGGTCCAGGCTGTTTTCCCAAAAATAAATGCCGTGCCCCAACCAATCATAATCGTTCTCACTGGCGTGTAACGGCATCTTTCCCGCAATAATATCGCGTCCGACGCGTTCATCACAACCATGGAATCCTAACAGGATACCTGAGAGTCGGGAATACACGGGCTTTATTCCGTTGCGCAATAGGGTTTGGCCACTCGCCCCTTTGCGGTGAGAACTCCGACGCGGACGAAAAATTTACGGGCTTCCACAGGATCTTTTTGGATGGACTTGCCATGGCGGTTAATTAGGTCGCGCAAGTTTTCCAGGGAAGGCTGTCTGTCCCGGACAGCCGCAAAGCTGTTTTGCCGTTGTTTGATTGTCATAATATCCTCACTAATACACATGGAATTGTAGTGTGTGAAGACGGGGCTGTCAAGCCGTTGATCCTGGTTTTCCCCACCCGAATCCGGGTGGCTGACGTCGTGGCGTGACAGCGGTGCGGTGCCGTGATAGAGTAGCGGTGTTTTTAACCCGAATCCGACCGGGGGCCGACTCGTTGGCACTAGGCGGAAACAGGAGAGGTCACGCATTATGCAAAAACTGGGTTTTATTGGCGCGGGGAAGATGGCGATGGCGATCGCTAAGGGATTGGCCGACCGTCAGGTCTGGCCGCGGCCGGCCATGCTGGCGGCGGATGTGGCGCCGGCGGCGCGGGCGGCGTTCACCGCCGCCACCGGTGGCGTTGCCTGTGCGGAGTCCGCCGTCGAGGTGGCCACGGCGGCCGATATCGTGCTGCTGGCGATAAAACCGCAAAAGGCGCCTGAAGTGGTTCCGTTGATCGCGCCGGTTTGCCGGGGCAAGCTGGTGATTTCAATCGCCGCCGGGTTGACCGTGAAACGGCTGGCCGGCTGGTTCGGGCATGACCGGATGATCCGGGTGATGCCCAACACGCCGCTGATGGTGGGCAAGGGCGCCACCGTGTTCACCTGTGGCGTGGGCGTCACGGCGGCGGACCGGGCGACGGCCACCTCCATTTTTGGCGCCCTGGGCATTGTTTTTGAATTGGATGAGACGCACCTGGACGCGGTGACCGCGCTCAGCGGCAGCGGGCCCGCCTATGTGTTTGAAATGGTCGCGGCCCTGATCGAAGCGGGGGTCGAAATGGGTCTGCCGCGTGACGTTGCCCATGCCTTGACCGTGCAGACGGTGGCCGGCGCCGCCGCCATGCTGGAGCAGGGACTGGGGACGCCCGACGAACTGCGCAATGCGGTGACCTCGCCGGGCGGCACCACCGCCGCCGGCCTGGCGGTGATGGCCAAAGCCGAGTTCCGCACCCTTAAGCGTGATGTTGTCCGCGCCGCCCATGCGCGCTCCATCGAACTGGGCCGCGCCGCCGGCTGAACGGTTATGTGGGGGCGCCGCCCCCATGCCCCTGCCAAAGGGACCAGTCCCTTTGGAAACCCCGAGACATTCCATTTTGCGAAGGCCGGTGCTGTGCGCCGCCGCCGGAGACAAATGCCGGGCGTCGTGACCTTGAGCGGCGCCCAGC
>CAITYL010000280.1 GCA_903896595.1 uncultured Lentisphaerota bacterium
GCCCCAGTGCCCCAATCGTGGATTGTAGCACGGAAGCGGCCGGCGAAATCCGCAAATGATCAACGCCCTGGTTTTGGGCACCCTCCGGGAACGCCAATCCACGCCGTTAATCCATCAGCCAGGTGCCGATTGGGCGTGCAATTTGAGGCCGAGTGCGCCCACGACTTTTAGGATGGTGTCGAAGCTAGGGCTCCGGTCACCAGACAACGCTTTGTACAGGCTTTCACGTGAAAGGCCGGCGCCGCGAGCGACCTGCGCCATGCCTTTGGCTCGCGCGATATCCCCAAGCGCCTTGGCGACACGTGCGGCGTCGCCAGCCCCATCTTCGAGGCATGCTTCCAGATAAGCCGCCATTTCCTCGGGAGTGCGGAGGTGTTCGGCAACGTCATAGCGTGTGGTTGTGGTTTTGCTCATGGGTACGTTCCTATAAATTGCGTGCGAGGCGTAGCGCTGTTTTTATGTCGTCAGCTTGCGTGCGTTTGTCGCCACCCGCCAAGAGAATGACAACCTTGCGCCCGCACCTCGTGAAATACACCCGGTAACCGGGACCATAATCGACCCGCAACTCGGAAACGCCTTCGCCGACTGGCTTGGCATCCCCTGGGTTTCCCATCGCCAGCCGCTCGATCCTGACCTGAATGCGTGCGCGTGCGGAGATATCGCGCAGGCCATCAAGCCAAGCCGCGAAGACCACGGTCTTACGGATCTCGATCATGCAATAATGTAGCCTGTGGGCTACGGATTGCCAAGCCATGCCATGACGTTGGGCGCCGGAAACGAACGCCCCACCGGGAACGCCAATCTCCCGATTGGCGCATGCCCCCCGCCACTCCCCTAAATATTCTCATGCCAAGATCGCCCAGCCCGCCAAGAAACCCCTCTTGTTGTCCCCGCACGCCATGGACAGTCGGCACAATCACCCTCTATTTGATGAGATGAAACTGATTGCGGAGGTGACCATTTGCACCTTTTTTGTCTTTTATTTGCAAATAGTAGGTGTGACCCCAATGGCTCCGGCGCGGTAACACATGGGGGCGACACGAAATAAAACACGCCGAGATTAAAAAGCGGCAAAGGAATTGCCGCACTCCAAGAACGGTGCCACCTTTGCGGATTTCGCAGGCCACTTCAGTGCAACCATCCACGATCAGGGCACAGGGGCGGCCTGCGGAATCCGCAAAAGGCACAAAAAGGTTTAGCGGAGGGTTTGGGAACCGCCTTTCCTTAAAAGGGGGTTCCCAACATGTTCGAGTATAGTACGTGCCGGGCAGACACTTTGGAGGAATCCCGATCATGGCCAAGATTTTGATTGTTTTTCATTCCCGGACCGGCAATACGGAAAAAATGGCGGAACTGGTGGCTGAAGGCGCCCGCGCGGCGGGCGGCGAGGTGACGGTGAAGCCGGTGGCGGAAGCCAAGAACGACGATCTGCTGGCGGCGGACGGGGTCATTCTCGGGTCGCCGACCTATTACGGCCATAGTGCCGGGGTCATGCGCTCTTTTCTGGATGGCAGCGTCAAAGTGCATGGGAAGCTGGCGGGCAAGGTGGGCGGGGCGTTTGCCTCGTCCCACAACATCGGGGGCGGCAACGAGACCACGGTGCTGGACCTGTTGCACGCCTTGCTGATCCACGGCATGGTGGTTCAGGGCAATGTCAGCGGCGATCATTACGGGCCGGTGTCCACCGGCAAGCCGGACGAGCGCGTGGCCGAGCAGTGCCGCGACTTGGGCCGCCGGGTGAGCGAGCTGGCCGGGCGCTTGGCCGCCGGGTGAGCGAGCTGGCCGGGCGCTTGGCCGCCGGGTAAGGGGCGGATGGTTCTGCGCGGTTTTTTTGCGGGTCTTTGCCGGCTCGTGCCCGACTCGTAAAAATCGACCGCAATCGACCGCAATCGGCAGCGGTCGACTGCGGTCGATTTGTTTTTTTGATATTTTTATGATATCCTATTGATAGCTGTTAACGCCCGCGGAACGGGCGTTGGCAGCACAGGAGAGGTGACCCATGACCGAACGCGATGACCGACTGGTTCCCGTCGAAACCACCCCCGAAACCGCGGGGCTGAACGTGTCGCAACGGCAGACCACCGGGGAATTTCCCGGCTGGGCGGCCGGCGGCTGGGGCGTGCTGGGACAGCAGGCGCTTTTCGCCCTGTTCACTCTGGCGCTCTTCGGTCTGTTCGTGCTGATCAAGCAGCAGGTGGTGCAACTGGACGATGAGCGCAAGGCGGCCATGGTCGCCAACCTGCTGGTGGTGCTCTGCGGCGAGAGCCAGGCCCAGCCGGTCATCAACACCGGCACCCTTTATCACTAGTACACACGGAAAGCTTAAATCTTCACCACGAAGTCACGAAGGACACGAAGCCCGATCGAAGCGTTTCAATGGCAAATACGCGTCTTCCGCTGCCCCTCCACGAGGGGCGCTAAAACCAAGGCGGTGATCCTCACCGCACTCCATGGCATGCTCTCGCATGCAGTTTCAAACCGATCTGTATACTTCTGAAAACGCCTCAAACATCTTCGATTTAACTTCGTGCTCTTCGTGACTTCGTGGTGAATCCGAAGTTTTAACTTTTACAAGGTACACGGCGGATGGGTGAGGCCAAAAAAAGTTTTTTGCTGCGGCTTGACCCGCGCCTGTGGGCCGAGGTGCAGGCGTGGGCGGACGATGAGCTGCGCAGTGTCAACGGCCAGATCGAGTTCGTTCTGCGCCAAGCCGTGGCGGCGCGCCGGAAGGGCCGGCCACCACCGCGCCCTCCAAACCGTCTGGGGAATAGCACCCGTTGTGCCAATAAACCGCAGATTGACGAATCTTGAACCGCAGAATATTGAAGTTCTCCCTGGTCCTTGGCGAATTTACTTCATGATTCGGACCTCAGTATTCGTCACTCTGCGGTTTTATTGTCCGTCGGCCACGGTGATTACCGGCGTTTGCCGACGAAGCGCAGGAGGTAGAGGAAGAGGTTGATGAAATCCAGGTAGAGGGTCAGGGCGCCCACGATCGCCTGGCCGCCGGTGCCGGCGCCGGACTCATGGAGCATCTTCAATTTCTGCGTGTCGTAGGCGGTCAGGCCGACAAACACCAGGATTCCGATACCGGAAATGATCAGGTCCGCCAGCCCGTTACCGAGGAACAGGTTGACGACGCTGGCGAGGATCAGGCCGATGAGCCCCATGAAGCAGAGGCTGCCGACGCCGGTCAGGTCGCGCCGGGTGACCAGGCCGTAAACGGACATGGCCGCAAAGGTGCCGGCGGTGACGTAAAAGGTGGTTGCGACCGAGCCCAGCCGATAGTTCAGAAAAACCACCGACAAGGTGAAGCCGGTCAACGCCGAATAGACGATGAACGCCAGGGCGGTCAGGATGACGGGCAGCCGGTTGGCCAGGAAGCTGATCGCCAGCACCAGCAGGACTTCGGCGATCATGGCCCCCATGAACAGTCCCCGGGCCTGGCGCACATCGAAGTTTTGGAAGGTCAGCCAGGCCACCAGGCCGGTCAGCATCAAGGCGCCGGTCATCCAGCCGTAAACCTGGTTGAGGAAACTGACTTCCGCCGCCGCCTGTTCGCGGGCCACCGTGATCGAACTTAATTGCATGATCGCCTTCCCAACCCGGCATTGCCGGAATCAACGTGTTTATGTCAATAAAGACTCAAGTGTTGCAGTTAAATTCTCGCACAAACTTTGCGGCTAAATGATAAAAAATAAGCCTTTATCTGTTATATTGCATGGTGTTACGTCCAAATGCAAAAACAGGATAAAGGCTTATGGGGAAAAACATAGCGGACAA
>CAITYL010000281.1 GCA_903896595.1 uncultured Lentisphaerota bacterium
AGGACGGAACTGGTGTGACGCCATAGAGTTCCGCCCTGGGACGGGCGGCTCCCGGTCTTGAAATAACGCCGAGTTTGCCTGCGGTTTTGACTTATCGAGCGTCAGCCTAACGAAGCATACCGTGAACGTAGATGGCTCTGTGCTCTCTGTGTCCTCTGTGGTGAAGATTTTTTCCAAGAAAGTAGTACCATGAAAAATAGCATCGGCATCGGCGTCATCGGCTGCGGCGGCATGGGGCGCAACCTGCTGGAACGGGTCCTGCGCCAGGATCCGCGGCTCAAAGTCATTTCCCTCCACGATCCCGACCCGCGTTCCATCGCGGCGGCACACGAGAAATTCGGCGCCGAACTGCCGGTGGACACTGACTACCACGCCATGCTGGCCCGGCCGGAGGTGGACTGGGTGATGATCGCCTCCTGGAACTGCTTCCACAAGGAACAGACCCTGGCCGCGTTCGCCGCCGGCAAGCATGTCTTCTGCCAGAAACCGCTGGCCATCACGTTTGCCGACTGCCTGGAGATGGAACGGGCGTGGAAAGCGAGCGGCCGCCAATTCGTCATCGGCTTCACCCTGCGCTTTTCCCCGCATTACCGCAAGCTCAAGGAACTGCTGGATGCCGGGGTTGTCGGCCGGATCGTCAGCTTCGAGTTCAACGAGACCCTCAACTTCAACCACGGCGGCTACATCATGGGCGACTGGCGGCGGTTGCGCCAGTTCGCCGGCACCCATCTGCTGGAAAAATGCTGCCACGACATTGATCTGGCCAATTGGTTCGTCGCCAGCCTGCCCGCCCGGGTCGCCTCCTTCGGCGGCCTCAACTTCTTTACCGCGGAAAACGCCGGCCACATCGGCCGCCTCGGCCAAAACGGCGAAGGGCGCGACGCCTATCGCACCTGGCGCTGCCTGGTCGGGGAAAACCCGTTCACCGCCGACAAAGACATCGTCGACAATCAAGTCGCCATCCTGGAGTACGGCAACGGCGTACGCGCCACCTTCCACACCAACTGCAATGCCGGCATCCCGGAACGGCGCCTGTACATTCTCGGCACCGAGGGCGCCATCCGCGCCAATGTCCTCACCGGCGACATTGAGACCCAGCGCATCGGCTTCGATACCAAGCTCGAACGCGTGGACAGCGGCGCCAACGACAGCCATGGTGGCGGTGACGAGATCCTGGCCAGGGAACTGGCGGCCACCATGCTCGACGGCGTCCCGCCCACGGTCAGCCTGGATGCCGGCCTGGTCAGCGCCGGCACCTGCTTCGCCATTGACGAAGCCCTCGATTCCGGCCGCGTGGTTGACGCCACGGCCTACTGGCGCCAAGCCGGCCTGCTGTAGCCGCTGACGTTCCAGTCACGGCCACCGAGTGATGCCCCTCACCACAATTCGCCCGCAGGCACCAATAGCAGGCTACCAAACGTGCTATTGATCGTGGCCAGGGTGAAGGTGATGTACTCGACATGCCCATCCAGAAATAGGAAGTTCATGCCGTTGCCGTGCCGCGGGGGAAACGGGGTGCAAGTGTTGCCGGCGGCACCATTGTGCAGAAATTGCCAGTTGTCGAGCACCCAAGAGCCTTGCCGCCCACCGCCAACGGCGGGCTCCCGCGAATCGCCAATGGTGATCAACCGTGATGGACTCGACACCCGGGCAATAGACACGGGGGAATATAAAATCGTGTTGCCCTTCGTGTCGCCGCCCATGGTGGGCAAGTTCAATCCGTAATCGACCAAACTCGCATGGTGATTGGGTTCGCTCGGGCAGAAAAAGACCGCATTGTAGGTATTGCTCGCGTGATGCACGCTGCCACGAGGCAGGGTCGCCGCCAAGTTGTCCATCCAGTAGGGAAAGGACCATTTGGACTTGCAAGCCGGAACAAAGTAGTCGTTGTAATCCGTGGTATAAATGGCCCCGGCAACCCCGATCTGCTTCAGGTTGGAAAGGCAACTGGTGCGGCGCGCGGTGTCCCGGGCCTTGCCGAGCGAGGGCAGCAGCATGGCGGCCAAAATCGCGATAATGGCGATGACGACCAGCAGTTCGATCAGGGTAAAACAGCGACGTTTCATGGGGCGGTTCCTCGGCGGTATGGCGATGACTATATGAATTTGAACTTGACCAGTCCGGGTAACGTAAATTGCCCACCACAATTCGATTAACCGCGAAAGAACGCAGAGAATGCGAAAGAAAAATCCGGACCCGCATGTTCTTTTGCGATCCTTCGCGTTCTATCGTGGTGAATCCGAATGTGTAACGGTCACAGAGAAGTTTTTCTCCGTTCTCTCCGGATTTCTCCTGTTAAAACCATGCATAACCCAGACTAGCGCTCCTGTGTAGTGGCTTAGCCACTAGTTGCAATTACTGGCTTTAGTATAACTCACCATTGCCGGTTTGACAAGTTGAATTTAGCCAGTATAGTGGCTTACGTAATAACGATGAACTGCTTGGTCAAGCGGATTACCTTTAGCGCAACGGAAGAGCCGCCCCTGATTATGAGCCCCCGAACCGCCAAAACCGGCTACCTCAAGGTCCAGGAGACGATCCGGCAACGGATTCTGTCCGGCGAATGGGCCGTGGGCGCGCAACTGCCGTCCGAGCGGGAACTGGAGCAGGAACTGGGGATCAGCCGGCTGACCGTCAGCAAGGGGCTGTCGCATCTGGTGGCGGAAGGGTTGCTGGCCCGGCGCCGCGGCCAGGGCACCTTTGTGGCCGACCGCAATCACCAGATCCGGACCCGCGAGGTGGGGGTGCGCTTCATCTCCCCGATGCCGTTCAGCGGGGGGTATGACATTCCCCGCCCCGGCGTCATGGAGGGGTTGTACGAGAGTTTGTCCAAGCACGGCTTTCAGACCGGGGTCGAATTTTTCCGCAACCCCGACGAACAGGTGGCCCTGCTGGCCCGCCATGAGGGGCTGCAGCGGGGCGGGCTGGTGGTCTGGCTCGAACCGGGAACGGCGATCATGGGGGCCATCAAGCGTCTGCGGCAGAACAAGGTGCCGTTCGTGCTGGTGGATGCCTATATGGACGGGCAAGACATGGACTTTGCCGTGACCGACAATGTGGCGGGCGGGCGGCTGATGGTCGATCACCTGGTAAGCCAGGGCCACCAACGGGTCGCTTATATCTCGCGCCCCACCGACCGCACGAGCATGCTCGACCGCCAGACCGGGTTCATTCAAGGACTGGTTGCCCACCACCTGCCATTCAGCTCCGAACAGCTCCTGACACTCGGACACCCGGGGGATGCGGCGGCCCATGACCTGCCCGCCGCCCTGGACGCCGTGCTGGCCCTCCGGCCGCGGCCGACCGCCATCAGTTTCAGCAATGACGACCTGGCTCTGGCCGCCGCCGACCGGTGCCGGCAGCGGGGCATGCGGATTCCGCAGGATGTCTCGATCATGGGGTATGACAACGTAAGCCAGTCCACCCACGGCGCCGTGCCGCTATCCACCGTCCAGCAGGACTTCTTCGGCATGGGCCGGGCGGCCGGGGATGTGTTGTGCGAACGGCTGACCGGCAAGGCCGGCAGCCGGCCGATCCAGCTGTTTTTGAAACCGCAACTGGTGGCGCGCGCCTCGGTGGCGGCGCCATAAAAGCAGAAATTACGAAAGCAGAAAGCAGAAAGCAGAAATAAACCCGCATCAGAGCCGGGAACGAAGCGCCACTCCTGGGCGCGAGAGTGACCGGTCAAAGGAATCCACTTTTTTAAGTGCAGTAACACCCTCGTGACCCGTCACTAGCGTTCCGGGCTCTGATGCCCACCGATCCCAGTCTGCCTTCCCCATTTCAGCTTTCTGCTTTCCCCATTTCAGCTTTTTCTTTTGTTTCCCGTCCCCAAACCGGCCGCACACCGCGGCCACCCAACCCAAGGAGAAGACACATGAGCAGCACGACCCAGAAACTGTCCATCGTGGCCGGCCTGTTGGCCGCCGCCATCGGCACCACCGCGGAAGCGGGCATCATCAATGTCGGCACCGGCACCACATTCTCGTACAGCCAGCCCACAATTGCGGGCATTCTCAGTTCCACGGATACCAATTATAACCTTACGATCGATGGAAACTGTGTTCGTGTCATTAACTGGAAAAATGCCGGTGATATAACGTCCTATATGGCTTGGCATTTCCAGACGGGCTCGACTGGCAATACGTTTGTCAGTGGCCTCAAAATGACTCAAGTGTTGCAGTTAAATTCTCGCACAAACTTTGCGGCTAAATGATAAAAAATAAGCCTTTATCTGTTATATTGCATGGTGTTACGTCCAAATGCAAAAACAGGATAAAGGCTTATGGGGAAAAACATAGCGGACAA
>CAITYL010000282.1 GCA_903896595.1 uncultured Lentisphaerota bacterium
AAGTCGGGAAAGTAAACGGCGAAGTAGAAGCGCCGGCCCAGCCATGGGCACCCGAATGGCCGCTTATGCGCCAACTCAATGGCTAGCTTTGAGCCAACTCAACCGGCTCAAAACTGAGCCCTTTCATTTGGCTCACGACACCGTTCTTGCTCTCCGAACAGTTGTGCCGTTTGATGCTATAGCGCGCCAGGGGGTTTTAATTACCTTCATCCTTCAGTCTAACAAGCTTCAGTCTAAAAAGTTAGTTCGCGCTGGCGGCGGTGGGATACTCGGTGCAGAGGCAGAAGGCGGGGGGGACATCCTCGGTGACGGTGGGAAAGCGTCCGCAAGGCTCAAAGAAACAGTTGTCGGTGGCGTCGTCATTGACCATGGAAACTTCGCCGACCAGGGTCATGCCGCCTTCGGCCCAGAAGGTGTGGTAGACGTACGGTTCCAGGGTGATGCTTTCGCCGGGGTGGAGACGGATGACCTCGCCGGCCTGGCAGGCGCGGCGCACGCCGTCGACGGACACGGCAAACTCCTGGGTGCCTAGTTGGTGCTCATCGGCCGTGGCGGCGTGATACAGCCTGATCACCAGCTCGCCGCCGCCCCGGTTGATGATGTCCTCCATCTTTTTCCAATGGAAATGCATGGGGGTGACCTGGCGTTCGCGGACGATCATGATCTTCTCGGCGTATGACTTGTGCGAATCCGGATTTTTCAGGTTGCCGTTGCGAATGGTGAACAGCAGCAGGCCGAGTTTGTCAAAATCGCCGGAGCCGAAATCAGTGAGATCCCAACCGAGGAGGTTGCGGCGGATTTCATCGCACTCCGCGCCGCGCCGGCACCAGTCGGCGGGCGTCCAGCGGGCCCAGGGCGGCAACTGGAACTGGTGCCGGTCGAAAAAGTGGAGCGCGTCCTGGATCAGGACATTGATGGTGGAGCGGTTCATGAGGTGCCTTGCCGGTGGTGCGTGGTGGAGAGGAGCGGAGTCGCGGAGGACAGGTGTTTAAGCGCGTTGAATTATAACTGTGCCCGGTGAATTGGCAAAGAAGCACCGCGCCCAGAGAGGAATGGCCGTTTTGTTGGACGATGTTGGGAACCCCTTTTTGAGGAAAGGCGGTTCCCAAACCCTCCGTCAAACCTGTTTGTTCCCTTTGCGGATTCCGCAGGCCGCCCCGGTTGTCCCAGTCGTGGATTGTTGCACTGAGGCGACCTGCGGAATCCGCAAAGGGCACAAAAGGGTGGCACCAACATCATCCGATCAAGCGGTTGGCTGAAGTGATTTATTGGCAGCTTCCAGTTTTGCGTAGAGTGTTTCGGGCGCAATGTCGGCACCGTTGGGCCACGTAACCGTTCCGTTCTCCACTCGGGCGGAGCGGAAAAAATCCTTGTCTTGCAGTGGTCTGAACACAGGTCCCTTGTCCGGATACTCAACCAGGTTTAAGTCCCCCGCGAGACCGTCATCGAACTCGATGTGGAGCACCCATTCTCCCCGATAAGTCACGGTTTTTACGTTGTTAAAATTCCACATGTATTTTTCCTTATTTTAGCGGGGCGATGCTACTAAGCGGCTTGCTGTCTCGCGCCAGTTCCCAGTCAGCCATCAGTTCCGCCGCATGCAAATCGATCCACTCCCGAAGCAGGCGCAACGCTGTCCGTGACCCCATATCTCCGCGCAGCACATTGCCATTGAAATCAACCAACGCCTTGTGTCCCTGGTATTCAGCGTGCAGATGCGGCGGGTTGTGGTCATCAAAAAACATCTGGACGATAATCCCGAAAAACCGTGCAATTTCTGGCATGGTATCGCCTCCCTGTTGAGAATAATGAAAATGTGAAAATGCGTTTAAGGTTTTTCCCTTGTTCTCGGGCCTCCCAGTCGTCACACAAATGCGCGGCCACGCAGGGCATGCGGGCTATCCCGCCCGTCCCAACCCTGACCGCAACCAAACTTAAACGCAAATAATGCCACCATTTTTTGAATATAAAAATATTTTAGAGGTTGTTTTTATATATTATTGTTTATAGCGCAAGTTATTGAGCACGTACGTCCCAATTTCACCGGCGTGACCCCAGAACGCCCCAGATGCCCTGTTCTTCATGCCGTGGTTCGAATGTGGGTTATTGATTTGGGTCGAACTTGAGTGTGGCACCGCATTCCTTTGGAGGCTCCCGCAAAAATTCGTTTAGTCTGACCTTGCCGGTGTTCTCCTTGTCGTGTCCGTCAAGAATACCCGGCAAATTTGCGGTGTCCCCACTCTTAATCAGTTTCTGCGTACTCGCTTTGCCCCACCAGTTACCACTGAAATCCCAGTCCTCGGGAGAACCATTTTGGACATTGCAGTTCTTGTTGTTTTCAATTATGCAGCCGTGGGCCTCGACTTTACAGGTGTAAAGCCAGCAGTATAGTCCGCCCTTTTTATTCTTACTGATAATTGTTCGCTCGATCTTGGGAGACGCATAGTACTCACCTCGGATGCCCCAACCACCGTTTTGAACGATTGTGCAGTTGGACATGTTGGCTGAGGACGCATTCAATTGAATGCCGTCTTCGTTGTTATTGGCGATGACGCAGTTAGTTACGGTTGGATGACCTCCGGCGCCATAGTCACCCACCTTAATTCCCACAGTATTGCGTTGTAGGAGGCAACCGGTAATCTCTGGCTTACAGCCGGAGACGTAAATCCCGGATTTCGCCCCTGAAATGATTGCAAACTGAATTCTGCTACTGTCTGACTTCTGTATCTTGATGCCTTCCCAAGATGCCTGTCCCGGAACTTTTGACATGAAGGTCACGGGCGCGTCTTGCGTGCCGCTTATTAGCAAGGTTCCGGCAGCGGAAATGCCAGCCCCCTTCTCTGCAACGACTATCGTGCCCTGTTCGATCTCCAATTGCTTTCCCGCTGGAATCGAGTAATCACCACGGAGTATGTATGGTTTCGTATCTGCTGAGAGTTTGAGGATGTCTTCCTTCTGAGTGCCAGCAAGAACCTTGATGGTTTGCGCCAAGGCTACAGATGGGACAATGAGAGCAATGAGGATGACACTGATATACTGCTTCATTATGTGCTTTCCCACGTTCTCGATGATTCTAACGCTACGGCTCAGCGGCGGTACTCCGTCCGCTGAAGCCCCCTGTCTGGACAACACTGTATTGCGCATGGGGAATGGTTTCAATTGTGCATATCCCGGTGGTGGCCGGGGTATGCGTCCAATCGGACATTTTTCTGGTGGCACACAATACTTAGCCGGTTTTTGCGGTGACTGGCGTGGCTAATACCCGTTCAAGACGTGGTTCGCACAAAGAAGAGACCGGACGAATGGCACCATGAAGAGCATGAAGGGCTTGAAGAGTTTCATTCTCTGCCCCTTCATGATCTTCATGCCCTTCATGGTGAGAAAGATCGGAACGCGAACCAGACAATGGAACGAAAACAGGTTACGGAGTGGCAGGCCGCGCGGGCCGTGGATTTTCATCAAAAGCACGACCTCCGTTTCCGGCAGGAACAGACGGATGCCTTGGCTCGAGTTACGGCCTTTACAGCATCCCGCAACATTTTTTGTGCTTTTTGCCACTGCCGCAGGGGCACGGATCACGTTATTTCTTCCCGTTGCCGAATCGCCTCATCAACCGCTGGTTGCGGGAAATAACCGCGATTTTGCTGCAATTCCGCCAGGATGTCGTGAATTTCCATAGCATCACTTCTGTATCTTATGAGTCCAATCACACTTCAAATTGATTCCAAAATTAACCGCAAAGATCGCAGAGATCGCAGAGATCGCAAAGACAAAACAATCTAAAAATGCGCCATTAATCTTTGTGTTCTTTGCGTTCTTTGTGGTAAAATAAAAGAGTAACTTGAACTTTAATTGGAATGGCTTGGCTCAGCGCCGGGTCAGGCCGGGGGCGAGATCGCGGAAGACGCCGTTGGCCTCGTCCAGGTTGTACTCGAAGATGAGGAAGCCGGGATTGCCGGCCTGGCGGTTGAGACTGATCTGGCGGGCGGTCTGGAGGGCGTTGAGCCCGCAGGTGCGGACACCGAGGCCGGGGCAGATGCGGGCGCGGCCGCCGGCGCATTCCTGGCGCTGCTTGCGCAGCAGGCCGGCAAATTCGTTGTCGTCCGCGGTATAGGTCATGGGGGCCAGCAGATCCACCAGGCCGGCGCGGCTCCAGCCGGGGGCATCCTGGCCGATGCTGTCGCGGGAGGAGGCGAAGTCGGCCCACACCGCGGCCGAGAGCACCAGGGCGGGCCGTTCGCGCTTGAGCTGGTCATGAATTTCGCGCACCAGGGAGGTGATGGCTTGCCGGCGGAAGGTCAGCCAGCGGGCCTTGAGCGCGGGTTGGGTGAGCACGTCGCCCGGCCAGTTGGCGACGCGCCGGCCGAGACCCGCCTCGAACTGCCGGCGGCAGGTGGGGCAGAAGCAATGGTGTGAGTCGGGATAGCGGATGAAATCCAGATGGATTCCCTTTAATTGCGGATAGTTGAGGGCGGCCTCGCGCAGGCTTTCGACCTCCAGTCGGCGGTTGGTGGGGTTGGTCGGGCACAGCCAGCGCGGGTTGACCACGCCCTTGTCGCTGACCTGCAACCGGCCTTCCCGGCGGGCGGCGGCGGCAAAGGCTGCGCCCGGACTGTCGCCAAGATTAAAGCAGCATTTCCAAAAATGTAGTTCCAGGCCGTTGCGGGCACAGGCGGCGGCGGCGGCGCGCACCTGGTCGCCCTGGGCGGCCACGACCGGATCGGGCGGCAGCAACCGGCTGGGATAATAACTTTTTCCGGCCCAGGCAAAATTGACAAAAATGGCATTGAACCCGCAGGCTTTCAAGCTGCTGGCGGTGCGTTCCCAGGTCCAGCCCCGGATGCCATAGCCGCGGTGGCACCAGGCGCCGCGGAACTCGCCGGGGCAGGCGGGCAGGCTGGCCACGGCCTGGCGCTGCCGGGCGGCGCCGGCGCTCTGCAGGGCAGCCACGGCCCGGGCGCCGTCACCACCATTTGCGGCCTGGCGGACGGCCTGACGCTGGGCTGCATCCAATCCGGCGGCGGAGTCCGCCAGGGCGGCGGCGGCGCGAGCGGTGGCGGGCCAGACCCGCGGATCGAGCTGTCCCAGCATGGCGAGCAGCAGGCGGGTGCCGCTGTCCGGTTCGGCATTGAGATAGACGTGGCTCATCCACAGCCAGCGCGGGCCGGCGAGGAGGGCGGGATAGCCGGTATCCGCCCCGGTTTGATTCAACCAGGTGGCGATCACGCGCGCCTGGCTGTTGGCGGGCGCCAAACGCTGGATGATCCAGGAGGCCTGGGGGGTGCGTTCAGGCGCGCGGGCCAGCGCGCCGGGGCGGACGCGGATCGCGGCAATGCCGCCGGGCACCTGGGTGGCGGGCAGGGGGCCGCTGACCCGCAGGCCCAGGCCGGTGGCCAGGGCCGGGGGCGGCGTGAAAAAGCCGAGGATGCCGCCGCCCCGGGCCTGCCAGGCCGCCAGGGAGCGGGCCAGGGGCTCGGGCATCATGGGGTTATACGGCAGGATGACGACGTTGGGGGGCGCGGCCGAGGCCAGGAGCCCGGCCAATTCACTATCTTCGACCAGTGCAACGGTGGCGCCGACACCGCCCAGGGCTTTGCCGAGGCGTTCGGGAAAATCGACAATGCCGCGGGCTTCCATGGGGCCGAGACGCCCAATGGCGGATGACCCGCGCACCAGGAAGACGCCATTCAGCGTGGGCGACAACAGCCGCCAATTGCGCACTTCCAGCCGTGGCGCCGCTCCCGCCGCCGGCAGCACCGCCACCCGGAAACCGGTGACTCGCGCCCAGCCTGCGGGTTGTCCTTCCAAGAACGTGGCGGTCTTGAGAATGGTCACGGTTTGCCAGTCGCCCGTTCCCGCCACGCCAAAGGCCGCGCCGTACCAGCCGGCGCCGGAATGCACGTAGATCAGGCCGCGTTCGGCGGCCCAGGCCGGGGTGACGCGGATCTGGCACTGGAACCCGGCGGCCCGGCGCAGGTCCAGCGCCGCGCTGGCCTCCCACACCACCCGCCCGGAAGCCACCTGACTGGTCCGTCCCGACAACGCCACGGCTTGGTCGGCCAACGCCGCCCTGCTAATGGCGAACAAACAAGCAAGGCCGGACAACAGCCGGAGAGTATGGCAGATGTACGGCAAGAGCCGGGGGGCGGTATTCGGTGTTCGGGGGGCAAGGTTCATACAAATGCAGTCAACACAGGAAGTGGATTCCGTTGACCGGTCACTCCCGCGCCCAGGAATGGCGCTTCGTTCCCGGCTCTGATTTCAGCTTTCCAAATTTCAGCTTTCAGCTTTTTGCTTTACGGCCCGGCGCTACTGTCCGAGATCCAGTGCGAGTCCCAGGCGGTGGCAGGTGGGCAAGTCGAAATTAACGCCCCGGCAGATCGTGGGAATGGCTTTGGAGAAATATCCCAAGGCGGGTTCATGCAATGGCAATTCCCCCTGCACCGCCGTGCTGGCGAGGGCGGCTTTTCCGGCCTTGCCGGCACCCGTTTTCGAAGTGGCCGCCGCTGCGGTCTCGCGGACCGCCCCGCCATCTGTTCCCTGAAACCGGCACAGGACGCCGGTGAGGAAAACTTCGTCCTGGCAGCGCGGGTCGGTATAGGTGCCGACCAAGAGTTTGGTGTGGGACGGAAAGTACTGCTGCAGGGACGT
Source organism: uncultured Lentisphaerota bacterium (assembly GCA_903896595.1). Classification (GTDB taxonomy): domain Bacteria; phylum Verrucomicrobiota; class Lentisphaeria; order Oligosphaerales; family CAITYL01; genus CAITYL01. Next base: position 6,652 of record CAITYL010000282.1, read on the forward strand.
CATGCAGGTCTGCATCTCGCCCACGGTAAGATCGGTCGCGCCGACCAAGGTAATGATGGCGGCATCGGCTTTGGTCAGGGTTTCGGGTCCGCCGATCATGGGGCTGCGCATGAACTCCTCAAGAGCGGCCTTCCAGCGTTCCGCGCCGTTGCCGCGGCCCACACCCAAATGGCAATAGCCGGGGCGTTCCTTCAGCAGGCCGCGCAGGTCGGCGAAATCCACGCTCAGGATGCCGGTGGCGCTGGGCAGGCGGGCCAGGCCGCTGATGGCTTCGGCGAGTATGCTGTTGACCACTTCAAAGCCGCGCAGGGCAGGAGTATTGGCCGGCAGGGTCGTGAACAGCAGGTCATTGGGAATAGCCATGACCGCATCGGTCAGGGTGCGCAGCAGCTCCAGATCGCGTTTCGCCTGATGACAGCGCCAATTTCCCTCATGGGTAAAGGGGAGGGTGACGACAAACAGCGTGGTGATATCCATCTGCCGGGTGATGCGGGCCACCACGCGGGCGGCGCCGGCGCCGGTGCCTTTGCCCAGGCCGCAGGCCACAATGGCCAGACTGGCCCCCTCGAAGAACTGGCGCAGATCGTCGCTGGCGGCGCCGGCGGCTTTTTCGCCGAGGGTGGCGTTGCCGCCACAGCTTTCCTGGCGGGTCCAGTCGCCGCCCAGGGGAATCTGGACCGGCACACTGTCCGCAAGGGCTTTGAGCGTGCCCAGATCCGTATCGGCCACGGCCAAATCGGCCCCGGCCAACAGGTCATCGGCAGCCAGTTCAGCGACAATATGGGCACCGGCGGAACCGAGACCGAGGATGGCGACGCGTTGAATGGGGGGGTAGGGCATGGTCAGGGTTTACCATTTCATGGCATCGGACAAGGCGGAACGCAGTTTGCCGACATCGGCCTTGATCTGACTCCACAACGGCATCCGCTGGGGCTGCCGCTCTTCGCGATGTTTTTTTCCGAAGCGCAACAGGCCGATCGGGGTGATGAAGCGGGGCGCATTGAGAATTTCCGCCGAACCGCCGGAAACCCCCTGCACCCGGCCGATTTCAGCGGGCATTTCAAAGACATTTTTCACCAGGTCTTCGAGGCGCGGCAAGCGGGCCAGGCCGCCGCACAAGGTAACGCCATGTCCGATGCGTTCGAGCACGCCCTGCTGGCGGAGGTCGTCCCGAATCAGTTCAAACAATTCCTTCAGCCGCGCCTCCAAAATCTGCTCGACGGTGGAAACGTAAATCGAGCGGCGGTCGTTGATGCCGAGGGTGATTTCAATCAGCCGGTTGCGCCCATCCTGGGTCATCATGACGGTGCCGTTCCATTCGGCCAGGCGTTCAACCAGTTCCCGGCAGCGGGAAAACGGCAGGTGCAGACCGAGTGACAAATCATTGGCCAAGTGGTCGCCACCCACCGTGATCTGACCGGTATGGAAACACAGATCGCCGCCGCCGCCTTGCAGCACGGCGTATTCCGTGACGCCGGCGCCGATGTCCAGCACCAGGACGCCCTTGCCAATCGCCTCCTTTTGAAAAAAGGTGGCCATGCCCGCCGCAATGGGGGAAAACACCTGGGCGCTGGGCGGTTGGCCGGCGGCTTCCTCGACCAGCTTGCAGCCCGTGTCCAGCCGGTTGCGGTCACCATAGACGATATGCACTTCCGCCTCAAGTTTGGCGCCGACCAGTCCCACGGGATTGTCCACTTCGCGGATGCCATCAACCCGAAAGAGACGATTGAAAAAATTAACGGGAGGCTGGTCGGGGCGGAAATGATAATTCCACGCCTGGGTTTCGGCGTTTTCCCGGTCGGCCTGGGTGATGCGGCGGTCGGCATTGCTGACCACCACGGTGCCAATGCTGTTGACGGAGTGCAGGTGGCCCCCGGTAACCGCCAGATAGATGGCGTCGGTGTCAATTTGCACGTCGCCAGTCTGTTCCGCCCGGCGCATCGCCACAATCAGCTGTTCCATCGCCTTCTTGGCATCGACAATCTCGCCCTTGACCACCGACCCATTGGTGGCCTCTTCAGCCACCCCGCACAGGTTGAGAATGCCGTCAGGTTGAAACTGGCCCACGACCACCTTGATGCTGGCGGTGCCGATTTCAATGCCGGTGTAGGTCTGCGGGTGGCGTTTGGACATGATAAAAAGGGGAGGGCGGAGCGAGGTTTAAAAACGCAGCAGAATGGCAATATAGTGGACGTCTGGTAAATTTCCCCTGCGTTTTTGGAGTGCGGCAATTCCTTTGCCGCCTTGGTATCGCCGCGGAGCGGTGCTTGAAGACACTGAGGGCTGAAGAAGGGTGACGGCGCAGGCAACCCAAAAACAAAAAGCGGCAAAGGAATTGCCGCACTCCAAAACGGTGTCATCTTTGTCAAACCCCTTGGCCAATCCTCTTGAATCCGGCGGTTTCACCCGGTCGCGCCAGCAGCAGGTGCGCCAGGCGGCGGGACGGCACGGCCGCAAAAAACTCGGACTTTTTCTGGTCGAAGGCGTGCGCTGCTGTGGGGAAGCCCTGCGGTGGCGGGGCGACCACCTGAAATTCCTCCTCTTTTCCTCTGGTTTCACGGACCGGCCGGAACAGGCGGCGTTGGCGGCATTGGCGCGCGCCGCCGGCCATGAACCGGTGGTGGTTGCCGATGCGGAGTTCGCCAAGCATGCCGCCACGGAAAACCCGCAGGGGGTCCTGGCGTTGTTCCGGGCTTGGCCGGAACCGGATGCGCGGCCGGTCCTGCGTGATCCGTTCGCGCTGGTGCTGGACCGCATCGCCGAACCCGGCAATATGGGAACCATCCTGCGCACCGCTTGGGGGGCGGGGTTGCATGAGGTGTGGCTCACGGCCGGGGGTGCCGATCCCTTTGGCGCCAAGGCGATCCGGGCCGGCATGGGAGCCCAGTTTGCCTTGGCGTTGCGTGAATTTCCCGACCTGGCCGCCATTCGCCAGTTGCTGGCGCAACTCGGGGGGGGGCGACTGTGGTGCGCCACGCCGGCGGCCGGGGTGGATTGCTTTTCCGACGCGTACGAGGTGCGCGGCGGCGCCCTGGTGATCGGCAATGAGGCGGAAGGCGTGCGCGACCCCCGCCCCGAGGAACGGGTCACCATTCCCATGCCCGGTCCGGCCGAGTCGCTCAATGCCGCCCAGGCGGCCACCATCCTGCTGTTTGACGCCGTGCGCCGGGGCGTGCTGGGCAATAATTTACTCAAGTGTTGCAGTTAAATTCTCGCACAAACTTTGCGGCTAAATGATAAAAAATAAGCCTTTATCTGTTATATTGCATGGTGTTACGTCCAAATGCAAAAACAGGATAAAGGCTTATGGGGAAAAACATAGCGGACAA
>CAITYL010000283.1 GCA_903896595.1 uncultured Lentisphaerota bacterium
CCTTATGCCAGTGGCCACGCCGCAGGACTGGCGCCGGCCTGCGGAATCCGCAAAAGAGACAAACAGGTTTGACGGAGGGTTTGGGAACCGCCTTTCCTCAAAAGGGGGTTCCCAACATTGTCCTTGTAAAACGGTCAGGCTCCCAGGTTATTTGGCTCCGAGCATGGCTTGGCGCAGGAAACGGGAGGTGGCGACGGGGTCGCCGCCCGCGATCACCCGGTCGATCTCGGCGCGGTGCTTGTTCAGGATGGCGTCGAAGGCGACCAGCCACTGGATGCTTTCACCGATGGCGCCGGCGGCGTCTTCGCGGTAGGGGTACTGGTCCATGGAGAGCCAGCCGTTGTACTGGCAACGGTCCAGCCAGTAGAGCAGTTCCAGATAGACAATGCTGTGGACCGACCCCACGATCATGTCATCGTCCCACTTGGTGTAATTGTCGTTGAAATGCATGTGGAAGAGCCGGTTGCCGGCGCGCCGGGCCAGCACCACCGCTTCGGCGGGGATCTCGCCGGCGGCAAAGGAGTGGCCGGTGTCCATGGTGACGCCGACGTTGGCGCAGCCGGTTTCCTGGGCCATCAGAAGGGTGTCGGCCATGCGCGCCATATAGCAATGGGTGCGGGGTTCCTGCGGCTTGTATTCCAGGGCGAAACGCAGGCCTGGGTAGGCCTTGGCGAGTTCCGTGATCGCCTGGCATTCCAACTCGCGCTCCTTTTCATAGTCGGCGGCCAGCAGATAATCGTAGCCGTCCTGGCCGGGCCACAGGTTGAGCAGGTCGCAGCCGAGCTCCAGCGCGATGTCGCACATCTGCTTGCTTTCGTCAATGGCCTGGCGGCGCAGGGCAGGGGTGGGGTTGGAATACGCACCCTTGGCGAATTCCTTGCGGGAGAACAGGTCGGGAATGATGGAGACGCAGGTCAGGCCGTGACCGGTGAGCGCCTGCTTCATCTCCGCCACGTTGTCCGGGCGGATGTCCCAGGTGCCAACCAGCTCAATCCCCTTGACATGGGGGATCTTGGCGGCCGCCTTGAGCATCTCCAGGGCGGGCGGGTTGCTCTTGTAACTGCCGCAAAAGCGGTCGCAGGTGTTGCCGAGATTGCCGAGAATGACTGAGTAGCGCCGGTTGCTCATCTGTGGACTCCTTATGGGTGAGTGGTGAAATCACTATAAGGCGTTAACGCCCGCTTTGCCTTGCCTGGCCGCGCCATGCTTGGTCTTTTTTTGATGAATATTGGTTGTTTTTGGCGCTCATTCCCGGGCGGCTTCGGCCATGGCGACGATATTGGCCAGCGGGACGTTGGGGAGGACGCCTTCGTGGCTGGGGCTGACGATATAATGCGGGCCCAGCAGGTCACGCAAACGCCGCACCTCGTCCTTGATCTGGGCCGGTGTGGCGTGGACCAGCAGTTCCTGGGTGTCGACCCCGCCCATGAACACCAGGTCCCGCTTGTACTCGCGGGCCAGCGATGCCGCGTCCATGCCGGCGGCCCGCGCCTGCAACGGATGCAACCCGTCAATTCCCGCCTCGATCAGCAGGGGAATGATTTCCCGTATGGCGCCGCAGGAATGGACCATGACTTTCTTGTTAAACTTTTTCGCTCCCGCGATCAGGCGGCGCATGGAGGGCAGGATAAAGTGTTTGAAACATTCCGGCGAGAGCAGCAGGCTCTGTTGAGTCCCGAAATCGTTGCCGAAGAAGAAGTAATCGGCAGCGTCCCCGAGCTGGGCGAAGTACTGGTCGTTGGCGGCCACGAAAAAGTCCGTGACGTGGTTGGTCACCGCCTCCACCTGCTCCGGGTCCGTGTGCATTTTCATGAAATAGTTTTCCATGCCGAAATAATCGGCGGCGATATGGAAAAAACAGGCCCAGGTGCCGGTGAAAACGGCTTTGTCGAGGTGCTGCCGCACGCGGGCCAGATCGGCGGTAAAATCGCAGTACGCGGGATTCGGCCAGGGATGCGCTTCAATCTCGGCCAGCGACGCGCACTCCGCAAAGCAGCCCGGCTGGCTGAGGCTGGTGCGTGGTTGGCCGAGCAGGACATCGAACGCCTCGCGGCCTTCGGGATGCTGGTAGCCCCAGACCGGGATCCAGCGGCAGTCGTCCTGAAGATGATCGAACAACTGGTTACGCTCAGCGAAGCCAAGTTCGGCCAGGTACCGGGTCATGGTTTCCGCCACCGGATCGCCGGTCCAGAACCCGGTGCGGGCGTCGGCGGAACGGGCAAAAATACGGCCAATTTTTTCACGGGAAGTCATGCGGTTGGGTCCGTTGGGTCTCCACGGGGCGATGGCGGATGTTGTCTGTTTTTGGTTATGTTTCAAGAATTCGCTGACCAAAGAAATGGAAAAAAGCACTCACCACGGAGACACAGAGGCACGGAGATTTGGCGGCATAGCCTCGCCGGTTTGGCGGC
>CAITYL010000284.1 GCA_903896595.1 uncultured Lentisphaerota bacterium
CGCGGCGGCAGGGGCCACGGGCGCGGCCGCGGCAACCGGCACGGCCACCGGTGCGGCGGCCGGCGCGGCCACCGGTTCAAGTTCCTTGCGGTTGCGCCGCAGCGACAGTTTGAGATCCTGCCCTTCCACCAAAAATTCCGTGAGATCGTGGGCCGTCATCAGTTCCGCGATCCGGGTGATTTCATCTATGTTCATGGCGGCTCCTTGGTTCAGGTTGTGATTGTTGACTGGCCCTGGTTTTGCAGATGCCGCACCAGGGCGCGCAAGGCCCATTCGTAGCCGGCGGCGCCGAACCCGCACAACACCCCCACGCAGACGGCGGCGGTCAGCGAGCGCTGCCGGAACTCCTCCCGCGCATGGACATTGCTGAGATGGACCTCCACGGCCGGCAGTCCGGCCCCGGCAATGGCGTCACGCAGTCCCACACTGGTGTGGGTGTAGGCGGCAGGATTGATGACGATGCCGTCAAAGTGGCCCGGCGCCTCGCCAATCCAGTCCAGCAACTGGCCTTCGTGATTGCTCTGGCGGAACGTCACCTCAACTCCCAGGCCGGCCGCCACCTGGCGCACGCTTTCCTCAATGCCGGAAAGCGTGGCCCGGCCGTACACCGCCGGTTCACGGCGGCCCAGCATCTGCAAGTTGGGGCCATTCAAAATTAGGATGTGCATGGGCAAAACCTCCCCAAGCCACAGGCGCAGGGAATGGCCGTACTATAAAACCGCAACCCCCGCCTGGCCAGCAGGAGCCTACCCGCGCTCCAAATGAGGCACGGGAAATCACGCGCCCCTTGGCAAGCCGTCATTGCCCTTTTGTTTTGGGCGGCTTGGGGATTCCGGCTGAACCGGCACGAAAAAGGGCCTGAATTTCCTCCGGGGGAAGCGCCCGGTTGTAAACCGCCACTTCGTCAATCAGCCCCACGGTTTGCCGGGTTCTGAGCGGCGCATCCACAAAACCAATGTGGAATTCGGTTGCCGGCGGGGTGTTAAAGTCCAAGGCACCGGAGGCGACCCTGGCCCCGTCCAAATAGAGCACGGTGTGGGCGTCAAAACTGGTTGCCGCCACGTGATGCCATTCGCCAAGCGTCAGCCTGGGGCCGATGATGGCATTCCCCCATTGCGAAAAAAACAAACGGTGATCGGCCAACGCGCCAAGACAGTAAACCTGTCCGTAACTCGCAAATTTTCCATAGCCGACAAAAAACGCTTCACTGCCTGATTCACCTGGAATGGCGTTGAGGTAAACCCAACACACCAGCGTCCGGTCATGGATGCCCACGGGAATACCGTGCGTGGATGCCGACACCGCATCGCCAATGGCGCCAAACTTGAACGCTTGTCCTTTGATGCCAGGACCATATGCGGCGCCCTGCTTTAAAATGCCATCATTGGCGCCCACGCGGTCCGCCGGACTATTTTCGGCGTGCCAGCAGGACACTAGACCAGGGGTTGACCTGCAGCCGCCGAGCACTGAAATCAGACAACAGAGTGCGGCCGCCAACAGTTTTTCCTGCGGTCCCCGGAGCGGAGAGGCGGCCGTTTTTTGCGGATGGTCCGGACTGAGGTTTGACATGGTGTGGTCACCCTTCCCTTCCAAACAATGGCCGATCCCCCGCAAAAGGCATTATACGGAGTATGGGGACTCTATCCTGCATAAAGACGGAGTTCAAATAGTTATAGATATGACAAAATTCACGCTTCACGTCTTCAGATTCCAAAGGGACAGGTCCCCTTTGGCGGGGGCCTGGGGGCGGCGTCCCCACATAGCTTGGGCAAACCCCGATTATAGTAACGTTACTCTCAGAAGCACCAACCGTCATTCGAATCGAGGATACTCACCATGCGCATCGAGCAAGTTGCCGCCCAGTTGTACACCCTGCGGGATCATCTCAAGACCCCGGTCGAGATTGGCCGGACGCTGCGCCGCGTGAAGGCCATGGGGTATCCCGCCGTGCAGGTTTCCGGCATGGGGCCGATCTCCGAAAAAGAACTGGTCAAGATCCTCGACGGCGAAGGACTGGTCTGCTGCGCCACCCACGAAGACTCCAAGACCATTCTCGCCGAACCCGAACGCATTGTGGACCGCCTGCACCAGCTCAACTGCACCTACACCGCCTATCCCTGGCCGGCCGACATCAAGTTTGAGGAACCCGGCGCGGTGGCCGCCCTGGCCAAGGCCTTGGACAAGGCCGGAGCCGTCCTGCGCGCCGCCGGCCAGGTGCTGACCTATCACAACCATGACATTGAGTTCAAGCACAAGGTCGGCCACCAGTCCGCCTTGGAGTACATCTACGCCAACACCAGTCCAGACCACCTCCAGGGCGAGCCCGACACCTTCTGGATCAAGGTCGGCGGCGATGACCCGGTGACGTGGTGCCAAAAGTTGCGCAACCGCCTACCGCTGCTGCACATGAAGGACGGCAAGCCCGGCCCTGAAGGCAAACTCGTGTTCGCCGAGATCGGCTCCGGCATCCTGCCCTGGCCCGAGATCCTTGCGGAATCCGAAACCTCCGGCTGCCAATGGTTCATCGTCGAACAAGATTCCGGCTGGCTCAATGACGACCCCTTCGCCTCCCTCGAAACCAGCCTCCACTTCATCACCAACCATCTGGTCAGCTGACCGCGTCTAAAACCATGTGGGGGCGCCGCCCCCAGACCCCTGCCAAAGGGACCAGTCCCTTTGGAATCCCCGAGACATTCCATTTTGCGGGAGACGGTGCTATGCGCCGCCCGCGATGACAATGCCGATGGGTTCAGGCGTTGCGCGGCGCACAGTACCGGCTCCCGCAAAATCAGATATCAGGGATTCTCAAGGGACTGGTTCCTTGAGCGGGGCTCGGGGCAGAGCCCCGCATCATGTGACGTAAGACGCCAAAGATCTTAGCTGGTGGAACCGGCCCGCAATTCGACGGGAACGGTTCGGGAATGTCCCTTCGCGGTCCGGTCCATGAGGGCCAACAGGAGATCAAAGGACTCCTTCGCCAGCTTGGCAGCGTCCACCACGGCCGTGGTCAAGCCGAAAAGCTCGCCATAGGGGTCGCCATCGAAACCGGCCAGCATCAGGTTCTCTGGCGCCTTTATGCCAAGCTTGGCCATCCGATGCCAGACGGCGATGGCGCCCTGGTCATTGGAGCAGAAAATCGCGCCGTGCGGCTCGGCGGCGAACGCCTTGAGATGCTCGTCGGTCAGTTCCCGGAACAGGCAGGTGGTGATCGTGTGGAGGGGCCGCTTTTTCAGCCAGGCGGCCCGCGCCACCGCGAACCGCTCGTCGTGGCCGATGTGGCCTTCTTGGGCCTTGACAAAGAGCAAACGTTTGGCACCATGCCCCATCAGATGGTCCATCACCGCCGTGGCGCCGCCCGCATTGTCGATGCGGACACAGGGGCCGGTGCGGTTCAGGTACGACGGATTATTGGGGTCGATGACGACGAAGGGGCTGCCGTTCACGCAGAGGGCCTGAATGTCGTCGAACGGGATGTCGCCCCACGCCAGGATGCCATCAGCCATGAAGTGACCAGGTTCCGTAGAGGGGCAGGAAATGACCGACAGGATGACTTTCCGCTCAAGGGCGAGCAGCGAAAGTTCCTGGATCGTTTTCACCACGATATAAAGATCGAGGACTTTCACGGGAATGGCCAGGCCAACGGCAAGATGCCCGCCCGTCCTGAGCTGGCGGGCCGCGACGTTCGGCTGATAGCCCAGTTCCAGGGCGGCCTGCCGAACCCGGGTCCGGGTCGCCGCGGAGATTTTGCCATTGTCCCCCAAGGCCCGCGACACACTGGATTTGTCGAGCCCCACGGCCCGCGCAATATCGACAATCGTCACCTTGCCCGCCCGTCCGGGCTTCCCGCTGTTGGCTGCTGTCGGTGTCTTGCTCACAAATTCTCATCCTTGGGTTGTCTGGCGTCCCGCTCAGAACGCCGCCGCCAGAACCAATCGTTATCCTTAACATACCGGGCCGTTGGCATAACGCAATTTTGCCGGTATAGTATTGCAAACGATTGACCTTGGAGCATGCAACCGCGCACCACGCACCTCAACCGGGGCGCCGTATTTTGGGAGACTGAACCATGCTGGCGGCCGTACTGAAAAACTTTAACCAACTGGAACTGGACGACATCCCCGTTCCGCAACCGAAGCACGACGAAGTCCTGGTGAAAATCGTCTCGTGCGGCTTTTGCGCCACGGATTACAAGGCCATCAAGGGAATCCGCCGCAATGTGGCGTTCCCTTTCATTCCCGGCCATGAACCGGCGGGCATTGTGGCCGCGGTCGGCAACGGGGTGCGGCATTTCAAGGAAGGCGACGCTGTAATTTGCCAGCCGTCCGGCTATTGCGGCGTCTGCCCGTCCTGCCGCGAAGGCAATTCCCATTACTGTGAAACCGCCTATACCACCGGCGGCGACGGACCGGAAGATGTCCGTCCCGGCGCCTTTGCCGAATACATGGTCACCGGCGCCTCCTGCCTCTTCCACAAGCCGGCCAACCTCAGTTTCGATGCGGCGGCACTGACCGAACCGTTGTCTGGAGCGTGGAAGGGCGTCATCCAGAAGAGCGAAATGAACGTCGGCGACGATGTGGTGGTGATCGGCACCGGCGGCATCGGACTGCTCTGCCTGATGGTGGCAAAAGCGGCGGGAGCCGGGCGGTTAATCGCCATCGATGCCAGCGACTATGCCCGGCAAAACGCCATCACCATCGGCGGCGCCACCCACGTGATCGATGCGCGCGCCGCCAACGTGAAGCAGCAAGTTTACGACATCATTCCCGGCGGGCCGGACTTGGTCGTGGAAGCGGCCGGACCGATCGACGCGGTCAAACTGATGATCGACCTGCGGCGACGCGGCACCAAATGGAATATTTTCGGCATCACCACGCATGAGAAATTCGAGCTCGACGGCGGCCTGACTCATTTCCTGGAAGGACGCATGGATGCCAGCTTCGGAACGACGCCGCTGGCCATGCAAAGCGCCATCCGCCTGATGGAGCGCGGCTTGGTCAATCCGGAACGGATCGTGTCGCACCGCTACCCGCTGGCCAAGATTCATGAGGCCGTCGAAACCATGGGCCAGCCCGGCCGCAATAAAGTCATGATTTACAATTAATTCTAATCACCCTTCAAATTGATTTCAGAATTAACCGCAAAGATCGCAGAGATCGCAAAGATAAAACAATCTAAAAATGAGCAATTAATCTTTGTGTTCTTTGCGTTCTTTGTGGTAGAATAAAGAATCAATTTGAACTTTAATTGGAATAAGCCTTTTGCAAACCCCATCGTTGCCTGGAATGTAGAAGCCAGAATTTAGAATAAAACGCAAACACGCGTTCCTCAGTATCGAGGCCAATCCGAGCCGCGAACGAAGCGACCGTAGGGAGCGAAAGTGACCGGTCAAAGAAAAAAGCTGAAATAAATATTGAATGTCGAGAGGTACGATGAATACCATGCAGGATTCGGAATTTAAGGGCCAGGTGGCGGTGGTGACCGGCGGGACCGCCGGAATCGGCCGCCATTTGACGATCACGCTGGCCAAGCTGGGCGCGGAGGTGTTTTTCTGCGGCCGGCAGCCCGCCCAGGGCCATGAAACCGCGACGCAATGCGCCGGCCGCGGCCATTTTTGCGCCTGCGATGTGGCCGTTCCGGAAGCGGTAGCCGAGTTTATCAAAACCGCCGTCGCCTTTAAGGGGCGGATCGACTATCTGGTCAATAATGTCGCGGATGACACCCGAATCAAATTCGAGGAAGCGACACTGGCCGAATTCGACCGGTTCATCGCCGTCAATCTGCGTTCCACGTTTGCCGTGACCCAGGCGGCACTGCCGGGACTACGGACCGGAACCGGACGGGCGGTCGTCAATCTGGGGACAACCAACTATATGCTGGGCCTAGCGCCGTTCACGGTGTACAATGCGTCCAAGGCCGGGCTGCTCGGCTTTACCCGGTCACTGGCCCGCGAACTGGGGCCGGAGAAGATTCGGGTGAACATGCTCTCGCCCGGCTGGATCATGACCGAGAAACAGCTCCGCATGCATGTCTCCGCCGAGGATAAAGCCGACTTGCTGCGCGACCAGGCATTGCCGTTCCTGCTGACCGAAGAACAGATCACACCGCCATTGCTGTTCCTGCTCTCCACCGCGGCGGCGGGCATCACCGGCCAAAACCTGGTGGTTGACGGCGGTAAAGTGATGCAATGAACAGGATGCATGTCAATTTTGACGGACAATATTGGGAACCCCCTTTTGAGGAAAGGCGGTTCCCAAACCCTCCGCCAAACCTTTTTGTGCCCTTTGCGGATTTCGCAGGCCGCCCCTGCTGTCCCAGCCGTGGATTGTTGCACTGGCGCGGCCTGCGGAATCCGCAAAACGAAACAAAATGAAAAAGTCACTGATCACACGGTTTAATGCGTTGCGCCTCAAGCCGGGCGAGGTTGCCGTCTGCCACCTTGGCCAGCACAGTTTTATCTTGAAACTGGGGGGGACGGTGATTTACCTCGACCCGTATTTGACCCCGGAACGCTCGCGCCTGATCGCGCCGCTGCTGACGCCGGCAGCGGTCACCAACGCGGCCATCGTCACCGCTTCCCACGATCATGGCGACCACCTGGACCGGCCGGCCTGGCCGGGGATTGCCGCCGCCTCTCCTAGTGCGGTTTTTATCGTGCCGGAAGCGGTGCGACAATCGGTCGTCAAGGAAACCGGGATTGCCAAAACGCGCGTGCTCGGACTAAACGACGGCGGCAGTATCGAACTGAAGGGGCTAAAAATCAGCGCCGTGGCCGCCGCCCATGAGTTTCTCGATTGTGATCCAGAAACCGGACTTTATCCCTACCTGGGCCTGATTATTGAAGGCAACGGCGTCACCGTTTACCATGCCGGCGATTGCTGCCTGTATGAAGGGTTGCAGACGAAGCTGAAGGCCTGGACGATTGACCTGGCCCTGCTGCCGATCAATGGCCGCGATGCCAAACGGCTGAAACGCAATTGCATCGGCAACATGACCTATCAGGAGGCCGCCGACTTGGCCGGCGCGCTCACGCCCGGCTTGACCATACCCGCGCACTATGACATGTTCGCCATGAACTCAATCGATCCGCAACGGTTCCTGGATTATATGAAAGTGAAATACCCGCACCTGAACTGCGCCAAACCGCGGCTCGGCACCGTGCTTCGCCGACAGCTACATCCTCGGGGTTAATTCCAATCACACTTCAATCGGTTAAAAAATCCTTGTTTGGAAACCCGTCTCATGCAAAACACCGTCGCCATCACCCGGTCGGCCATCGAAATCGACGGGCAACCCATTCAAATCATTTCCGGCGCCATCCATTATTTTCGGATTCATCCCGAGCAGTGGCGCGACCGCTTGCAAAAAGCGGTGCGGATGGGACTCAATTGTGTTGAAACTTATTTTTGTTGGAATTTGCACGAGCCCGTTCCCGGCGAGTTCGATTTTTCCGGCCTGCTCGACGTTGAACGCTTTATCCGGACCGCCCAGAAGTTGGGGTTGTACGTGATCGTCCGGCCCGGCCCCTATATCTGCGCCGAATGGGACAACGGCGGCATTCCCCCATGGCTGATGGCGGTTCCCGGCTGCCGGTTACGCCGCTCCAACGCGCCCTACCTGGCCGCCGTAACCCGCTGGTTCGACGTGCTGCTGCCCAAACTCCGGCCGTTGCAGCACACCCACGGTGGCCCGGTCATCCTGGCCGCCGTGGAGAATGAATACGGCTCCTTTGGCCGCGATTCCGCGTATGTCGAAGCGTTGCGCCAATTGTATCTGAAACATGGTTTTGATATTCCCCTGCTCACGGCGGACGGCGGCGGCAACAACTATTACCTGCTGGGCGGCTCCATTCCCGAACTGCCGGTCACCCTGACCTTCGATTGCGGCGAGGTGCTCGGCTATTTTGCCGACAAGCGCAAGCTTTACCCGGAAGGCCCCGATTTCTGCATGGAATACTGGCTGGGCACCTTTGACCACTGGGGCTCGCCGCATCGTACCATCGACCCGGAAAACGCCGCCCGCAAACTCGACCTGATGCTGCGGGCGGGTGCCTCGGTCAACCTTTACATGTTCATTGGCGGCACCAATTTTGGCTTCACCAGCGGCGCCAACCTGGGAACCGCGCCATTCGACGACTATGCCCCCCATACTACCAGCTATGATTATGACGCGCCCTTGAATGAGGCCGGCGATCCGACACCGAAATATTTTGCCTTGCAACAGGTAATCCAAAAATACCACCCCACCCTGCCCGCGGGACCGGTGCCGGTCGCCCCCAAAACGGCCTGTCCGCCCGTCCGCCTGACCACCTCGGCGGTGCTGCTGGAACATCTGGATGAATTGTCCGAAAGGCGAAAAACCGGCGATACCGAGCCGATGGAAGCGTTCGGCCAAAACCAGGGCTTTATCCTCTACCGCACCCGCCTGCGGGGCCCGGTCGGCGAGCCGCCGGTCGACCTCAAACTCTACGGTCTGCGCGACCGGGCACAGCTGTGGTGCGACGGCGCCTACCTCGGTACCGCCTATCGCAACGACAAAACCATCAGTTTCCCGGTCAAGGTTCCGGCGGCCGGCGCCCAATTGGATGTCCTAGTGGAGAACCTGGGGCACGTCAATTACGGCCCGTATTTCGGCACCGACCTCAAAGGCATTGTCACTGGCATCACCATCGGCTACCAATACCAGAATGACTATGACTGTTTCCCGCTGCCGTTGACCGATCTTTCCCGCCTGACGTTTGCAGAAACCGCCGAACAGACCACCGAGTGTCCGACCTTCTATCGCGGCGAGTTTGACCTGACCGAGACCGCCGACACGTTCCTCGTTTTTCCCGGCGTGAAAGGCGTGGTCTGGATCAATGGCTTCAATCTCGGACGCTATTGGAATATTGGTCCCGGCAAGACGTTATATGTCCCCGGCCCGGTTCTTAAACCCGGCCGCAATGAGATTGTCGTGTTTGAACTACATCAATTAAACTGCCTCCAAGTCGAGTTTATTGACCATCCATCGGTGGAGTAAAGGAAAATAAAACGGTTTCCGGCCCTGGCCGGAAACTTTAGAGTGGCGGTGGCTCGACACCGCTTTAATACTGTATTTTAAATTAACCTGTTCCAATACAGTAGGAAAGCGCCGTCAAGCCGGCGACACTCCAAAGCGTCAGCCCGGTTCCCGGCTGGCGCGGTGTTGGTCTCCATCCCAACCGGCTGAAGCCGGGACAACCAACGGGCGGCCTCACGATGCCACAATCACTCATTCAGGACAAGGTAGATAGCCATGAAACCAAACAAAAAACCGGTGGTGGTCGGCATCGGTGAACTGCTGTGGGATTTGTTGCCGGACGGCCGTCGGCTCGGCGGCGCCCCGGCCAATTTCGCCTATCATGCGGCGGCGCAGGGCATGAACGCCTATGCGGTCAGCGCGGTGGGTGACGATCAGGCGGGACGCGACATTTTTTCTGAACTCAGAAGTAAAGCGCTGGCGACGGACTATGTCGCCTGCCTGCCGGAACCCAAGACCGGCACGGTCACCGTCGCCCTGGCCAACGGCATTCCCACCTACACCATCCACGCCCCGGTCGCCTGGGATTTTATCCCGTTTTCGGAATCCCTGGCTCAACTGGCCGCCCAGACCGATGCGGTCTGTTTCGGCACGCTGGCGCAACGGCATGAGATTTCGGCGGCGACCATCCGCCGCTTTCTCTCCCTCACCCGTCCGGACTGCTTGAAGGTGTTTGACGTCAATCTCCGCCAGCAGTTTTTTAACGCGCAACGGATTGAGGCGTCCCTGGGACAATGTGACTTGCTGAAAATCAGCGATGAAGAACTCCCGGTGGTGGCCCGCCTGTTGAAGATCAGCGGCGACGACAGAGGCATCCTGCTCAACCTGCTCCGCCGCTACCACCTGCGCCAAGTCGTGCTGACCAAAGGCAAGGACGGCAGCCTGTTCAGCGACGGCCAGACGTTCCTGGAGATTCCGGCGTTGGCGTTCGGCCCGACCATCGACACCGTCGGCTGCGGCGATGCCTTCACCGCCACGCTGACCGCCGGCCTGCTGTCCGGACAGGCGCCGGAAACCGCCATGCGCCAGGCATCCCGCGTCGCCGGCCTGGTCTGCGCCAACGCCGGGGCCATGCCGGAGATCCCCGAAGATTTCAGATTTCCCTCATCGCCGTGATGGAGTGTGGCACGGCCGATAGGCCTGATCAAAATGACGTGCCTTGGGAGCCGCCTGTCCCCGGGCGGACGAACCCGTCATCGTCGGAGACGCGCGTCATTGGTTTGGCAATACTACAGATCGAATACGTTCGCACAAAGAAGAGACCGGACGAATGGCACCATGAAGAGCATGAAGGGCTTGAAGATCTTCGTTTTCTGACTTTTCATGCTCTTCATGTCCTTCATGGAAGAATAATCCTGTCCGCCCGAGGCCGGGCGGCTCCCGGGGACGGCCAACGCCAATTGCTTAAACATGTCTTGATTTAAACATAATTAATGCTAAATTAAAAATATGAAAAGAATAATATTAAGCTCATTAATTACGTGGCATTCACGATTTGATCGTAAGCCGCTCCTGTTGCGGGGCGCCCGGCAGGTGGGAAAAACCTGGCTCGTCCGGGAACTGGCGCGTCAACTGAAGCTCACCCTCGTCGAAGTGAATTTTGAACTTCAGCCCGAGGCCAAAGCCGCCTTTCACAGCCTGCGCCCCGCGGAAATCTTGAAGGCGTTGGCGTTATTGGGCTTTCCCCCGGTCGAGCCGGGTTCCGGCCTGCTGCTGCTGGATGAGATTCAAGCCTGTCCGCAAGCCATCGTCGCCCTGCGCTACTTCCATGAGACTCGGCCCGACTTGGCGGTGATCGGAACGGGATCCCTGCTGGAATTTGCGATGGAAGCGGAAGCGTTCTCCATGCCCGTGGGCCGCATTGAGTTCCTGTGGCTCCAGCCCATGAATTTCGTGGAGTATCTGCAAGCCCACGGCAATCACGCGCTCGCGGACGCCGTGAGGCAATTCACTCCGATGCGGGGCAGCTGGCCGGAGATCGCCCATCACCAAGCCTTGGCCGAGCTGCGCAACTATCTCTTTTGCGGCGGGATGCCCCAGGCGTTGCAGGCGATGGCCGAAGGCAACGATCCAGAGGCGTGCCGCCGCGCGCAACTGTCCATTTTGCAAAGCTACCGCCAGGACTTCTACAAATACGCCGGCAAGATTAAGGCCGCGCTCGCCGAACAGTTGTTCCTGCGTGCTCCCGGTTTGGTGGGGGGACGTTTCAAGTTCTCGCACATCGACGGCGAGGCGCGTTCAGCCGAAATAAAACCGGCGGTGCGGGCGCTGGAAAAAGCCGGGGTGATCCGCCGGGTGTATCATAGCTCCGGACAGGGATTGCCGCTTGCCACCGACTGCAACGAACGCCTTGCCAAGCTCTTCATGCTCGATGTCGGATTGATGCATGCCGCCCTGCGGATCGATGCGCAACTGGTGCAGGAACCCGATCTCCTGGCCATCCACCGTGGCGCGGTGGCGGAACAGTTCGTGGCGCAGGAACTGCTCGCCTCGGCGCCGCCGGATCGCGAGGGCGAGCTGTATTTTTGGGCGCGCGAAGCACTCAACAGCCAGGCCGAGGTGGACTTTCTCATCCCCAGCGGCTCCAGGGTCTTGCCGGTCGAGGTGAAGTCCGGGGCCACGGGCACCCTGAAAAGCCTGCATTCCTTCCTGGATTCACATCCGGCCAGCCCGCAAGGTCTGCGCTTGTACACTGGCATGCCGATGGCTACCGGGCGCATCGTGCATCTGCCCCTGTATCTGGCCTGCGCCGCCCACCAACTGCTGGCGACCGGTAGTGGTTAACCGGTGCCTGACGGAACGCCTCAACCAGCCTCCCGCACCGGCGCAACGGCATGAATCATTCAAGTTTCGGTGTTCGGTCTTGTAGTAAAGCGATTGTATCGCGCTCTTCGAGCAGCACATTTTCGATCTGGCGGGCTGCAAGCCCTTTGCTACATTGGAGTTTGTTTTGCAGAATTCATTTTGGCAGCCGGACATCGCTGGCGAGGGAACCGTCCGCACGTCTTTCAGCCGTGACCTTGATGGGGCCGTAAGCGGTGGGAAAGGTGCCTTCCAGCCACTCCAGATCAAGTAGGCGGGGAGCGACCGCGACCGTTCGGCCGCCGGGTTCGAGAAATTTAACGCCGAGCAGGTGCTCGCTCAACCAGGCCGTCGGGCCGCCCGCCCAGCCGTGGCACAGACTATGGCGCAAACCGGTGTAACAATGTTTGCCGAAATCGGCATGCAGATCGTGCTTTCCAGAAATCGGCAGTTCGTCGATCCGGCCGGAATTTTCCAGCCAATCGAGATCGAAATCTTCCCAGAATGTGGTGGCGCCGAAATCGAGCATGCCACCCCAGTAATGCCGGATGACCTCCAGCGCTCCGGCGTAATCCCCGGCTTTCGCCCGCGCTTCCAGCACATAATATCCCATGAACGTGCTGAGGCCGGCGAAGGGATGGCGGGCAAGGATGTCGGTGTTGACCGTGGCGGGATGACCGAACCCGGCTAGCGCCAGCAACGCCGCCGCCGGTTTATTGAATCCGGGATCGGGACAGTGGGCAAGCAGACGGTGGCGGCAGGAGGCACAGAGTTTCGCATCGTCCGCATCGCCCAAGGCAAGACAAAGCCTTTCCCCCGCATCAAACGCCCACGCCAGCACCCCCTGCAAACCGGCATGAACGGCGGCTTCGTTATCGGCCGAAGACCAGTCCAGAAAACGCATGGCCTCGAAGTTTTCCCGGCCATCCGCACCAACGTAGCCGGCGAGTTGCCGGAGCACCGCCCGCAGGTAAGAGTGTTGCCGCCGCAGATAGTCCACGTCGCCGCGATACTGAAACCAATCGTACTGGTTGATCACCCACCAGGCGGAATAGGAGCTGATCCCATTGATCGGGGTTCCCGGCGCCGTGCGGTCGCGCACGAAGTCGAGGCTGTCCGGTACGGCGGTACGGTCGTCGAACACGGACGCGATCACCCGGATTTCCGGGTTGAGGTCGCCCATCCACACCAGCCGGTCGCGCTTGATCCCGTCGTAGATGTAGTCCTGCATGTTCAGGTGGACGGTATACGCGCCGGTCTGCCAGATGCGGTTCAGCCGCTCGTCACTGCAATGGAACGATCCGGCATAGACAAGATCGCGATAAGCCGCCTCGGCAAAGACTCCCAGCAACAAGACTTCACCGCCCGCGTCCGGCGCCACGTCCAGCCGTAAAAAACGGAAGCCGGTCTGGCCATAGCTGACCATGCCGTGCGACGGCAGATCAAGGATAGTGTCATGCAGGGCATGGTCGTTATTGGGCGCCCCCATGGCCTCGCTCGCCGATTCGCCGAAACGGATGCGAACACGATTGACGCCCTGGTCGCTGCGGCCGCAGACGATACGGATGCCGCCATGCAATTCGATCCCGTAATCGAGCAACAGGCCCGCGCCGGGCGGCAACCGGCAAACGGCCGCCGCGGCGCTGACGAACGCCTGCTTCTCGTTCGAGCGCAACAGCGTCTCGGAATCGGCCGCGGTCGCCGAATGCCACAACACCCGCACCGGTGACAGCAACTCCCGCCGCGCCTGAGTCGCGGTCGCCGCCGGATATCGCAACTGGCCGTCTGCATTCAACGCCATCATTTGGAGTCTTTTTCCTTCAGCCACCGCGCATCGCCAATTTAATTAAAAAGGATGTCACTGTCGATATCCTTGCCGGTGAAGGTCCACGTGCCATCCGGCCCCAGCGTGGAACGGCCATATTTCGATTTTAGTTTATCCCCACCCTGGAGTTTAAGGGTGGCTTCGGCGGCGCCGGGACCGATGGCCGTGACAATCACACTAATCCGCCCATCATCCGCCGCAAACGCTTTCGCCTCAATCTGGCCTTTGATGACATTAACCTCCAGTTTTGGATTCGGCGCGTCCGAAAGCAGGAAGGGGCCAAGATCGCGCAGCACCTGCGCCACCCGGCAGATGCCAGGCCAATTACGCGCAAACTTTTTATTGCTGTCATCCGGGTCTGGATTTTTAAACGGTTGCTGAAAAATACCGGAATATGCAAAGAAGACAAAACCTTTGGCGCCCATGACAGCCATCAGCAGAGGCATTGAACGCAACTGTGTTTCGGTTGGGAAAAAGTCTTTTTTGGTTTTATCGAAACTGGCCCATGAGATCGCTTGTGGCACCCCCCAGATCGCGATAGTCCCATTAACGCCGAAGGTGTCCATGGCCTCTTTCATCAGTTTGCGTGTCGGTTCCATATCCGCATTTTCCTTTTCAAACACGGGATAGGAATCCACGCCCAAAAGATCGGAGGCCCCTATACGCTTCGGGTAATCCATATAATGAACTTGCCAGGTGGGATGGAACGGATCGAGCTGACCGATCAGCGCGCGTTTGTCAAGGTCGAATTTGGTGACTTCCTCCTCATCGTTGACATACCAGGCCATCAGGGCGGGATGATGGCGGTAGGTTTCGACGGCCTTCCGGGTCAGCTCCAAGGATAAATCGGTCACGGGCCGCAAATCTTTGAGCGAAAGAATCACCTTAAGTCCGCCGCGCTCCAATTCATCCATAACTTCGTAGGTTGCATCAATGCCGGTCAGCTTGGTGCCTTCAAGCCTAAACTGCATCCCATCGTAAGGCATGATGCAATTGAACGGACTGCGTTTAAGATTTTCAAGATCGGTCTTGCGCCAGCAATGATTCCACGTTTTGAAAACATCGTCCCATTGGTTGGTATAGATGCCCACCGGCAGAAACTTTTTGCCGTTAACCCAGGAACGGCCTTTTGCGTCGATCCTAGTCGCATTTGGCGGTACTTTGCTTGCCGGGTCGAGAACTTGAATTGGAATTTCAGTGACCACAATGGTCTTGTCTCCGTTCATCAAGGTCAGTTTCAGCGGATAATTGCCAGGCGTCAAACACGTGCTTACCGCGAAACGGTTATGTTTAACCGGTACCGTGGCGAGACGCTCCGTTTTGCCAGTACGCACGCTTTCTATTTTCACCTGAAGCGAATCCGGCAGGATTTCATTAAAGGTATACGAATTGAAAATCAACTCCTGTTGACCGGCCGTAATCGCCTGATTCATCACCGGGCTTAACAAGCCGACCCGCCATTCAAGACCTTTTTTGTTAAGGTAGGGAGCGCAAAACCAGGCCTTGCCGATCTGTCCTTGGCGCAGATACAACACAAAATAGGCCGAATCAAATTCCGTCGGCGTGGTGAACGTGTCGTTAATCAACGTCCAGCCCCGGGTTCCCGCAATACCTCTGGGATAAGAACCGCCCCGTGGCTGGTAAATATCGCCACTTGGCAAAACTTTATTTTTGTACATAAACTCGACACACACCGTCGCGCCAAGGCCTTCGTTCAACACGTTCTCACATTTAACCCAGACGCCAAAATTATAGGGCGTGTTTTTTTCCAGTCCGGTGATGGGTTGCGACATCAAGACATAGGATTTAGGATCGGTCCGTTCGTTTAGCAGCGCAGTGTTGCCATTCATGCCTTCGCCGGGAGCCAGCCGGTATCCCGCCGGGCACTTCCAAGTGGTAAAGCCCGGGTCGGGACACAAATTATTCCCGGTGCCCCCCCTCTCCTCCGCCTTCATACTACTGCTTAGGCTCAACGTCACCGCCATCATCAGAATATTCTTAATCAGCTTCATGGTTTTCCCTTTTTAGTTATCGCATTCCCGCGCGCAAAAAGTTTTTGTCTAATGAGGCATCACCCCGCAAACCTTCCGGGATGACCATGGTTCCGCTATGACCGTCGGCAAATAAATAATTGGACATATTATTATCATGCCGATTCAAATTCAAAAAATTCCATGAAGCCTCATATTCCCACGAGAAAAAATAAGTAATTAGCGGATTTCTTTCGGCAACCGTGACAAATGCTGACGTATTACTGACGTCCGCATCCTTGACCATGGGGAAGGGAAACTCTTTCGAAAGGAAACCGCTGGAGGCGTTTTTCAGATAACCGATGGCGGAAATTGCCGTCCGCCAGGCAACCGGAAGCTCCCGGTCTCCATAATAGTCGGCCTCGCGAGTCTGCGAAGGGCAGAAAAACAAGTTTGGGGTTTTCGTGTCTGGTTGTACATTCATATACGCATAAGAAAAATAACGGAACCAAAAACCGTCTGAGTCTTCCAATCCTCCCGGCGCACCCCCGGTGGAATTGGAGGTATAGGGATAACAGCCAAAGTCATCCCGGTAAATCGCCTCAAAAACACCAATTTGTTTTAAATTTGACATGCAATTGACGGAACGGGCTTTTTCCCTGGCCTTGCCCAAAGACGGCAGCAGCATGGCGGCAAGAATCGCGATGATCGCTATAACCACCAGCAATTCGATCAGTGTAAAGGGGGTTGCGTCGCGTGTTTGTTCTTTACTCGCCTTCATGTTTTGGCTCCCGTCGTGTCTTCGGCGTAACGGTATTGGGTGCTTACTGGCGGTGGATGCGGAGGAGCAGCGGGACCATGGATTCGAGCGGCGCGACGACGGTCACCGCCGTGGCGGAGTCCGCACGCCAGGGCCGTTCGGTCCACGTGCCGTCACCCGTCAAACCGGTGATGCGGGCGGGTGGGCCCGCAGCCAGCCGCAGCCGGAATTCCGGCAATGGATCCAGGTTCAGGTTGAACAGCGCCAGCAGCTCGCCGCCACCCGCCTCGGGGGCAATCACGCCGTGGCGCACGTAAAGGTCCACATCGGTCAGCGCGACGGCCGGCAGTGGCGTCCGGTTCAGCCAGTCCAGGACCCCGATCAACTGAGCCCGGCGCGTTTCGTTCATGAAGGTGAGGGTGATCAAGTACGCCAGGAGGTTGCCGGGGAAATCAAGCGCGGCGGCATAAACGGCGACGCGGCCGCCAAGCCGGTTCTCAAACAGGGTCAATCCCGGTCCCACCGCCACCGCATCCGGGCTCAGGTACCAGGGAATGCGGAAGACGGTGGACAGCGGTTGCACCTCGGGGGCAAGGACGGTAAGCCGCCGGTTGCTTGCCCCACAAAAAGAGGCCAGGGCGATCTGCTGCCCGGCCAACGCGCCGTTGACCGGATGCGCCAGCAGCCGCTCAAAGTCGCCGGGATGGTCGGCGGGCGCATCCACCATGACGCCCAGTTGTTCGGAGAACCCGCGTTGACAGAGCTGTTCCGCCGCGCTGCCGTCCAGCAGCAACCCGTTGGCCAGGAACGCGGTCAGTTCCGCATCCGTAAAAAAGGCGACTTCCGGCCCGGTGAGCATGGCCACGGCGGAGGTATCGCCGCCGCTGCCGACCCGGCAGGGGATGCCCAGGTGCCCGCAGACGTTGGCGGCCCAAGTGACCGTCCGGTCCTTCCCGTAGTCGGCGGGATTCCATGGTGAGACCGGCTGTCGCGGCAAGGGGGTGGCGGGTTCGTCCCAGCACACGGTTGGCAGAAGGCGGAACAACTCCTGGTACAGCTTCCGGTTGTGCGTCAACATGTCGCGGTAAGCGTCGCCGCTGGCCGGTTCGTAGGCACCCATGCGTGTCACCCACAACTTGGCACCGGTCGTGCCATGCAGCAACGAGAAGATGAGGTGCGCATTGATGGCGCGCGCCGGGGTGCAGTAGCGGTTGTGCGGAAAGGTGTCGGACTCGGAGAGGATTTCCGAGATGTCCGCCGCCCGCAGCGCCTCGGTTTGGAGCGCCGTGGGGTAAAGACGGTCCAGCAGCCCCTTGGCGTCATTGCCCAGATACCAAGAATTGTTGATCCGGACCACAGGCGGCTGTTTCCCGCCGAGAACGCGGGCGATTGGGGCGATCAAGGAGACCGTGCCGGGGCCATCCACGGCACCGCAGTAGCCACACGGCAAGTCCGGGTCGATATCGTCAAGGCCGGCGCGGACTTCGCGGGCCAGCGCCAGGAGGCTGTTCAGCAGCCCGGCGTTCCAGGCGTCGCCGATCCGGCGGCTGGCGGCGTCCGTCTTCTGCAAGACGTCCAGCAGGCTGTCGCGGTCATCATGTCTGCCGGTTTCCTGGTTGAACGCGGCGAGGTGGAGCGGGCAGAAACAGCCATAACCGCCGAAGAACAAGCGGAAGTCGTCATCGACCAACAGGAACGCGGGCCGGGTCGCTGCGACGGTCTGGACGACGGCGCGAAGATGGTGTTTGAAGTCAGGGTCGAGGGGGCAAATACGGTTGTTCGTCGAGCCGTCGGCCCGGACAATCCGCTGGAAGGGCGCCGCTGTGGGGGTCATGTGCCCGATCAGGCTCTGCATGAGAATCCCCACTTTTAAGGGAGACCCCGCCGCCCGCAGGCTCTCCCGCATGTCGAGAAAACGGTCGCGGAGATACTCCGCCTTGGCCAGCGAAGGCACCGCGCCTTCCGGGCTGAGCGGCAGCATGAACGCCACGTCGGTTACCCCGCACTCCTGGTGCAGCCGCAACAGGTCGGCCGTAATCGCCGCCTGGTGCTCGGTAAACAGCGGCGCAATATTGATGATCCGGAAGTGCTTCATGAATTAACGGTCATCCAGTTGTTGGAGTTTGATGGCGGTTAGATTCATATTGACGGCGTCCTTGAGGCTGATTCCCAGCGTCTTGATGCTGATCGTGGCGGATTCGCCCGCCGCTGCATGAAGGGTACCGAGTTCTGAAACGGCTTTGGAATAGTAAGCTGAACCGATCTTTTCATCCAGGTTAAGCACCGCCGTAAGCGTTTGGTTGGAAAACGTGACCTCGACGGTGCGCGCCCCGACCCACGGCGCACTATGGCAGCGGTTCTCGGTTAGCGCCGAAACCTGATACGCGCCGCCAAGCGGAAAATAGACCGGCCACCCGGCGCCATCCCCGGGATGCTGCCATTGCGTCAGAGCGCCGCTGCTATCAATGGAACACACCGGTTCTTCTTCCATGACCTCCGCCGCCGCTCCCCGGGACGCGGTGAGCCCAGTGCCGGCGGCCAACGCGCCATGGCAAACGGTACCCGTGGACGGTATGAGCAGCAGCACGCCACTCTGCGGCATGAGGCGTTGATCAATATCCAGCTCACCCGCAAACGCGACTTTAATCACCGGCAATAACGAATCGTCACGTTCCGGCAAGACAAGAGTCAGGGTCTCGCCAGATTGTGCAAACGGCACCGTGCATGAGGTTATTTTATTGCGTAACCCGCTGATCACGAGCCGAGTATTCCAGTCGCGAACGAAAAATTGGAGCGTCTTGCCGCTAACCGTACACCAGCCCCACGGGAAACTCTGCGGGAAAGGATTGGGCTGGGTCCTTTGAATGGCCACCTGTGCCGACTGGCGCCAGGCGGCGACTTTGCGCAATAGGTCCATGGCCGGTTCCGGAAAACTGCCGTCGCCACACGGTCCGATATTGAGCAAATAATTGACGTTTTTCTCGTTGAGCGCCGCCAAATCGCCAACGACCTGTTGGGCGCCCATCCAGCCATGATCATCCCATTTGAAGCCCCAGGTATGGTTCAAGGTATTGGGCGATTCCAGGGGGAAATCCGACTGCCCGGCCGGATGTTGATTGTCGCCCAGACTGCCGAAATCGCCCAGGCCGTGTCCGATTCTGCCGCTGATCAGACAATGGGGTTGAAGGGCATGCACCAGCGTTCGCAACTCCCAGCCTTGTTCCTGAGTTAGGGTCAAGGGACAATCAAACCACAACAAGAAGACCGGGCCATATCCCGTCAAAAGCTCGGTTATTTGCTTTTTTGCCTTGTTCTCAAAATAGCGGGAAAAATGCTTGGCGTGATGATCCGGATAATCCCAGTCATTCCCCCAGGACATGCCGAAGTTTTTGGGTGACTCCGGTCCCGGATCGGCCCCGTCAGACTCATGCCAATCCAAACAATGTGAATAATAAATCCCCAGTTTCATCTCATGCCGGTGACAGGCCTCCGCCAATTCGCGCAGCACATCCCGCCCGAACGGCGTCGCTTCGACGATATTATAACGGCTGGTGCGGCTGTGATACAGGGCAAAACCGTCATGATGCTTGGCCGTGAACACCAGGTAGTTCATGCCCGCATTTTTGGCGGTTTTAACCCAGTCGTCCGCATTGAAGTTTAGCGGATTAAACTGGCCGGCCAAGGCGGCGTAGTCGTGGTTTGGAATCCGGAAGCGCGACTGGACCCATTCGCCAATGTAATCCATGGCTTGCCCCTGCCACCTTCCGCCGAGGCTGGAATAAAGCCCCCAGTGAATGAACATCCCAAACCGGGCCTGGCGAAAACGGTCGATATCGGCTTGTTCCATGGTACGATCAACCCGGCGGGTGACCCGCCGCTTAACCTTTAGTAAGCGAGGCTCTTGCAAAAATCAAATTACCGGTTCACTTCACTAACGTTCCGGGCTCGGAAATAACCGGAGGTTCGAGATTTTGAACAAGAGGCAGCAGAGACCACAGAGAAATTGTTCTCCGTTCTCTCCTGATTTCTCCTGTTTAAATTCTTTGCTGATGGTTTTGCAAGAGCCTCTAATGGGAGAGACATTCGATATTTATACCGCATTAGGGTGAGATCTTAATTACCTTCAGTCTACAGCCTAACACGCTTCAGCCTAACGCAGTATAACCGGGCAATGGGTTACCGTTTCACCGAACGTCGGCGCAACACCAGTCCCAGGCCGCCGAGCAGGATCAGGCCCGTGGCCGGTTCGGGAACGGATTCCACGGTCACGCGGGCCCAGAAATCCTGGTTGTCGCCGACCGGGACCGACAGGGATGCCCACCCTTTAGCCGCATATCCGCCAGCATACGTGCTGGAATCGACGAGGACCGCCGACAGATCAGGGGCATACGATCCATTGTCTGACCACACCTGGGCAATGTAGGTGCCCGGTGCGAGGATCATGGGAGCCCCCCAAACTTTATTCACCGGAAGCCAGGCACCTACATTGCTGGTTAAGCCGCTCACCGTATTGAGCCCGACAAGAGTCGTCTTGTCAGAGTCGTAAATTGCAACACTACAGGTAAAAGCAGGATTGTTAATGGTCCCTGGGTTAACATAAAACTCAAATAAGCTTCCTTCCGTTCCTGCCGGAACGGTAAACCACTGATCCATGGCGGGAACTTCATTAGCGGCGACAGACCAGGTACTGGTCGCCGTTCCGTCGTAGGTATTGATGATGGCCGCCTGCGCCGCCACGGCACCCATAACCAGGCCGGCCGTCACGGCACACACTTGTTTAATCGTCGTTTCCATTTTGTATTCCTTGGGTTCTTTTCTTTTAATTGGTTTGGGCTTACACGGATGTTTCTTGCCTGGTCGGTTTGCTTGTCAACGGACAGTATCCCTTTTTGTTTTGGGAGTCCCCGTTGCCGTTGGTGGCGGGAATCCCTGGTTGAGGTTGGCAACGCCCCGGCTGCTGACGGGGCCGAGCGCGTAACGCATCACTACATCATAGAAGCGAAAAAAAATCAAGCAAGCTCCATTTTGCGTAAACACATTCCATTTTGCTTCAAAATTCAGTAGCCGGAATGCGCCTGTGCCCGATTTGGACGGCGTTGCCCCCAACGGAGATAGACATGTCCAGCCCAGAGTCGAATGACCCTGGGGAGATCGACATCAACCGCAGTCATCTCTGAAGAGGACGCACATGTAGCGCCCCTATAGGGTGCAAACCGAGGGTGTTTTTTCATATCCCAGGGTTTCACCCTAGACTGAACACGTTTGTCGCCGTTGGCGACAAAAGCGCATGAATAATCCAGGTTACGTGTTACAAAGTACGAGGCGCGGCGGCGGCGGCCCGGTAGCTTTCTGGACTGCTGCCGGTGGCCCGCTTGAAGGCGCGCCAGAGGTTCTTGGGGCTGGAAAACCCCACCTTGGCGGCCACGGCGGTCACGCTCAGGTTGGTGGTGCGCAGCAAGACTTTGGCCGCCGCCAGTTTTTCATTGCGCACCATGGCCGCCGGTGTTTGCTGGAACGTGTTGCGGCACAGCCGTTCCAGTGTGCTTTTAGCATAACCGCCGTCGCGCATCAGATCCGCCACCCGTTGCACGGAAGCGGGATTGCGCCAAAGTCGTTGTATCGCCTTTTGGAGCCCCGGGTTCCGCGAGACCACCACCACGGTGGACTGGCGGGCGATGACGTCGCCGGCCGGTACCACCCGTCGCTCCGCAGCCACGCCGCCCCCCGGTGACGGGTGCCGCCGCAACCGCTGCAACATCAGGCCAGCTTCATAGCCGATCCGGTCAAAATTCAGGTCCAGGCTGGTCAGTTCCGGATTCGCCAGCTGGGTGCAGAGCAGATCGTCGTTGTCAAAGCCGGCCACCGCGACCCGTTCCGGGACTCGCCAGTCCTGAAGCCGGCAGAAATGCAGCACCCCCGCAGCGACCAAGTCGTTGGCGCCAATGAACAAGGGGATGTCGCCGTGCCGAATCCACTCCGCCACCCGATGGAGCTTGGCATGGGTCGCGGGGTTCGCCGTCTGGTCGTAATTTTCCGGCAGCAGCAGCAGGCGGATGCCCGCCTCCTCCAGAGCGCCGGCCAAGCCGCGCAGCCGCCGATGGGAAAAGGACAGAACCGTCTTGCTCCGGTGCCCGACATAAATGATCCGTCGGAAGCCACGGGCCAGTGCGAATTCGGCCATTCGCTGGCCGGCGCCGAGATCGTCCTCCAACACGCAGCCGCTGGCGGCGGCATACGAATCGTCATTGATCCCGACCCACCAGGCGCCGCACTGGAAATCGGCGGGCAGGAACGCCCGCATCCCATGAAACAGCACGCCTTCCGGCTTGAACCAGTTCAGGGTCCGGAACGCCCCCGGTTCCGGGGGCACATGCAGCATGTCCCAGTCCCCCGCCTCCCGGGCGGCGCGGCAAAGGCCGCCGATGAGCCGTTCCTTGCAGCCCAATTCCCGACTGATGCACAGCGCCACCCGCCACGGGTTGTTCCCTTGATCCGGCATGGCAAACTATACTTCAGCTTGTGACGGAAGCGTCCTCCGAGACAAAGGGACACGATCACAATTCACCCCAAGCTGTTCATCCGGCCAGTCCGCAGGGCCTGCGGTTGTATACCAGCATGCCGATGACGACCAGGCGCATCGTGCATCTGCCCCTGTATCTGACCTGCGCCGCCCAGCAACTGCTGGCGACCGGTAGTGGGTGAACCGGTGCTGACGGAACGCCTCAACCAGCCTCCCGCACCGGCGCAACGGCATGAATAATTCAAGCCATGGTATACGCATGAACACAAACGAGGCTCTTGCAAAACCCCATGGTGCCGACGGGGCATTCGGTGTTCAGTGTTCGGTCTTGTAGCAAAGCGGAAGACGTTCGCGTCCTCATTTTACTCTATTATTATGCCCAGAGGTTTTATTATTTAGATTTTTTTGTTTTTTGCGGCTATGACTTTAATCGGGCCGTAAGGAGTCGGAAAAGACGCTTCAAGCCAGTGCAAATCCGCCAGGTTTGGTGTTATGCGCATGCGTTTCGCGCCCGGCTCAAGGATGGTTATTCCCGCCAGATGTTCGAGCATCCATGCGGCCGGCCCCCCGGCCCAGCCGTGGCACAAACTATGGCGCAATCCCTTATAGCAATAATTGCCAAAGTCCGCATGAATGTCTTTCTTGCCTGGAACCGGAAGCTCGTCAATGCGGAACGCATTTTCTGTCCAACGCAGATCAAAATCCTCCCAAAACGTTGTCGCGCCGAAATCCAGCATGGCCCCCCAGTAGCGGCGCATCACCTCCAACGCGCCGGCATGATCACCGGCCAGCGCCCGGGCCTGCAATGTATAATATCCGAGGAACGTGCTGAGCCCTTCCAGCGGATTGACCGACAAGACATCGCGGTTGATTTGAACCGCATCGGCAAGACCTGACACCGTCAGCATGGCCGCCGCCTGTTTGTATCCGGCGACGTCGGGGCAATGTTGCCGCAAACGCAACCTTGCACGGCGACAGATCTCCGCGGCGGATGGCTCGTTCAAATCGTGGCAAAGTCTTTCGCCGCAATGCATGGTTGAAAACATCAGGGCGTGAAGCCCCGCGTGCGTCGCCGCCGGGTTTGCTTGTGACGGCCAGTCGAGAAACCGCATTCCCGGTAGTTGCTCGGCGCCATCCGTGCCGATATAGCCTGAAAGCTGGGTGAGCAAGGCAAGCAGATACTCTTTTTGCTGCCGTAAATACGTTAAATCGCCACGATGCCAGTACCAGTCATGTTGCGCAACCACCCACCAGCACGAATAAGCGGAGATGTCGTTCATAAATGAGGGCAACGGGGTACGGTCACGGAGAAAGTCCAGACTATCAGGGATGATTTTGCTATCATCAAACAACGACAAAATTATTTTTATTTCCAGGTGCAAATCCCCCATCCAAACCAGTCGGTCCCGCTTAATCCCATCGTATATATAGTCCTGCATATTCAGGTGGGTGGTGTAAGCGGCGGTCTGCCAAATTTGGTTCAGCCGCTCATCGGAGCATTTAAAGCTGCCAACGTATTCCAAATCTCGATAGGTTGCGACAGCCTGGATGCTAATGACCGGCAATGCTTTTTCAGCGTTTTGGGGTAAATCAATGCGA
Organism: uncultured Lentisphaerota bacterium; assembly: GCA_903896595.1. Taxonomy (GTDB): domain Bacteria; phylum Verrucomicrobiota; class Lentisphaeria; order Oligosphaerales; family CAITYL01; genus CAITYL01. The sequence continues at coordinate 24,531 of CAITYL010000284.1, forward strand.
ACAAAGCGGAATCCGGTGTTGCCGATCTCGGTCATACCCAAGCCGGCGATGGGATAAAGCCAATCGTGGATCGCATGGTCATTACTGGGCTGGCCGCAGGTCTCGCTGACCGATTCGCCGAACCGGACACGGACTTGAATTGGACGGCCCTCGCAGGGGGCGGTGGTCAACCGAATGCCGCCATTAATTTCAAGCCCGAAGTCTAAAATCAACCAACCGCCCGGCTTGAGCATGCAATGCTTGCTGGCCCCGTTGAAAAACGCCTGCCGTTCATGGGAGCCAACCAGTTCCGCCACGCCTTCAGCGCCTTCATTGGCGACAATACGTTGCAGCGATAGGTAATTTCGGCAGCGGACATCCCGAGTTGAAGCTGGATAAGCCAGGTGTTTATTTCTAGTCATTTCAACGGATTCCGCATCACGTTATATTCCGCAAGTTGCAGGAAGTCATCAGTCCATTCAAAACGGGTGAACCCGAGCTTCATTTCACCATCTTTGCCGAAAACTCCTGAGAAATATTTTTTGTCTTCGAACTCAATGACTTCCCGAGCAAAACCGACGCCTACGGCTTCCCATCCTTCACCACTACCGGCGACGGCGCCCGGCGGATAATCCAAACCAGAAGGGAACGGCAACGGCTGAGTTTCCGCAAATTGAAGCGGACTGTCACTTACCGCATAGTCCCAGTTCAACAGCAAGATGTACTTTCCGGTGCGGGGATGGCGAAGTACGAAAGGGCTTTCGCACGGGCTGAATGGCCGGCGTGGGCCAGCCCAGACTAAAGCGGGTTTTAGATGCCGCCAGTTCATCAGGTCGCTACTGACGGCAACTCCGATGGCTTGTGGCCTTTTGCCCATATACTCCTGGGTATAGTAGAGGAGCCAGCGGCCATTTTCCTCGTCACGCAACACATGCGGATCGCGTCCGACAATCGGCTCGCCCTCGACAACGTTAATGCCGCCAAATGCGACGCTTTCCGGTATTCGCCATTCGTACAGATCGTTACTGACGGCGAGGTAGATGCACTGATGGTGGCCGTCGAGGCTGAAATTCGGCTTCTTGTTCGGATGCCGCCAGCCGGAATAGAACATATAGAATCGGTCGTCGCCGCCGCGGACGACAAATGGCGCAACGGCCATGTGTTCATCACCATAGCCTTCGTGTTGGCTGGCCTGCACAGGATGACCTTGAAACGTCCAATGTACCAAGTCCGGGCTTGTGCTGTGCGAGATTGCCTCTTCACTGCCAACGTCCAGCCAACTGCAGCCGCGTGTCCCGGAAATGCTAAAAAAATGCCACAACCCCGCGTACCGAAAAAAACAATGATCCTTGATATACTCTTTCGCCGGGGCGTAACGGACGGTTTCTATTGTATTCATGGATCAACTTCCAATGTTTTTCTGGAACGGACGATGAAACGGTTAAGCCGCGCCAAGGTTTCTTCATACGTCGGGTATAATTTGACAATCGCCTGCGCACATACATTCACAATGCGGCGATGCCGGGCAATTGCCGCGATGGTATTGAGGATTGGCAGTTGTTCGTGGTCGTGGTCGCCTAAAGAGATGGTGTTTTTGATGTTGATGTTGAAGCTGATCTGCTGACGCACTGCCGCATCCAAGACAGCCAGGTCATTCCACGGGCTTACGTCCAGCAAGGTTATCGCAGGGAACACCCTCAGCAAATCGGCGACTACTTGAAGAAGGTTGCCGCAGGTGTGGAACCCGGTAACCGGCCCTTCGTCATGCTCTAAGCGGGCATATTCCGGCACGACAAAATTCCGGAAGATCTCCGGCGAAATAAACGGAATATTGACCCAGTCATCCGCGACAAACGAGGTCTCCGGTAACGTTCCCTCGCCAAGATAGGTGACGCGTGCCCGGGCAAAATGCGACCGGACATCCACGATGAACGCCAACGCATCACGCAATTTCTCCGGGCGGTCGCTAATGTCCTCCAGAAAATTTTCATATCCACGGAGTTGGACGTAAAGATCAAGGGGGCCACGGTGGAAACAGGGAAATGTTATTTTGATCTTATCGCCATATTCCGTTGCCGATATTTCCTTCATCCGCTCATACTTGGCAAGCAGCTTCGGCATATCTCCGGATTTATAGAAATCGAATTTTCCCAGCAAATCCAGTCCGAACTGATATTGCAGCGGATGCGGCAGAAATTCGGGGGCGCCGGTCTCTGAATGCCGGATCTGTTGTCCGAATAAGGTGGCATCCCAGTACATGCCAGCATCGGCCATCAGACTGAGTTCCGGGATGGAATCATCCTCCACGTTATCGGCCCAGAAAATCATCTGCCGAAGGTTTTGCTCGAGGCTAAAACCAGCATCATCCAGAAAACGGTTCATATCGTAGCCGAAAAGTTCCGGCCAACCGATATTCTCCATGTAACTCACGAGGCGGATGCGGTTTGCACCGTGACGGCAATCGAGTTCGGCTTGCTTACGGGTTTTAACTTCCCGCCGCCGTTCCAGTTCGGATAAAAGCTGGGTTTTCGGCAGTTTCAACGCGACATTATTCACAGCTAGCCTCAGTCATTTTTCCAGCAAAAAATATCGTCCGGTCCGGTTCCGGGCTAACGACTGACGGTCACATAATATTCCGTCGAGATGAACGGATTCGTGGAGCCGAACAGCGTGCCCCGACGATAGCCTTGCGGGGTATTGACCGTAAGCTGCATCTCCAAATCGACCGCGGATGGCGTTTGGCCGCTTGTCGCAATCAAGGTCAACGGCAAGGCCAGGTCAAAATCATAGCCGTTGCTGCCGGCGACCGTACGGATTACGGATCCTGGAATCGTTTGGAATTCATCATTGAAACTCCGCTGCACAGCGGCGGGTCGCGTGGCGGTCGCCGGGGTGATGAATGCCTGGAGTCGCGCGTCACGATTGTCTTTCGGCATCATGAAGATTTCCAGCCCGGATCCCTGCCAGGGAATCGGCAATGGCTGAGCGTGGACATCGTAAACCGTTCCGCGGATCACCAATTGCCGATCATCACTCAGGCAGAATCCGATCTCCGCCAGCAATGTGCCGCCAGGTGCGTAAACCGGATACCGTTGTTCAAGCCGTGGCGCCCGGATGCCGCAAGGGCCGGGAAAGCGAAGATGCTGTTCGACTCCCTCGCAGACGGCCGTCACGGAAGCATATGACGACGGATGTACCGAAAACACGTGACGACCTTTTTCTCCAGGGGCTAGCGCGAAGTCCAGGGCCGGGATCGGCTGAAAGACATTGGCCGGCGCCAAGCGGAATTCCACTTGCCCCCGGATCGGGACATCGTGCGGATTAGACACTTCCACTTCGGCCCTTTCCGTGTCCCCGCTTCCCTGTACGTTGCTGATCGTCTTGCCCCATACCAGCGGCACTTGAGCGCGCACACTCCGGCGTGGTCCCTGCATTTTCCGGGAAAACTCTGACAGCACGGTAAAGGCTTCCTGCGTGATGCTGCCGTCGGCATGATTGAACGGAGCATCCCAAGTCACTACGCCGCCGTGGTCGGTAATGTTGCGGGTGACCTGCGCCAGTTCCGTGGCGGAAAAGCGGATGTTGGGATCACCCCACGTCTCGCCGAGATACGAAAGAACATGGAATTGCGCCTGCCCGACCCACCGTCCCAGGCATTGCGTCTGATCCGGCTCGTTGGTTTCGCCGCTGGTATAGTCTTCTTCGGAACTGATGACTTCCGGCGGGTAGACCACGCCGGGATTCCAGGCAATCAGGCTGTCCGGATTGCCGGCGCGGACGGCGGCGGCGAAACTGGAAAAATTGGGTTCATCGGAAAAGTTGTAAAGCTTATCCGCATGGTAGCAACCGTCGAACCACCAGCCGTGGACATTGTCGCCCCAGCGCAACGACCATTCCCGAAGGATCGCTTCCCAATGGCGTTGAAAGGTCCTAATGCGTGGGTCGCTGTCACGGAAGGGTTCCAGTGCTTTCTGAACACTTGGCAACGACCACATGCAAGCCCACGGCGGCACGCATTTCAGCGCGATTGCCACTTCGGCGTCAGGCAACGGGGCATGGGACGGCGCATAAACCATCAGAGGAATATCATATTTCTTCAATGCCTGGTACAAATCGGTGACGAGATCCCGGCGGGAGCAACGCGAGGTTTTTGAATCGCGCCCGGCCAGGCGGTCATAAGTGGCATTCGGGGTACAGATATAGCCGGAATTTTGGCCGAGAGTAAGAAAACAATAGCCAACCTTAAGTTCATTAAGTTGGGCGGCGAGTTTTTCAACATCGCAAGCATCCACCTTACGATTCCAGGACTCGATGCTGACGTCGCCCCAATTGCTGCCGTTCCCGCCCGGCGATTCCGCCAGGAAGTGGATGAACAAGCCCCATTTCGCCTGATAAAACCATTCGACTCGACTCGACCGTTTCATATGATCTTTCCCTTTTCAGTGATTAATTCAGAAGATCGCTTTTAGGCCCAGTCATTCAAATAATCGCAATTGGCGGCAAGTAGTTCATTGAACATTTGCTCAATTTCAGGCAACGTCAGGATCGCTCCGGTCAAAGGATCGGCCTGAAGCGCTTGTCGCAGCAGAGTTCGGTCTTTTGAAAGAACGGCTTTTACGGCCATGCCGTCAAGAAACACATGAGGTGCCATCACCGCAGCGAGTTGTGGCGGTATATCCCCGACACGACAAGGGGTTATGCCGTTTTTGTCGACCAGGCATGGCACCTCAACGACCGCGTCTTCCGGAAGATTGGCGATCAAACTGTCATTCGGGACATTGCCGTAAATGCAAAGCTCCTTGCCCGTCTCTATGGCTTGTATGATCCTGGCGCCAAACTCGCAGCTCCGGTCGTATACAATCGGGAGAGACCCTGCAATTTGACGTTTTATCTCAGCACTTCGATTGTTGAAATGCTTGAAATCATTCCGATACCCGCCGCCGACATCGGCAGCATAATGTGCGGCTACCGCCTTATTCTTGAGGAACCACGGGTAATATTCCGGCTGATGCATGGGGCCCTCGGCGGGGAAATAACCTAGATAATGCATCAGCTCGAAACGAGGGCGCTCGGCGGGGTATTTTTTGACGATCCGTTCTTCCGCCGCCTTGAGGTCAGGGTAGAGATCCCGTCCTTTGTGCTCAAGCTTCAAATAAAAGTTCCGATGATTGATCCCGGCGGCGAAGTAGTCGATTTCATTCGGATTGAGGCCAAGCCAACCACCGAGGTACCATCCCATCGACCCCTGGATGCTATGACAGAGACCGACGCTGCGGGAATGTCCGCAGAGATGAAGCACTTTGGTATTCATGGTCATCGGATTGGCATAGTTCAGGATCCAGGCGTTCGGACACAACTCCTGAACATCCCCGGCAAGTTGCTTCAACACGGGTGCTGTCCGGAGAATGCGCATGATGCCGCCCGGCCCGGTGGTGTCGCTTACCGTCTGCAGTATCCCGTATTTTTTCGGGATCTCGACATCCGCTCTATAGTAGTCGTAGCCGCCGACCATGATAGAGATGATGACGAAATCGGCTCCGGCCAACGCGGTTCTCTGGCACGTTGTGGCCTCGGCTTTGGCCGGCAACCGCCGGTCGGCGATCATTTTATCAAGAAGCCGCTTTGACAGCGCCAACCGCCCCTCGTTGATGTCCATCAGGGAAATGAGCGAATCTTGAAGTTCTCCGTAGCTAAAAATATCGACCAGTAGTTCTCTAACAAATTTTACACTGCCCCCGCCAACGAATACGATTTTTCGCATGGATCATTCCTTCGTGACGGGTAAAAGAACATCACTGTCGATATTCTGGCCTTTAAAGAGCCAGCTTCCGTCGGCCCGTTTGACACTGCGTCCAAAAAGAGATTGCAGATTCTGCCCGGTTCCAAGGTGAATGACAGCTTCCGATGCACCTGGACCAATGGACGAAATAATAATGGCATGGGAATTAGCATCGTTGGTAAATCCGGCCGCCCGGACATCGCCGGCCTTTACCTCCACCTTGACCTCAGGGGCGGCGGGATCGCCAAGCACGTACCCCTGAAGGTCGGAAAGCAATTTTGCCACCCGGCAAACCTCCGGCCAGCGTTTTTTAAACTGATCTTTATCCGGGCCGGCGTGCAAATCAAGAAAAGAATACATGATGACACCCTTGGCTCCCCCAATCAACGACAGCAATATCATTGACCGCATTTCGGTTTCGGTCGGGTAACGAAACTCCCGAAATTTAATCGGGTCGTTCGGCGCCTGATAAACGCCCCAATTGAAAATCTGGGGAACCACCCAGTACGCCATGCCCTGGCGATGGCCAAAGGCATTCCGTGCCGCTTCCGTGGCTGCGGCGACCATTCCCTGACTGTTTTCTCCAAAACCGCCAAACGGAGAACTAATGGCATATGGATCTAAACCATATATTGTCGCGCCTCCCCCGTAGTATACCGTTTTTTGATTAAATTCGCAGTACGCAGCCCAGGTCGGATGCGTCGGATCCAATTGATTGATGAACGTATTTCTGGCAACAAATTCCGGCCTGAGCTTTATAGGATCTTCGTCGGCGACATACCACGCCAAAATAGCAGCATGATCTTTAAGTGAATTGATGATATGCGTGATGACCGCTCTTTCTCCCTTGACACCATCGTATGTAGCACTCTCTGAACGAATGTCCTTGACCGAAAAAATCACCTTCAAATTTAACGAGTTACAATAATCTAGCAGTTTTCTGATTTCGGCAATGCCAGGTGTTGCCATTAAATTGGTTCGCCAGTTAAGTCCATCATAAGGCATGACACAATTAAATGATGACGCCGCAACAATTTTTAAATCTGTTTTAAGATCGCGGTTTGTAACGCGTGGATCACTATGTTGAAAATAAAGGCCGATCGGGAAAAACTTTTTCCCATTAACTAACGTCCTGCCGCGATCATCAACCTGAACCGGCTGCGTTCCGTCACGTTTGACAACTCCACGGGATGGGATCTTCACGTCACCCACCGTCCGTCCGTTTTCAAACAAGGCCAGGCGAAACTCAAGGTCGCCGACAGGAATCTCAAACGGGCACTCCACCCGGCAATTCCGTACCGGCCACACTGCGGCATCTACCTCCTTACCGTCTCTCCAAAGGGCGACCCGGCATTGATAGGGCCGCGTCCGGCACGGCGGAACCAGTCCAAAAATCAAGGAGCGTTTTCCACTTTCGATGAAGCTGGGCATTGCGGGACACAAGAGATAGGCGTCAAAGTCTCCGGCAACCTCTCGAACATAAGGTTGGGAGAACCATGCCTTTCCCTGCGTTTTTGGGCGGAGATACAACAGTAGACGACCCGACGTCCTTCCCACGGGCACATAGATTTTTTCACGAACCCAAGTCCAGTCGAAAGTTCCTTCCATGCCGGCTGGATACACACCGCCATCAAGAAACTTTCCATTGGCGTCCTCAAATTCCACGGCCAAGGTTGCGCGGTCACCACCATGCACATCCTCACCTTTGACCAACACACCGACCTCATAGGTTCGATCAGCCGTCAATGTTAACGCTGTCGATGCAGTGCCCTTGCCGACGGGATTCGTTCGCTCGATAAACAGAGCCGTCCTTCCGTCTTTTCCTCCTGCCGGTTCAATCCGGTATCCTTCTTCCAATCGCCACGAGGCCGTCTGCTTAAACTCAGGATCACTCACGAGGTTAACGGTTGTTTCATCGATTGCCCATCCTTCCCCAAAAAATGTCGTCACCAATAAAACCGCTCCGGTGAACATCATCCCATTTTTAAGCATCATTGAACGCCCTTTTTCATAGCATTATCGAAACAAAATCACGACACATCGCCCTAAAGAATTAATTGTTTACCACTCATTTCACCAATGAGTTTGAAACATTGTCGTAAATTTAATAATATTGGCTTCAGGGTGCCGGCAGTCATCAGACCCCACATGTCCATCTATAAATGCACTATTTTCAAATCCCCGGTGACGGCCAGAAAACCAGGCACTCATACCATTGGGAACCTCAACATCAAAACAATTCCAGATCACCTTGCCCCTATTCGAAGCATCTATCATCACGACCACTTGGTCGGGGGATGGACACGTACTGGCTTTTCGCGGCTCATACCATGCATTAGCTCCGTTATTCCAATTGGGGATATGCCCGAATCTGGCCGCATATGCATAATTTGAAAATGTTTTCCCTTCATAGATCCATGTCTGCTCAAGCTCTACCGGACAACTGAAGGTCTTACAAATCTTGAAATTAGCGTCACTCTCAACCGGTATTGGGAAATCAGCGCCCAAGTATTGGTAAATTTCTTGTATCCAACATGTGCCGCCCCAAGTCGAAAAAGCCACGGGGCCCCATTGAACTGAGGGCGGCAGGTACTCGTTATTGTCCCCGCCGTATAGTTGACACGTCAATGAAAGCTGTTTGAGATTCCCCTTGCATACGACACTTTTCGCCGCCTCTCGGGCTCCCGTTAACGAAGGCAACAACATCGCCGCCAGGATCGCAATGATCGCGATAACCACCAAAAGCTCGATTAACGTAAAACGATTTTTCTGCTTCACGGTAGTACCTCGGTAACGGCAAGCAAACTTGCGAACCATGCAAAAGTTGCGGCACGAATTGTCGTCCACGGCATTTTTGCCCGCACTTGCCGCTCCGCTGAGAATGATTCTAGTTACAAGCAACAGTCCCACACTCATAACGCCCGCTGTTGGATATTGAATGGCGGATGGACGCTTGAGTTCACATCCGCCATCCTTGTTCGTACGCAAGATTACCGTTTCACTGAACGCCGCCGATGCAACAACACCCCCAGGCCGCCGAGCAGGATCAGGCCGGTGGCCGGTTCCGGAACAGATTCCACGGTCAAGTTGGCCCAGAAATCCGCGCCGCTGTACGGATGCGTGGTCCCGCCGCCCCACCCCCAAGACGCATAACCGCCAGAATACGTGCTGGGATCAACCTTGACCGCAGACAGGTAAGACTGAAGATTCTCTTGGTTCGACCACATCTGGGCATAATAACTGCCCGGTGCTAAGTGCTGGGATGAGCCCAAATTTACATCAACCCAGGAGTGAGTGGTGCCGTACCACCCCACCTCCGCATAATCAACCTTGATAACCTCTCCTACAGCGGGGTAAATCGCAACGAGAACCGAATTCGTCGCAGAGCCAGTGTACCCGCTCCAGTCAGCATAAAACTGGAAATGGGTTCCTTCCGTTCCTGCCGGAACGGTAAACCACTGATTCAAGCATTCCTGATAAGGAATTGCTTGCAGGGATGTCGCCGTTCCGTTGTAGGTATCGATGATGCTGGCCTGCGCCGCCACGGCACACAGGACCAGACCAGCCGCCACGGCACACACTTGTTTAATGGTCGTTTCCATTGTTGTATCCTTTTTTTATCTTCTTTAAAATTTATTGGGTTACCTGGACGTTTGTTGTCACTTCAGTTTTAGTTTGGTGTCCTTTCCTTAAGTTTACCGCACCGGCGGGATTGCCTTGCGCAAGGTCAACTAAAATGGTTTATGATTCAAGGTCTTCGCCGCCGGAGCCGCGGTGTGCCGCCATCATTAAGTCAATCGTTTGCACTATCCCATTATAGCATGGGTGACGGCCAATGCAAATCTACCGCGTCAAGACGTGTTATTTCCGCTTTATTGACGTATCGTTCGTGCGAAAAATAGGGATTGGCGGCGGGGGCGCGCAGGGCAGTGTCGAGACACTCCGCAATGGCCAAAGCTACCAACCGATTGCTCCGGCCCTTCACGGTGTTGCGGCGCGTCCCAGGTAGGCAAGAATGCCTGCCCCACGTTAGCCGTGCCGTCCTCTTTTTACGTGTCGGAAGAGGGTCGCCGGGGAGGCCGTTCGCGCCAATCGGGAGATTGGCGTTCCCAAAGGGGAGCGTTTTCAAATTGCATTGCCCGCCGGGGGTTGCATGTTACACTGCTTTAGGCTGACCTTTTCAGGCTGCATGCTGAAGGTAATTAAAAATCTCACTCTAACGCGCTATACACTCACCATCAGCGGTCTGATTCACCCGTTCCGCTACGGGTCCGGTGGATGGGTAATCCTGACCGCCTGCTGCCTACCGCCTTAACAACCTGACTTGCCCCCGGATCGTCCCATGTCCAGTCCCTCCCTCCAGCAACTGGCAAAAAAACTCGATTTGTCCGTATCGGTGGTGTCGCGCGCCCTCAACGACCGACCGGACCGGCATGCTCGAGTCGCCCCCGCCACCCGCGAACGCATTCGGGAGGCGGCCCAACGCCTGGGCTGGCAGCGCAACCGCGTGGCGGAAGCGCTGAAACGGGGACGCACGCCCGACATCGGCGTCTTTCTACCGCCCCAGGCCAACCGCCTGATCGCCGACCTGGTGATCGGCCTGGCGGAAGTGGCTGAACCCGCCCGGCTGCCGCTGGGCATCACCTTCGACACCGGCGCCGATGCCTACCGCCGCTTTTTCACCCGCAACGCCCATGAGCCCCGCAGCGGCCTGATCACCTATCCATACCTATACACATCATCGGAACTGGCAAAACTGGCCCGCGCCTACCGCCGCGAGGGCGGCGCCATTGTCCTGCTCAATGCGGACACGCGGGAGCCCGGCGTGCCGGTGGTGGAGATCGACGAGGCCGCCGGCGGCGGCCTAGCCGCCCGGCACCTGCTCGCCCGCGGCTGCCGGCAGCTGGCGGTGGCCGGACAGTACCGGTCCCGCGCCACCGGTTTTCGCGCCGTGGCGGCCGAGGCCGGCAGCGCGGTAACCATCTTCGGCGAAAATGACGAGGGGCAGGATCAGGAACCGGCCCTGATTGAACTGGTCGGAAAGATCGTCCGCTGGCGGGCGGCGGGGAAAAAACCGGTCGGCGTCTTTGCCATCAACGACCACCTGGCCTTGCGCCTGATCCGTCTGGCCCTGGCCCGCGGCATCGCCGTGGGAACGGAGCTGCTGGTGATCGGCTTCGACGACCTGGAACTGGCGGCGGACACCACCCCCGCCCTCACCACGCTGCACCAGCCGTTCCGCGATCTGGGCCGCGCCGCCGTCACCACCCTGATGCAATTGCTGGAAGACGGTCACCCCGCCCCCGTCACCAGCCTCCCCCCACGCCTGATCGTTCGCGAAACGGCGTAAGTCCATGTGGGGGCGCCGCCCCCAGGCCCCTGCCAAAGGGACCTGTCCCTTTGGAATCCCCGAGACCTTCCATTTTGCGAAGGCCGGTGCTGGGCGCTGCGGGCAGAGACAAAACCACGCGTCGCGCCCCTCAGCGGCGCCCAGTACCGGCCTTCGCAAAATCGGGATTCTCAAGGGACGGAGTTCCTTGAGCGGGGCCTGGGGAAGAGCCCCACCTTGGGCCAGCCGGGATGGTCACTTCTTGTTTTTGGCCACGCCTTGCAGCAGCACCTGTTGGCGGGCGGTGTTCGGGACCGGGTTGGGATTGTTCGGATCCGCCCCGGATCACCATGCATAGGCCTCAGGCGCCGCCCCACCCGGCCCCGGGAAGAGTACATCAAGCGCCTTCATGGTTTCTTCGTCCAAAACGATGTCGGGTATGCGCAATGATTGCTCAAGATGTCCCTTGGCACGCGGGCCGCACACCGTACAGGAAACGGCCGAATTAGTCAAAATCCAGGCTTGAGCCACATTGGCAGGTTGCTCACCCAGTTTTTCACACAAGGCGGAAAAGGCGATGAGTGGATTCTGCTTATTATCAGCGGCGTGAATAGCTTTTGAGCCTGCCTGCCCGTCAAGTTGCTTGCATGTGAGGCGCCCCATGGCTAACGGGCTGTACGCAAGCACGCCAATGCCCAAATGCCGAGCAGCGGGCAAGACTTCGAGCTCTGGCTGACGGCAAAGCAGGTTGTATCTGTGCTGTTCTGAAACCAACCCCAACAGATGGCGTTCTGTTGCCATTGTTTGTGCCATGGCCAGACACCAGCCCGGGAAATTGCTCGATCCCACATAGCAAATCTTGCCTTGAATGGACAGGAGTTCAAAGGCTTCCCATATTTCCTCCCAGGGGGTACGGCGGTCGATGTGATGCATCTGATAGAGTTCAATATGGTCGGTCTGCAACCGCTTCAAAGATCCCTCTACGTGTCGCATGATCTTGTACTTTGACAAACCTCCTTCATTGTTGGGGCCATCCACGGGATCCATCATGGGTTGGTACACCTTTGTTGCGAGAATAACGCGCTCGCGTCTGTTGTTGCCTTGCGCCAGCCAGCGACCGATGAAGGATTCGGTGAGGCCGCAATTCACGAAATCGGGATAGTGGTTGGCGGTATCGAAGAAGTTTATGCCTGCCTCAAGTGCGGCATCCATGATGGAAAATGCCTCTTTTTCCTCTGTCTTCGTGCCAAAATTGTAGGTGCCCAGGCACAGGGAACTCACTTTCAAGCCGGATCTTCCGAGATATGTGTATTTCATTCGACACCTCCTTCAGTCGTCTCGTCCCAGTTGAAAACCACCCCAAGGTATTCTTCAGTAGCATTGAGGATTTTCTCATACACCGGGGGTGCCTCGCCAATATCGACGCGATGGGTGATGAGGGGGTCTGCCCGAAGGCCGCCCTGCTTCAACATCCGTAATGAGTGCAACACATGCGCGCCTTCAAGTGTCCAGGGAAAGAAGGCCTCGAACACTTTTTGACCATGAAATCTCTCCAAATTAAAATTGGCCCCTTTGCACCATCCAAGGAATACATACCGCCCGCGCTTTTTAAGGGCATTGAGTGTTGACTCAATTACCGGATACGACCCGGTTGTGTCCGCAATGATATCGGCACCTTCAGACCAGATGGCGCGCACAGCCTCCACAGTATCCTGTTTTGAGGAGTTGATCACGTGATCCGCGCCGCAAACAGAAGAAATGGATAGGCGCTTTGCATTCAGGTCACTGACCGCCACTTCCGCGCCGCGTAACCGGAAGTGTTGAGCGGCGAATTGCCCAATCAACCCTTGCCCCAATACAAGAACTTTGTCACCCGGTTTTGTCCCGGGCATGGTTGCCCCCATGCTCGATACAGCCGCAATGCCAGCGAAGGCAGCCTGCTCAGAGCCCAGACCGTCCGGAACCTTTACGCAGAACCGGTCAGGTCCCAGCAGATCGCGGGTCTCCGGATTCACATTCAGAACGGCCGGACTCTGGTGTCCTCCACAACAATGTGCAGGGCCGTTTGGGGTTCTGTCTGGCCCAAAGTATATAACACGATTTCCCTTGGCGAAGTACCGCGCCGCTTGTGCACCGACCGCCTCAACACTGGCGACCGGAGCATACCCGATAATGAAAGGAGAGTCGGCACTGGCAACTTTACCAACGATGTGCGACTCCGTGCCAATGCTGATTGCAGACCGCTCAAGTCTGACCTGGATATCCCATTCCGTAAGTGGCGGGACAGAAATCCTGCGGAACTCAACCTTTCCATTCCCAACCGCCACGAGCGCACGGCCCGTCGTATTCCTATCAGTGGAAGTGTCACTCATCGTTTGTTCCTTCTACATCTTGCCGAATTTATTAGGGTTATGGGCTGCATTGCCAACGCACAATCCTCGTTTAACAAGCCCTGCGCGGCAACTCGGCGTTCCTTGAGCGAGGCGTGGAGCAGAGTCTCACATTTTGGGGGACCATCGCATTACCGCGTTATCGCAATTTTCACCATGATTAAGCCGGACGGAGGATGGGATTGGTTGTTTCCGCGCAAAAAGGCGTGGGGGTTGTCGGTATTCACTTCGCTGGGCAATGGGCGCAACAGATCCAGGGCCGTATTGGTGACCTTGAGTTCTAGGCTGTTTTTCCCCGTCCTCAACGCCGGCGTGATCGCAATGTCATAGGGTTCCCAAATGCGCGTTCCGCAGGGAATGCCGTTGACGATCACTTCCACGCCGGCCCCGCCGACGTCGCACGTCAAAATGGCGCCAGATCCGAGTTCCGCCGGGGCGATCAAAATTTCCGTTCGGTAGGTAATGGTGCCGGCATAATAGGGAAATCCCTGCGCCTGCCAGGCCCCCGTTTTAAGCGTTATCACCGGCTGGGTCAAATGACACTCGGAGGTAACGGAAAAGTCGCCAATCAAAAACAGATGCGGAAGAATGGCATGAATTCCGGCGCAAGCCATCAGGCCGGAGACGACGGTATCCCCAGGGGTGGGGGCATATTCCAACGAAATCCGATTTTCTCCCACCCGAAGGCCATCGGTAAGGTCAATGGCGAATTGATCGCTGTCGAAATACCGGCAGGGCCGGCGGCGATCTGTGACGTCGCGCTGATTGACGGTAATCTTCTGGTAACCGTCGCCTTCCAGCAGCAGCCGAACCGGGCCGACCCCGTCGTCACAGGTGACTCGGGCGTGAATCTCGAAGCGGGTGCCGCCAGGAAGAGGAATCTGCAGAAACTGGCTAAGTTTCAGAACATTTTCTTTTTCCGCAAGGATCGTCCACTCCGGCCCCGGCGTGATGAGGTGAGACACACGGGCGGCGGGCGAAAGCTGCAAGTCTCGGAGCGTTTCCGGCCGGGTCAAGAGGAACATCCGTGCCTGGTGCGGCCGGAAGCCGGCGCGAACGCGGGTGTTTTTCCGGCGGCACGAGAATTCGACATCGTTAAACCCCGGGCGTTCCAGATCGATTTCGCGAACCTGCACCGCTTCCGGAAAAACCAGGCTGGCGCCGGGACGGTCAATCGTCGTGGCATTGCAGGCGAAGCAGAGAATGGAGGTGTCGGGAAGGATTCGACGGTAGACCAGGAGCCCCTGGCTTTCCTGTTCGTCCTCAAACAACCGGACCCGCCGATCCGCCAATTCCCGGCACAGCCGTTGACCGGTGGCGGTGGAAATGTCCGGCACGGGGATGAGTGTCCCGCCGAGGGTTTGAAACTGATCGAGCTTGGCTTGCAATTCCGGGTCCAAGGCGGCGCAGGGAGGAATGATAAGGGTGTCAATCCGTTCGTCACCCCACTCGATGCCGTGTTTGCCGAGCGCAGTCTCTTTCAGGGACGAATCCGCGATGAACTCAAAATCAATCCCTTTTTCGAGCAGGAATCGGCCAAGCTGGTTCAACGTTTGGGCATAAAACGCGGGTTTCCCCGCCGGGTCCAGGAACGTGCGGTTGTTTTGGGCTTGATAGCTTCGGGTCGGTACGAGGATTCCGGTGGCACAGTAGTGCCGTCCTTGGGAGAGCAAGGCTCCCAGTCGAGCCGTATAATCGGAATAGAGGGACATGTGCGTCCACCCCGGCGACTGAAAAAACTCCGAGGGCGGACATTCATGGGCACGGGCCGCACGAACGCTGTAGAAAAAACCATGCAGGCACATCTGATTGACACCCAAAACATAAAGATAATCAAGCACCCGTTTCATGTCCGTGAACGTGAGCTCCCAACCCGTGGCGCCGTAGGTTTCACAAAGGGTGAACTTGCGGCCATAACGGTGAGCGATGCTGGACACCATTTTTGCGGTCGAGTAGATCGGGGCGGTTTCGGGCGTACACTCCTTCGAGGTCCAGTCCAGCCCGGGGATGTGAAACTGCTTGAGTCCGGCGTGGATATCGCCTTGGTAGTGCAAACTCATTTCCTCACAGACAACGTGCCCCGTATAGGCAATACCATGATCCGCGCACCACCGGCAGAGTTGCCGATGATAGGCCGTGACGTACAACTCGCCGACCACATCCCAATAGTCTTGGCGGGTCTGTTGGGCGCCGGGAGCGTCGGCGGTCAAGTGAATGAGTTTGTCGCGCAACGGGTACCCTTTGACTTGGCGAAAGTGCGATTCCAGCGCCCCGGTCCATGGCAGGTTATGGGTCATCGCGTGGTCAAAGTCGTAGCTATAATCAAAGTCGTAGATCACTCCGGGTTCATCAGTAAAGAACCCGAGAATGACGGAGCCGAAATATTCGCGGAGGTGGCGATAATACACGTCGTGAGTCAATTCAATGAACTTGGCAACGGCGTCGGGGTTCAAGACATCAAGATACCCGGATTCTGGAGCGGCATGGGCATGGCCGGACACGCAATCCAGGGCAATGGTGGGATAGGCCAGGCGAAATTCCGCCAATCCCCAGCGGCCTGGGGGAAGTGTTTCACCGGGGGAAATGGTCTGGAGGTCGCCGGAATCCAAGTGGATGGCCTGTACGCCTAAAAAACCGTCTTCCCGCCCTGACTGCTGAATGACACAACCGCCATCGGCTTCCCGGTACTCGTGGTGCAAGAAGCGCATCTTGAACTGAGGATAATCGCGCAGCAACCGGCCGGCCACGGTTCCGCTGGGCCAATTGTATTCGTCATACAACCACACCTTCATCCCAAGTCGGGCGGCCTCTTGGACGGTATAAACGACCATGGCCATGAACGCCTCGCCGAGATAAGGCGTGACCAGCCCGTGGCGGGGATGAATCAGAACGGCCAGAATCTTCTGCCGACGGCATTCCTCCAATTGCCAGGCAATCTCATCCCTGGACAAATTGGCGTTCCAGAACCAGAAAGGATAGGGCCGATATTCCTCCGGCGGAGAGTTCAGCAAGTCGGCAATCTTGGTCAAGGTCGGATGCATTGTTTTGTCCATCAGCGTTTTAACTGTATCCAACCACACGTTCAACCCAACCGCTGGCCGGCTATCGTGCCAAACCGGGAATCCATGAGGCGTTTTGCCGCTGGGCTGCCGACAAGTGCTGCTGGGCGGTGACGGCCACCACGACCGCGAAACCGGTGTCATTGGCAGCGGACAAGGTCAGCGCCCGGATCGGTTTGGCGGGCTCGGGATTGTACCAGACAAAGTCATACAGCCCCGGCGTGGGCCATTCCGGGCCGATCCAGGCCACGGCCGGATGGGTACGGGTAACGGCCAAGTCCGGCGGGCACCAGTCCAGCACATCACGGCCATAGCAAACCTCAGCGGTCCGGCGCGTGCCGTCCGCATAATCGATCTCCACCACCAGCACCTTGGTCAGCGCCGGCAGCGAACTGGACCACAGGCTGGTCACCAGTAGATGAAACGCCGCTGCCTGACCGCCGAACGGTACCGTCACGGTACGAATCCCGTTAGGATTTTGTGCCACCGCCCGAAATCCCAGGCAACTCTTGCCCGCATTGGCGCCCGGATCGACAATGGCAAACGGCACCCCCTTCAGCACCACGTCGCCGACGGGCAATTTTTTCAGCCCCATATTGGGCCCGTTCCAAACGCCGCCGAGAAAACCCTCGTTGCAGAAGCGGGAAAGCTCCAGTGGCCGGTAGCCCAGCGAGGCATCCAGTTTTGGCGGGGCCGCGGTTGTGGAACAAGGCTCCAATTGTACTCCGCAATTGAGCAGAATGGCCCGGACATAGCGCTGCGCCCGGGTTCGCTCGGCATATTCGCCATCCCAGGCCACGGTGTCCAGCAGCCACTCCCCCTTGCCATCATGAATGGCCAGGGCCACGACGGGGTCCGTCAGCGGCACGACCTCCGGCCGGGCCGGTGCGGAAAAAGCGTATGCCGCCACCCGTGGCGAAGCCGTCGGCAGGAAATTGCCCTCCGGCCAAAACAGCTCATCCCGGCTTACGCCGGCCAAAAGATCGGTGCCCGCCACTTTGACCGGCGCCTTCAATGCCAACGGCTCCATGGTCACCGGCACCGGCAGCAACCCATTGATCCGCGCCATCTGCGCCGGCGTCGGCAGATGAAACCACACGCAGCCCCCGTCCTGAACGTAGCGAACCAGCTTGCTCCGGTTGCCGGCGAGTTCGCGCAAAACCCCGTCGTCCGGCGCAACCAAAATCACACTGTAGGACGACAGATCGCTCGTCTCCGCCAGCCGGCCGGTGAGCCGGACCGGTTTCACGCGCAATTCGTTGAGAAACGTGGGCGCCAGGCCGTTGCCGCCCAGCACCCCAATGCCCGGGCGTGGCGAGGCCGCACGCCATTGATCCACATACGCCAATAGATTGGCCAGCAGCAAACGGGCGGCAGGCTGTTCCGGCGCGGCGGCCACCACCGGCAACTGCACCGCCACCACCAGGCCCCGGCCCCAGGGAATCTCCATCAGTGGCGTCTGTTGCAGGCCGATGCCGCAACCGAGGATCGGCCGGGCAAAGACTTCTTCCGGCCGTTGGTAGGTATGCGCGGCTGTCAGGTGGTCCTCCCCCCAATAGCGGAGCTGTTCCGGCCCCAACCCTTTCAACAGCGGATGACCGGGAATCAGGGGGTGGACGATGGTCATCGATGAGCCCGGCGCCGGAATGCTCCGCGTGACGCCCGGCCGGGTGTCATCCGCATAGACCATGGGCTTTTGGCCGGGAGCCAGTGGCAGGGCAAACGGCAGGAAATCCGGTGCCGTCGTGCGTTCCAGGAGCACCAGCCGCCCGCCGGTCCGCAGGAACCGGTCAATGGCCCCGGCATACGCCTTCAGCCCGGCGGTGCCGCCCGCCACCACCACCACATCCACCGCGGAAAGATCCAGGTGGGTGGGTGATAATTCGACCGCCTTCACCTGCATGGACGCCAGCTCCGCCGCAGGCATGCCAAGCACGCCGACTCGGGTGCTCGTGTTCACTGTCGGCAGCGTATCCGGATAGATCACCAGGGGGCGCTGGTCGGTATGCGACAGGGCGCCGGCGGCATGGGTTTCCACGATCAGCCGGCAAGGTGTCGGCTGCGTCACCGCGGGCAAGACCAATTCCCATTGCGACCGCCGGCTCCCGGCCGGGGCCAGCTTAAAATCGAAGACGCCCTGACGAAACACCGTTCCGTTCTGCCGTTCAAGTCGCCAGCGGACTGATACCGGACAGGGTGCCAGCGTGTCATTCAGGGTCGTCACCGTGCGGGTGATCGTGCGCCCGCCGAAGTAGCACTCCCGGTACTGGTGCAAAAAACTGGCAATCGGCGTCGTCAACTCCTTAAACAGCTTAAGCTTCCAATTAGTATTGGCATTGAGTTCGTTCCCCACATCATTGAAAGTCAGGATCGTCCATGGCACCCCGGCGGTCATGCCATCGATGCGCTGGCCCGGAATGGAAAACGACCAGGTGGCGCCATGGGCGGCATGGAGATAGCCCGCCATGTAGGCTTCGTTACCTAGGAACGGCGCAAAGTGCTTGGGTTCGCCGAAGCAGGAATCGTATTCGCCCACATACAGCGGTTTCTGGCGGTCCCATTGCCACTGCTTAAGCGTGTAGCTCTCGATGGGCATGGAGTTCCATCGGCTGGTAACGGGATAAAGGCTCTCCCCCCCGGGCACCCCCGGATAATGAAGGTTGTCAATATCGGCAACCTCATAAAATAACGACCCGGAGCCCTCATACATGATCGGCCGGGAGGGGTCCAGGCGCTTGACCAGCCGCCCCAGGGCACGCATTTCCTTGATGATCGACTGAATCACCGGGTCGCCATAGCCCCACGGGCTGCGCGGCTGATCAACCGCCGGCAAGTGATACCCCAGTTCGTTTTCAATGCTACGGATGACCAAACTGGGATGATTGAATTCACGTTCCACCCAGCGGGGATAAAACTCCCGCAGATTGGCCCACAACCGGGCATCATCCATCTTGAGTTTGCCGGGTAGAGTGGACATGAACGCCTCGGAGACCACCATCAACCCGAGTTCGTCCGCCAGGTCAAACATTAGGATGGGATAAGGCTCGGAATGATAACGGACCAGATTGATGTTGAGGGTCGCGAACGAACGCAGGAACTTCTTTTCCTGGTACCAGTTGCGAATCCGCGAGCCTTCGTCGTAATTGGCCAGGCCGGGAAAGTCGAACGGAATCCCCGCCGCCGCATTGGGGCGGATCGCGACGCCATTAATACGGAAGACCGGTCCGTCCGCCCAAAACTCCCGAAATCCAAACCGGGAATCGAGATGATCCACCACCTTCCCCTCCTGGAGCAGTTCGGTATCCAAGCGGTACAGATGCGGTTTCCACGGCCACCAAAGCGTGAGCGTTTTCAAATCCACCGGCAAGGTCAGGGCAACCTCGTTCAGACCCGGCTTTAGGGTGACGGGAACCGTGGTTTCACGGCCGAACACACGCACGCGCACCCGCCGGTCGCAGGCGACAGTTCCGTGGTGGTTCACCGCCACCTTGACCATCAGCGCGGACTGGCGCACCGACGGCGTGATCAGGCACCGTTCCAGCGCGATCGTCCGGGGCGTCGCCACCAGATAGAGCGGATCGGAAATCCCCGCGGCGCCGATCCCCATCGTGCAGGGACGGATAAACGGCATCCCCGGTATCTCCCGTCCCTGCATCCACGCCGAAGACCACACATCTTTCAACACGGGCGCCAGTTCCGGCGCCACGCAGCTCAGCCAGTCGGTGACGCCAATGAGCAGTTCGTTCCGCTGACCGACCCTGGCCGTTGCCGTCAGGTCAACGGCAAACGGCATCTGGTCGGTGTCAGCCGTTTTCACCTGTCGGCCGTTGCACCACACCTCGGCGCGAAAACGCACCCCGTTCAGGCGCAGTTCAAGGGTTTTGTCCCGCATGGTTTCCGGCACGGTGAACTCCCGGCGAAACCAGCGGGTGTGGGCCCCGTTCCAGGTCAGCCAGCGGTAGGGCAGTTCGCAGGCGGTCCATGCCGCCGCGGACGGCGGCGGTTTCCCGGGCACGCCATCCGTCATCGTCCACGCGCCGTTCAGGCTTATGTGTGGACGGAGACCGGTCAACACGTCAGTGAACACCAGCCGCTCATCATCGACGGCCGCCGCCGGCCGGTCCGGCGCCCCCGCCGTTCCCGACAGCACCACCTTGACATACGGCCCGGCATGGTCACTCACCACCGGCAAGGTCACCACGCGAGTTGCCGCCGCCGCCAGCGTGGCATCCAACATCTGTTCCGCCAAAACCGTCTGGAAATAATCCACCACCTGGACGCGCACCGCCAGCCGTACCGGTGCGGCGGCAGGATTGGCGGCGGTGACCCGGATCGTCTGGAGGGTCCGCCCATCCGCCACCCGCGCGCCGGCGCTTTCCACCGACCATTCGAGCTTCTGAGCCAAACCTCCGGCAGCCCCCAGCAACAACGCCAACACCGCCAGCCGTATCACACACAGTCCTGCCATGAGACGTTCCTCAGCGGCCATGTCGGCCGTCATTCACGTTTTACGTTTACGCAACACGCCTGCCCCGTCACTGGGTGACCAAACTGATAACCACGTCCTTGAGGGCGATGGCGCTGCCGACCGGACGCATGCTGGAGGTCGGGACCCAGGCCCCGTGCCCGTCCGTGAACGCCACCGTGCAACCCCGGCCCCCATGCACTTGGCCAAAAGTGCCGTCGCCATTGTAAACCTCCGCCGCGTCGGTGCCGCCCAAAACGCCGATCGCATACCCCGGAAAATACTTATCTGACAGCAGCAACGTCCGGTCCAGCGTCGGCTTGACGGTGTTCCAGTAGGGTGGGTAATAGATGTCCACCGCATCGTATCCAGCCAGATTGGCCGGCCCCACCCAGACCGTGTTCGTGGCGGCCCCGTTGGAGGCAAACGTGCCTTGCATGGACACATTCTGCGCGTAACTGCGCCGGTCGGCATGCGTGGCGGGATCAGAGGGGCACTGGTACACCTTGGCGGCGTTGCCCAGATACCCGGCAATCGCCTCATCCCAGGTTTCCCGCCAGGATGGCCAAACATTCCAGTCCTCCACATACAACTGCTCGCCGAGGCCGAGTTGCCGCAGGTTGGACAGGCAAACCGCCCGCCGCCCGGTCTCCCGGGCCGATCCCAAGGCCGGCAGCAGCATCGCCGCCAGAATGGCGATGATGGCGATGACCACCAATAATTCGATGAGGGTGAACCGCTTCATAAGAAGAATGCTCCGCGCCACTAAACACGGGTTTTCCGGGGGGCGACATCCGACTTGTCGGATATGTCCGACCAGTCCGATGCGTCAGACGCCCCCCCCCCAGAGCAACCCTCTCCAACGGAAAACTCACCGCCGGCGCCGGATCAGCGCCAGCCCGCCCAAGGCCAGCAGCCCCAGCGTTGCCGGCTCGGGCACGCTCATCTGCACATATTCATAGGCATTGGTAGTCACTGCATACTGCCCCCACAACAAAATGCGGTCGTAGGCGGAGAAATCGGGTGCTGTCGGCAGTGTCCCCGACCACCCCAAGGTACCGTTGACATAAATGGCGGCGTCAAGGCCGTTCATCACCATGTTGAGGGTCCGATACCCACCGCTTTCACTGCCGGAGCCCGTGACATCACCATCCAATTTCGTGCCCTTATAGCTCACAGAAGCCGGACTGCCCCAGTTGGCAAAATCGATTCCTAGCCCCCCTGGCATGATCACTCGCTCCTGGCCCGGCACTTGGCCGTATACCCCGCCATTGGCATTGGTCGAGAATTCCAAATTGTAGTAATTACTGGTATTGGAGAAGGTCGGCTTGGTGGTGGCGGCGGCATGCCACGGCTCGCCCGCAACGGGTTCCAGCACCAGCTTGCCATCGGTGATATTGGCGTTGCCGTCATAATACCATTTATCATCCAGGGTACCGGAAAAATCGTCACTGAAAACGACGATGCCGGCGCTGGCGGAGAGTCCCGCCAGCAGCCCCGCCAGCACCATCAGCGCCAACATCCGTTTGTGCATTTGCCGTTTCATGTTCGTCTCCGTTTGTTGATTGTCGTTTTTCATCTTCATCCCGCTTGTTGATTATCGCGTTTACGGTTGACTAATTACGTCATCATTACCACCTACGAAATGAAATTACACTACCCAACATTATGCTTCCACCACCTCCTGTCCGTGCTTCATACGAACTCGTTTTCCACCCGTATTCGCCGACCGTGTGTGTCTCGCCATTATGCCCGACAGCGGAACTACCGGCTCAAGCCGCCGGCTGGTCATCCGTTCCACCAGGCGGTGCGGATAAATTTCGCGGACCGGCGTGGCCGTGTTCCCGCCCAGCCAGCGCGCCACCCCCAAATCCACGCCGCGCCGGCCCATGCCGTAACTGTCCTGGTCGATGGTGGTCAACGGCTCGGACAGGGCCCGGGCCAGATCCAGGTCGGCGCAGCCCACAATGGAAATATCACCGGGCACGGCCAGGCCAAAACGCTTAACCGCGCGAATGATGCCCACGCAGACGGTGTCATTGACGGCGAACACCGCCGTCGGCAACACCTGCCGGTGTTGTTCCAGCCACGCCAGCATCCGACGCTCACAATCGGTTTCCCAGGACTCGTCCATCCCCTGAACCACCAGGGTTTCGGCCTTTAATCCCGCCGCCCGCATGGCCTGCTCATAGCCTTCCTGGCGATCCCCGGTGTTGAGGGCCATTGACGCCGTTTCGGTGGCATGCACGATCCGCCGGTGCCCCAGCCCCAGCAGATAAGCGGTGGCATCCCGGCCGATCTGGATGTTGTCGTTTTCCACCCCGTCGACATCCACCCCAGGGAAATGCCGGTCAATCATGACCACCACGAACCCCTGTGCCACCAAGTGCGTCACCGCTTCCCGGCATTGGGCGCCGCCGTTGGTGCAGATCACTACCACGTGCGGCGCGCCACCCGCCAGTTGGGCGAGAATGGCGGCCTCCCGCTCCCGGCTGAAATCGGAATTGGCGATGGCAATCTCAAAGCCGCGTTCCCGCGCTTCGTGCTCGCCGCCGCGGGCCATGGAACCGTAAAAACTGTGCCCGATGTCCGGTAATACCAGGGTGATGCGCCGCGCCAGCGCCGAGGTCTTGCCACGCGCGATGTAAAACACGCCCTTCGACCGGCGCCGCTCCAGCACGCCTTCCGCCACCAGGACATTGACCGCCTGCCGGATCGGGCCCAGGCTGATCCCGTGTTTCTGCCCCAGGCCAACTTCCGTAAACAGCCAGTCCCCCGGCTGATACTGTCCGCCGCGGAGCATGGCCCGGATGCCGCTTTCGACCTGCCGGTGCAGGTGGCTTTTCAGATTGGCGTCAATCCGGAACGACATGGCTCACGCTCACATTTGGGTACTTTATCTATTTATATATATGAAGCATTATAACCGGGATCCGGAAAAGCGCAAGTCGTGCCACGCGGAAGGGTGCATGACATAGAGGTTGGTTAATCTGGCGACGTGGGGGATTTCGGAGAGATCGCCACGCTGGAACGGCAAGCTGGTACCGGGGTGCCGATGCGCAAAGAGCACTTGGCCGGGCGCAAGGGACGTGCCCCGGACGGCCGCGAATCGGGCGCATGTCAGTTTTGAGTGGCGGTGGCTCGACACCGCTTTCATCTTGTATTTTTGACCCAACCCGGCGTACACGATGTAGACGCTAAAGCGCCAGCCCGGTTTCCCGGCTGACGCGGGTTAGGGCAATGGCACAAAGACGCCAAGCAGGCGGTATATTTACCTCTCGTAGAATCAACCTAACCATGGTGGGGGATTGTCTTATTATGGATTCACAGCCGCAGTCGCCAAAGCCAGCCCCCGACCTTCACGCTTTTATTTTTAGCGGCCCCGGCCCGACCCTGGCGCATCTCATTCCCTTCGCCGCCTGGCTGATTCTGATGCAAGCGCTGGGGGAGCCCACCGGCTGGAAATACGCGTTGCGTACCGGCCTGGGCCTAGGCCTGCTGCTGTGGGCCCGCCCGTGGCGCTGGTACCCGCGTTTCCAGATCAAACATCTGCCGCTGACCCTCGGCGTCGGCGTCCTGGTGTTGTTGGTGTGGATCGTGCCCGAAATGGGGTTCATGGACCATTTTCCCGCCCTCAAGGCGTTCTATTTCCGCTTCCTGGTGATGCCATTCGGCCAACTTCCCCCCTATGTGGATCCGCAAACCCTCCGGCACCTGGCCGAGTCCCCCTATCGCCCAGATGTCTGCGGGTGGGCACTGGCCCTGACGCGGATGGCCGGGTCAGCCTTCGTCATCGCCATTGCCGAAGAATTCTTTTGGCGCGGCTTTCTTTACCGCTGGCTGATCCAGCGCGATTTCTCCGGCCTTTCCCTGCGCGCCTTTGAACTGCAACCTTTTCTCATCATGGTCGCCCTGTTCGGATTTGAGCACGACCGCTGGCTGGTGGGCATGTTTGCCGGCGCGGCCTATGGCGGCCTGGTCCTGATCACGGGCAGCATGTGGGCCGCCGTCCTCGCCCACGTGCTGACCAATTTTCTCCTCGGCCTTTACGTCCTCGGCTCGGGGAATTATGGTTTCTGGTGAATGATTGTGGTTTCCGGGCGGCCGGTCCTCCCAAGTGTCCCAATGGTCCCATGAGTCCCAAAGATAAGGATGTCCCACATGACCGACACGGCAAACGCGCCCGTCACCCCCCAGGCGAAACTGAACCGCGACTACGCCATCCGCAGTCTGCTGTTCGGCACCCTGCTGCTGGGGTTCGGCCTATGGTCGTTCTATGACGGGTTGATCGGTTATCCGGAGCACAACCGGCGCGCCCTCAAGTACCAGGAATTGGCCGATGCGCGGCTGCAGGCCGACTGGCCGGCCGTGGCCAAAGCCAATGGCTGGAAAACCGAGAAACCCAAAGCGGCGCACAACGAATGGGACATCCGCACCCAATTCATCATGGCCGCCGCCTTCGGACTGTGGGGCGTGGGCGCGCTGATCGTGCTGGCCGTCCGCAGTCGCCGTCGGTTCCACGCCGATACCGCCGGCCTGCACGGGTTTCGCGCCGCCGTCGTGCCCTACGCGGCCATTACCGCCGTGGACCTCGCCAAGTGGGACCGCAAAGGCATCGCCACAATCAACGTAGCCGCCAACGGCAAGTCCTGCCGCCTGGTCTTGGACGACTGGTATTTCAAGGGCATGGGCGATCTCCTGACCGCGGTCCGGGAACAACGCCCCGAACTGTTCCCACCCGAACCGGCAACCCCCACGCCGCCGTCCGACGCGCCCGCCGCCGATGTCACGTCAGACCCCGCCGCTTAGCCCGGATTATTCATGAGAACGGATTGATGCCTGCCGTAGCTGAGCTCTTGCAGCCTTTCTGCATATACGTAATTTCACCATCACCTGTTTTGAACAGGAGGCCACCGAGAAGTTTCTCTCCGTTCTCTCCGGATTTCTCCTGTTCAAATTCATGAATAATTCAGACTAGCACACCTTAGCTCCGGGGCCTTTGGCAACACACGGTGTTACAGTATGAACAGTTCGGGTTTCAGGTGTCAGGAAGCAACTCCCTGATCATCGGACAACTGCGCATTCCTGAAACCTGAACACTGAAACTTGAACCTGATTGAAAAGACGCCACCATGGATGCCTCCGACAAACAATTGTGGCTGAACTGGGATTCGGTGGCGACGGCCACCCCGAAACCCGCCACCGGCAATGACCGCCCCGAGCCGGACAATGAATGGCGCCGCCGCCAGGCGTTGCGCCGGGCCGTGCTGCGCTGGCTGCTGACCACGGAAAACCCCACCGGCGTCGCCACCGACACCATCACCCGCCTGTCCAAGCTGCGGGCCGATATCGCCGCCTTTTGGAGCCGACCCATGCGGAATCCGCACGCGGAAGGCCCGGGCCAGCTCTGGCAGCCGGCGCGCACCGCGATTGTCCAATGTTTTCTCAGCCGCCAGGAATGCTGGCCCGACTGGTCGCGTTCAGCCGAACTGGCGCCGCGCCTGCGCGACCTGAAACTGCGCCAGCAGCAACTGGAAGCCACCATCCGCGAAAGCGAGCCGGAACTGCGCGACGGCGACGCCCTGTTCGACGAATATGCCGAATGGCGCTACGACGACACCGCCAACCGGGATTACCATCACGTCCGGCGCGACCTCGAAAAAACCGAGCAGGCGCTCTACCGCGGCACCCAGTTCGAGCGCATCCGCCAGGCCGCCCTCGCCGACCAGCTTTACCTGGCCGTGCCCACCGGGCTCATCCAACCCGAGGAACTGGCCAACGGCTGGGGCCTGCTGTGGGTCGCCGACGACCTCACCGTCACCGTGGCCGCCGTCCCGGAAATCCGCGAGTGCCACCCCGAAAACCGCCTGCATCTGGTCCAAAACATCGCCGCCGCCGGCACCAGCGCCGTGCTCTTCGCCATGGGGCTGCGCGCCCAGACCGACGGCACCCTCCAGTTTGTCCAGCCCCCCCGCGGCCATCGACGCCCCCAGGCACTGACATTGGCCGGCGGGTGAGTTTGGGAACCCCCTTTTTCAAAAGGGTGGCCCCAACATCACCCGACAAAACCGTCATGCACCCCAGCCGCCCCGATGGATTTCAGCGGCAAGACGGATTAGATTGAGTACCCGTAAGCACCATCGGCAACCCGACAACGTGCTCACCCAAGGAATTCCCTCATGAAAAAACTCCTCATTGCCGTCGCCCTGCTCGCCTTCGTCACCGCCGCCCACCAGGCCCGCGCCCAAGCGGCGGACTCCTCCGGCTGGACCCCCTTCGCCCTCGGCCTCTTCTATCCGGTGCAGGTTCCGGATGAAACCTATGACGTCATCGGCATGCGGTTGAACCTCATTGCCGGCAAAAATGCCACCGTCAGCGGTCTCGACATCGGCTTGGTCAACCTCAGCAGCGTGGCGGAGAACAGCATCCAGGTCGGCGCCTTTTGGAACGAAGTGGACGGCGACATGCGCGGCCTGCAGTTCAGCGGCCTGTTCAATGTGGTCGACGGCGCGGCGCTGGGCCTCCAGGCGGCCTTCATCCTTAATCAGTCAGGCAAGGGCACTGGTGATGTCATGGGCGGCTTCCAGATCGGTCTGATCAATATCGCCGGCGACGCCACCGGCATGCAGATCGGCGGCCTCAACGTCTCCCAGAACATCGTCGGCATGCAGATCGGCGTCATCAACTGGGCCAATGAGATGACCGGCGTCCAGATCGGCGTCATCAACATCATCCAGGACGGCCCGCTCCCCTTCTTCCCGGTCATCAACGCCGCATTCTGACCGCCGCCTGACCAGGGAACGGTCGCGCCAGGCGCCGGCTTACGGCGGACTGGCTGATGCCCAGCAGCTTGGCCGCGGCCGCCTGCCGGCCACCGGTCCGCCGCAACGCCTCGGCCAGCGCCGCGAACTCCACTTGCGCCAGGGTTGGCAGGTGGCCAGGAAAGTGCATGGCGTCCGCCTCCCCGCTTTCTGCTGCCTGCGACACCGGAAGGCCTGCCCGCCGGGCCGGCCCAGAGGCGGCGGCCGGGGTCATGCCACTCCGCGGACGGAACGACGCCGGCGTCAATTCCCGCCCCAGGTTCCGCCCCACGGCGTCCCAGATCATGCTGCGGAGTTCGCGCGCATTGCCGGGCAGGGGTTGCAACAACAGGAACGGCATCACCTCGGGACTGACCCGCAGGTGGTCATAGCCGAACTCGGCGGCGGCTTCTGCGATAAAATGATTGGCCAGGGGCGGAATGTCTCCCACGCGCTCCCGCAACGGCGGAATGTGGATCTCATGGAAGCTGATGCGGTAATACAAATCGGAACGAAAACGTTCCCGTTGGCACAACGCCGGCAGGTCGCAATGGGTGGCGAACACGAACCGGGCTGAAGCGGGGCGCGGCTTGGGGCTGCCCAGCGGCAGATAGTCGTTTTCCTGAATCAGCCGCAACAACTTCAACTGCGAAACCGGCGAGAGATCGCCGATCTCATCGAAGAACAGCGTGCCGCCGGCCGCCTCCTCCACCAAGCCGGGACGGTCCGCGTCCGCCCCCGTAAAAGCGCCCCGGCAGTGTCCAAACAAGGTGTCCGCCAGCAGGGCGTCGTCCACCCCCGCCGGATTCACCGCCACGAACCGCCCCGGCAGCCCGCTCGCGGCATGCAACGCTTTGGCGACCAGTTCCTTGCCCACCCCGGTATCACCGAGAATCAAGACGGGGCGAGAACTGGGCGCCACCAATTCCACATGACGGAGAACCGCCTGCATGGCGGAAGATGCGGCAATCAGCGGATCAAAAACCACCGGCTTTGCCGCCGCCGGACGCCCCAGCGCCCGCGCCAACAACCGCCCTTCCAGCCGCAGACGGTGCGTTTCCACCGCCTGCCGGAGCCGCAACAGAAAGACATCCATTTGAAACGGCTTCACCAAATAATCAAAGGCCCCGGCGCGGATGCAGTCCATGGCGGTCCGGGCGTCGTCCATGCCGGTGGTGATCATCACCGGCAGATCCGGATAACGCGCCCGAGCCTCCTCCAACAACAGCTGCCCCGACATTTCCGGCATCAGCAAGTCAAAGACCGCCACATCGGGTTCTTGTCTCTTCAGCCACGCCAACGCGCGGCGCGGGTCGTTCTCGCAGACCACATTCCGAAACCCGGCCCGCCGCAACACGGCCTGATGGCCGGTCAGGATGCCAACCTCATCATCGACCAGCAGAATGAGCGGGTCGGTCGTCTGCTGCGAGATTGCGGAAGCCGAAAAATCCATGCGGAAATGTAGCATGGTCATTCCATCCCGCGCCAGGCCATTCGCAACGTCACCATCAACACCGGCCCGCTTCCGAAGCTATATGTCCGCCGCTTACTGATGCAATATCGCATGGTATGATGTAAAATTGCATCATTCATGCAATAGCGCATCACGAACCACGCCGGCGCGGGCGACGGCAGGCATCCGTGGTAATTTCACAACAACAGGTTGTGCGATTCCGTTCCCGCTTTGGCATGGCGGTTGTTAAGTCTCCCATCGCGAAGGTGTCTCTTAAAACGAAAAACGGCCATGTGGCGTCGACCAGGCGAGCGAGCGGGTGATGTTTGGCTTGACGCCACCGGCCGGCAAACTCAATCCATAACTCAGACAAGGCTCTTTTCCGGTGCCCTTCATAAAGACAATCGGGCTTGCCCTGATGGTGCTGCCCACAACGTGGTGTTGCGCCAACCCCGTGACCGCCGACCATCTCCTGGCCGACGGCGCCCCAGCTTCGGCACCACCGGAAATGGTCGTGCGGGCAACGGAAGAGCAACGGATTTATCTCCGCCCCGCCGCCGTCACCATCGGCGAGTTGAAGCTGGCGCCGGACGGATCGTTGGTTCCAGGCACCGCACCGTGTGCCGACATCGCCGCGCTTTTTGAGGCCGGGCTCAAGGGCGCCACCACAACGACCGCCACCGGCCCCGGCATCCTGGATGATTACTTCATGGGTTGGTGGCTGTTCAGCCCGCTCACGCCCCTCATGGAGGGACCGTCCTCGATCATGGAACTCCAGGCATCCGCGTTTGACGTTCGCATCATCGGCGGCACCCCCCTCACGTCCGGCAACGCCACCGTGACCGTGCGCCACTTCAGTCCGTGACGGCGGACCGCGACACCACGGCCAGCAACCGTTCGAGAAGCCGTTCCACGGGGTCGGCGGCAGCGGCCACCGCCACCCGCGGTCCCAGTGGCCGCCACACCGCCGGGTCGGTGTCACGAAACAACGCCAACACCGGGGTGCCGCAGGCGGCGGCCAGATGCCCGACGCCTGAATCATTGCCAATGAATCCCGCCGCGCCGGCCAGCCCCCGGCGCAAGTCGTCCAATGCGGGGGCCGCCACCACCAGCGGATGCACGCCCGCCACCGCCAACGCCGCCAAAACCGCCGCCCGAAACGCCGGGGTTTCCGCCTCGCCGAACGACACCGTCACCCCGCCGCCCCGCGCCTGCCGCCAGCCGGCCGCCACCTGCGCAAAAAGGGCCGGCGCGGCGTTCTTTCGCGCGCCCCCGCTCCCCGGATGCAGCCACAGGCCCGGCGGGACGGTCCCGGCCCCGGTTCCGGCATCCGCTCCGGCCCACGCGCCCCACGTCGCCCAAGCCGGCGGCGGCACCACCCCCGCCTCCCGGCAGAACTGCACCGCCGCATGCGCCGGACCGGCCGGCCGGGGATGAATCCAGCGCACCTCAGCAACCCCGGCGGCCCGCCACCATTCTTCCAGGCCGGCATCCGGTTTTTGAAACGCCAGCACCCGGGCGCCCCGCAATGACCATACCGCGCCGGCTGACGCCGCCGGTGCGGAACCGTACAACGCCGCCGCCACGCCGTCCTCCATCGCCAGAAACGCGTCCGGACTCAACGCCGCCGGCAACAGGGCGCGGTAGGCGCGCCGGGTCACCAGCAGCACCCGCCCCGCCGGCGCCGCCGCCCGCAAAGCCCGCAGCAACGGCAGCGTCAGCAGGAAATCCCCCAGCGCGCCGCCGCGCAACACCACTGTCCAGCCATCGGCCATCAAGCACCTGTTTCTTATGCTTTTCCCGGTTCCACCTGGCAAACCAACCGCAGAGTGCCGAATATCGAACCGCAGAATCCAGAAGTCAATCATTTGCGGATTCCGCAGGCAGCCTCTGCGTCCCAATCATAGCCTATCGCGCGACGGCTGCCTGCGGAATCCGCAAAAGGCACAAAAAGGTTTGACGGAGGGTTTGGGAACCGCCTTTCCTCTAAAAGGGGGTTCCCAATGTCATGCTACCCAAGCCAACGATCAGTTTGCCGCGGGGCCGGCCGGATGCTAGGTTGCGGACTCCGCAATTCAATTCTTAAGGAATACCTCCCATGGATATCCGGCCGATTTTGACCTGCGCCGCCGGCGCCAAACCGCGTGCCGCCATTTTCCTCAGCGGCGGCGGCAGCAATGCCGAACGCCTCCTGGCCGGCCTGGCCGCCGATCCGGCCGGCACTCCGTGGACCGCCGCCGCATTGGTCACCGACGCCCCCGAAACCAGCCGCGCCCGCGAGCTCGGCGCCCGCTTCAACGTGCCGGTGGTGGCCGAGGACATCCGCGCCTTCTACCGCGCCCACGGCGAGACCCGTGTCTCCCTGGCCACCCCTAGGGGCCGCGAACTCCGCACCGCCTGGACCGACCGCCTGCGCACCGCCCTCGCGCCGTGCAAACCCGATTTCGGTGTGCTCGCCGGTTTCGTGCCGCTGTGCAACATCACCGGCGACTTTCCCTGCCTCAACGTCCACCCCGGCGACCTGACCTGGCTGAAGGACGGCAAACGCTGGCTGGTCGGCCTGCACACCGTGCCCATCGAGCGCGCCATTCTGGAGGGGTTGGACGATCTGCGCAGCAGCGTCATCCAGGCCCTGCCCTTCACCGGCGGCGGCGAGGACATGGACAACGGCCCGCTCCTCGGCGTCTCCGAAGAGGTCGCCATCGATTTTGACGGCGCCACCCTGGATGAGCTCCGCGGGGCCGCCACCGCCCGCCCCGCCCAGCGCCCTCCGGGCGGCTACAACGACCGCCTGGAAACCGTCGCCAAACGCAACCAGGAGCGGCTCAAAGAACAGGGCGACTGGGTCGTGCTTCCCCGCACCGTGGCCATGTTCGCCCGTGGCCGCTACGGGGTGGACCCCGCCGGCGGCCTGTGGCTGCGCATCAACGACGCCTGGCAGCCCATCGAAACCATCGTCTTCGGCGCCAACACGGCCGAGGTCCGCTTCCGGGGCTGACCCCGGCCAAGCCAGACGGTTTTTAGGAACCGTTTTTTTTCAGTTCCATCGACCGCAATCGATGGCGGTCGGCCGCAATCGACCGCAGTCGATTTTTCCACTCCCAAAGCATCGGGACGGGTAAATCCCCCCCCCCGTGCCTGCAGAAAATGCGGCCTCCTTTGCTGCCCGAGAGCGGGTGTCTCCCCGTGTGGATTAGTACCTCAAAAGGTCACCGCGCCAATCGGGAGATTGGCGTTCCCAGGGGGGGACGTCCACCGGGTTTATCCGCGCACATCCGCGAAATCAGCCGTAACCTTATATCTATGCCTTGGTGGCTCCGTGAGCGACTATCTTTAACGGGTTGACAATGTACATTTACACGTACATGTACAGTTAAAGGAGCCCTCTCATGCACGCCATTTCCTACACGGCAGCCCGGGCCAAACTGGCAGGGACCATGAAACGCGTTTGTCAAAATCACGAACCGATCGCCATTACCCGCAAAACCCAAGACGCGGTCGTCATGCTGTCGCTCGCCGACTATGAGGCGCTGAATGAAACCGCCTACCTGCTGCGGAGCCCGCGCAATGCCAAACGTCTCGCGGCATCGCTCGCGGAACTGGAGGCGGGACAGGGACAAGAGCGGAACTTGATCGCATGACACTCCTCTTTTCCACGCAGGCCTGGGAAGATTACCTATACTGGCGGCAGGCGGACCCCAAAAAACTCAAACGCATCAATGACCTCATCGCGGACATTCAGCGCCACCCGCATGAAGGCCTTGGCAAGCCCGAACCCTTGCGACATCAACTGTCCGGTTACTGGTCCCGGCGCATTGATTCAGAACACCGCTTGGTGTACAAGATCGACGGGAATGCCATCTTCATCGCCCAAGCTAGATATCATTACTCCTAGAGCCGTTTTTTAATCTCAGCGTTATTTCAAGACCGGGAGCCGCCCGTCCTCGGGCGGAAATTGATGGCGTCACACCAGTTCCGCCCTTTTTATTAGGCCACCGTCAGCCAACCAATGATGCGCGTCTCCGACGATGACGGGTTCGTCCGCCCGAG
>CAITYL010000285.1 GCA_903896595.1 uncultured Lentisphaerota bacterium
AGCAGAGTCTCCCGGAACTGCCGCCGCTGGATTTGGCCTGGCGTTTTCATCTGGCCATGGGCTCGCTGGCCTTCACCCTGTGCAACCCCAGCCGGATTCCGCCCGAAGGCAAGCCTCCCGCCGCCGCCCTGGACATCCAGACCGTGCGGGCTCAAATGATCGGTTTTTTCGCATCGGGCTTCCGCGCCCCGGCGGTTTCCTGAATAATCCAACGAGAATGGAAAGCGGCAAAGGAATTGCCGCACTCCCAAAATAGCGGCACTGATCAAATATTTAGGAAAAGCATATCCCATGAAAACACGACAAAACAAAAAATACTATCTGGTTGCCACGAGCGTCTTGCTCGCCGGCTTGGCGTTGCCCGGTTGCAACCCGTTCAAGAAGACGGATGCTCCGCCCCCGCCGCCCCCGGTTCCCGAAGTGGCCGTGGTGGTCCTGCGTCCCGAACGGGTGACATTCACCAGCGAACTGGCGGGACGGGTGTCCGCCTCCCTGGTCGCCGAAGTGCGGCCCCAGGTGAGCGGGATCATCCAAAAGCGCCTGTTTGAGGAAGGCGCCGACGTCAAGGCGGGCGACTTGCTCTACCAGATTGATCCGGCGTTTTACGCCGCGGCGTACGCCAGCGCCCAGGCGGTGCTGGCCAAGGCCGAGGCCAATCTGACCAGCACCCGCCTGCGCGCCGAACGCTACCAAAAGCTGCTCGCCGCCAAGGCGGTCAGCCAACAGGACGTTGACGACATCACCGCCGGGCTCCTGCAGGCCCAGGCGGAGATTGCGGCGGGCAAGGCGGGGGTGGAAGCGGCCCGCATCAACCTGGCTTACACCGGCATCACCGCGCCGATTTCCGGGCGCGTGGGCAAATCCGCGGTCACCATCGGGGCACTGGCCACGGCGCATCAGCCCGTCCCCTTCACCACCATCCAGCAACTGGACCCGGTTTACGTGGACGCGCCGCAGTCCAGCGCCAATCTTCTGCGGTTGAAGAAGAATTTGGCCACCGGCAACTTTAAAGGCGACAGCGCCAACCAGGCCAAGGTCAAACTGCTTTTGGAAGACGGTACGGCCTACCCGCTGGAGGGCGTTCTGCAATTCTCCGATGTCACCGTTGATCCGAGCACCAGCTCCTTTCTCCTGCGCATGACCTTTCCGAACCCGGACCACCTGCTGTTGCCGGGCATGTTTGTCCGTGCTGTTATTGAAGAAGGCGTGGGCGAGCAGGCCTTGCTGGTTCCGCAGCAGGGGGTGTCCCGCGACCCGAAGGGGAACCCGGTCGCGCTGGTCGTCGCCGATGACGGCAAGGTCCAGCAGCGAAAACTGGTGCTCGACCGCGCCATGGGCGACCAATGGCTGGTCGCGTCAGGACTGGTTGCGGGCGACCGGGTGATTGTCGAGGGCAGTCAGAAGGCCAAGCCGGGCGGAACCGTGAAGGCGACCCCGTATGCCGCCGCCACCCAAAACAGCCCCGGAACGGCCGCGCCGGTGCCACCAGCCGCCAAAACGAACTGACGGAAACCGCCTAATATTTAGGTATTAAACATGTTATCGCAATTTTTCCTGGACCGGCCGGTGTTCGCCTGGGTCATTGCCATCGTCATGATGGTGCTGGGCGGGCTGGCCATTCACAACCTGCCGATCTCCCAGTACCCGCCGATCGCGCCGCCGGCCATCGCCATCGACTCCTATTATCCGGGGGCCTCGGCGGAGACCGTCGAGAATTCGGTGACCCAGCTCATCGAACAGAAGATGACCGGGTTTGACGACATGTTGTATCTCGGCGGCACCAGCGATTCAGCCGGCGCCTCCCGGGTCGAACTGACCTTCAAGCCGGGCACCGATCCGGACCTGGCCTGGGCCAAAGTGCAGAACAAGCTCCAGTTGGCCATGGCCAGCCTGCCGGAGGTGGTGCAGCGCTCCGGTGTCATGGTCAGCAAGTCCACCAAAAACTATCTGCTGATTGTGGGGCTGGTTTCCGAAGACGGCAGCATGGACGACAGCGATTTGCGGGACTATGCCCAATCCAATCTGGAAAAGGTGCTAGCCCGCGTACCCGGGGTCGGTGAGGTGCAGAATTTCGGTTCCCAGTATGCGATGCGAGTCTGGTTGAACCCCGACAAACTGGCCGACTACCACCTGACCGTGGAAGATGTGATCCTGGCCTTGCGGGCCTACAACGTGGAAGTGTCCGCCGGGCAGTTCGGCGGCCTGCCGGCACTGCCGGGCCAGCGCCTCAACGTCTCCATTATTGTCCAAAGCCTGCTCAAAACCCCGGAGGAGTTTGCCGCCATCCCCCTGCGCACCAATCCGGACGGTTCCACGGTGCGGATCCAGGATGTGGGCCGGACGGAGCTGGGCTCCGAGACCTACGACATTGATGCCAAATACAACGGCAAGCCGGCCGCCGCCATGGCGATCCGGCAGGCGCCAGGCGCCAACGCGCTGGAAACCGCCGACGCCGTCAAGAAAAAACTGGAGGAGATGAGCCGCTACTTCCCGCCGGGCATGAAAGTCATCTACCCCTACGACACCACTCCGTTCGTCAAGGTGGCCATCCACGAGGTGGTCCTGACCCTGTTTGAGGCCGTATTGCTGGTCTTCCTGGTCATGTGGCTGTTCATGGGCAACATCCGCGCCACCCTGATTCCAACCATTGCGGTGCCGGTGGTGCTGCTGGGCACCTTCGCCGTGCTGGGATTATTCGGTTTCTCGATCAACATGCTGACCATGTTCGCCATGGTGCTGGCCATCGGCCTGCTGGTGGATGACGCCATCGTGGTGGTGGAGAACGTGGAGCGCATCATGGTCGAGGAAGGACTATCGCCCCGGGACGCCACCGCCAAGTCCATGCACCAGATCACCGGCGCTCTGGTCGGCATCGGGTTGGTGCTGGCGGCGGTGTTTCTGCCGATGGCGTTCTTTCCCGGTTCCACCGGCGTTATCTACCGCCAATTCGCCGTGACCATCGCCGCCGCCATGCTGCTGTCGGTGGCGGTGGCCTTGATCCTGACCCCGGTGTTGTGCGCCTCACTGCTCAAGCCGGTGGCCAAGGGGCATGAGGCGGCGGAAAACGCCGTCTTTTTCCTGCGCCCGTTTTTCCTCTGGTTCGACCATGTTTTTTTTAAGCTCCGGGACGGGTATGTGAGACTGGTCGGCCATGCACTGGGCCGGCAGTTGCGCTATCTGGCGGTTTTTGTGCTGATTGTGGCCGGCCTGGCCTTCCTGTTCCATCGCATGCCCACCGCCTATCTGCCCGACGAGGACCAGGGCATCCTATTTTCCCAGATCTCTATGCCGACCGGCTCCACCCTCGAGCAGACTCAGGCGGTCGCCAACGGGGTCCAGCACCATTTTCTGGAGAAAGAAAAGGAGGCGGTGGAATCCTGTTTGACGATTGCGGGTATGTCTTTCTCCGGCCGGTCACAGAGCAACGGCATGGTCTTTGTCAAGATGAAGGATTGGAAGCAGCGCCACCGGCCGGACCTGCGGGTCAAGGCGATCGCCGGCCGGGCCATGGGGGCGTTTTCCAGCCTCCGCAACGCGCTGGTCTTTGCCTTTCCGCCCCCCGCCGTCCTCGAACTGGGCAATGCCCGCGGCGTCGACTTCCAACTGATCGACCGCGGCGGCCTGGGCCACGCCGCCTTGATGGCTGCCCGCAACCAGCTCCTCGGCATGGCCGCCAAGGATCCGCGACTGACCGCCGTCCGTCCCAACGGGCTGGAAGACGTTTCCCAATTCCGGATTGACGTGGACTGGGAAAAGGCGGGCGCGCTGGGCGTCCCCG
>CAITYL010000286.1 GCA_903896595.1 uncultured Lentisphaerota bacterium
AAAAGGCACAAAAAGGTTTGACGGAGGGTTTGGGAACCGCCTTTCCTCAAAAGGGGGTTCCCAACATCCGTTCACAACTTCTTATGATCCGTGACATTATTATCACCCCCACCACCCACTGGGACCGCGAATGGGTGCAGCCGCAGATCCAGTTTCAGATCCGCCTGGTCCAACTCGTGGACCGGCTGATGGACATTCTTGAGCAGGATCCGGCGTTCACCAGCTTTCTTTTTGACGGCCAGACCCTGCCGCTGGAGGACTATCTCGCGATCAAGCCCGGCAACCGGGAGCGGCTCGCCAAACTGATCCGAGCCGGCCGCATCCTGGTCGGTCCCTGGTACGTGCTGGCCGACCAGTTTCTCCAGGACGGCGAGGCGACCGTCCGCAACCTGCTGCTCGGCTTCCGCCAATCCCGCGAGCTCGGCGCCGCGCCCATGGGCGTCTGCTATGTGCCGGATTCCTTCGGCTGTATCGACAGCCTGCCCATGATCGCGGCCGGTTTCGGGCTCAAGTACGCCATGTTCGGCCGTGGCCGGCCCGCGGACCTGTCCACGGACCGGGCGTGTTTCCGCTGGGCCGGCCCTGACGGTTCCACCGTCCTGGCCGCCAACCACGGCTACGGCTCGGGGCTGTTTTTGGCCTACCCGAATATTTGGACCAACCTGGACGCGGCACCGCCCGATCCCGCCACCGCCCTAAATACCCTCACCGAAATGCTTCCCGGCCTGGCCGCCCGCGAAAACACGGACGCCACCTGCCTCTCCGTCGGCATTGACCACATGGAAGCGCGGGCGGGACTCACCGGCGTCATCGCCCACCTCAACCGCCACCTGCCGGAGGACTGCGCCTGCCGCATCGCCGGCCCGGACGCCTATTTTGCGGCCCTTGAAAAGGGTGCCCCCGAGCTCATCACTTATGCCGGGGAAATGCGCGGGCCGGATGTGAAGGTCTTCAACGGCTGCAGCTCCACCCGCATGGACCTGAAACAGGCCAATGCCGGCGCCCAGCGCTGGCTGGAATATTATGTGGAACCGCTGAGCGTATTCGCCACCCAAGCCGGCCGCGAGTATCCCCACGACTTCTGCGACCACCTGTGGCGGCTGCTCCTGGTCAATCATCCCCATGATTCGATCTGCGCGTGCAGCCTGGACCGGGTCGGCGACGACATGGCCAACCGCTATGCCCGTATCGAGGAGGCCGCCGCCATGCTCTCCGAACAGGCCATGCACGCGGTGACCGCGCAGGTGGACACCCGCCACCCGAACCCCGACGCGGCCGCCATCATCGTCTTCAATACCCTCGGTGCCACCCGCAACGGCATTGTCCGGCAGACCGTGCGCATCCCCTGCCGCGTGGCCGCGCCGTTCCTGCGCCTGGTCGATGAAACCGGCCAGGCCGTGCCCGCCCATCTCGACACCGGCCGGCGGAAGCTCAAGGACATGGACCTCGAATCCCTGCCGATGACGACCGCGCAACTGAGTTCCCTGCTGTCCAAGGACGCCCGACCGGAACGCCCCAGCCATGACGTCTTCACCGTCCTGCCGGTCGAGTTTGTGGCGCCGGCCGTCCCCGGCCTCGGCCATCGCACGTTTTGGCTGGTGCCGGCCGCCGACGGCGAAGCGAACGCAGCCGCCCCGGATCTTCAACTCACCCCGCGCGGCATGGCCAACCGCTTCCTCGAAGTCGCCTTCAATGCCGACGGCACCTTTGACCTGCTCGACCGCCAGACCGGCCGCCGGCTTCCGGCACTGCACCACTTTGAAGACACCGAGGACGTCGGCGACGCCTACGGCCACCAGCACTATCCCCAGCCCGATCTCCGCACCACCCGGGGCGTCCAGGCCGCCGTGCGCGTCGTAGACACCCTGCCCCATCGCATCACCTGGGAAGTCGTCATCCCCTGGACGCTGCCCGAGACCTCGGACGCCGGCGGCCGCAGCGGCCGGTTGCTGGAGCTGACCCTCACCAGCGAGGTCACCCTGTACGCGGACACCGACCGGGTGGAGATCATCACCCGCTTCGACCATGCCTGCCGCAACCACCGGCTGCGCGCCGTGTTCGATACCGGCATCCAGGCCGCCCACAGCCTCGCGGAAGGCAATTTCAGCCTGGTGGAACGCCCCGTCCCCACGCCCGAAACGAGCATGGACAGTTATCCGCAACAGCGGTTCGTCTCCATCGCCGACGCGGACGGCGGCCTGGCCGTGTTCAACCGCGGTCTGCCCGAGTTCGAGGCGGTGCGGACCGGCCACGGCACCCGGCTCTGCCTGACCCTGCTCCGCGCCGTCGGCACCCTCGGTCCCCGGGCCGGCGCCGACCATCCGGTTCCCGGCGCCCAATGCCCCGGCCCGCACACCATGGCCTACGCGCTCCGGCTGGTGCGGCGCGGCGAAGCCGGCGGCGACCTGCTGCAAGCGGCCCTGGATTACGCCACGCCGCTCGCCGCGGACGGCGCCAGTCAGCATGCCGGCCCCCTGCCCGCCCAGGGCGCATTCGTCACCGTTGCCGGCCCAGTCGTGGTCACCGCCCTCAAGCGCGCCGAACGCGATGCGGATTGGGTGGTGCGCCTGTGGAATCCAACCCCGGCCGCCGCCACAGTGACCGTCGGCCTGCCCGCCGGCCTCGCCTGCGCCACCCGCACCGACCTGGATGAAAGGCCGCTGGCCGACCTGCCGCTCCCCCACGGCACCGCCGCCTCCACCGTCCCCGCCCACGGCCTAACCACCGTCAAACTCCGGCCAAGGTAAAATTGTCGGGATACTGCATGAGACCGGTTTGAACAGGAGGCCGCAGAAAAGTTTTTCTCCGTTCTCTCCGGATTTCTCCTGTTCAAATTCATGAATGATTCAGATCATAATTCACCCGTCCCTAATCGTCTAATTCACCCGTCCCTAATCGTCCGTCCCTAATCGTCTTGCGGGAGGCGGGGCTGAGGACGTTGAGGACAAAGGCGCCAGCGGAGGACACGGAGGACAAAGAGGACGCCCCGCAAAGAGCGTAGGAACGGTGCATTGGCATGGCCGCCGCGTCCTCTCCGTCTTCAACGTCCTCGGTTTGGGGATTGGGCCAACGTCCTCCCCGTCCTCAGCGGCGGCAGAGCCCAACCGGGCTTGC
>CAITYL010000287.1 GCA_903896595.1 uncultured Lentisphaerota bacterium
CCAGAACCGGCGTCCTTGGGCGTGTTGTTGTTGGGTGGCTTGGGACTGGCCTGCCGCCGTCGTCGAAAATAATCTTCGGAACATGGTAGAAATCGGACGGCGGGCGGCGGACGCGGATTTATCGTGCTTCCCCCCCCCCCGCCGTTCCGGTGTGGTTTTAGCGGGTTGGTGATTCCTCCACGCAACCGCCTAAAACCAAAATTTGGTCCGTCGATTATGGGACGGAACAACGGTATACGCCGCGCAAAAGTAACCAGTGCCTGCGGAAAGAATGTATAAGACGCTCGCTTGTCCCTCGGTGGAACTGGGAATGTACAAAGGCGGCACAGATCCTTTAAATCCAGACTGGAGTTTTTTACTCTTGACTTTAATGAAAAATTAAAGACAATACTTATGCAACAACACGAAACAAATTAAGCAACGGATGTTGTAAATTTGGGAATACCGAAATTTTATTACAAGCTTGTTACAGATTCAACGTTGACCGTAGAATCCATACATAGGAGACCTGATTATGCTGACAAAAATCAAAATGCTGATTTTGGCTGCTCTGGTATCACCTGTATTACTGCAAGCTGGTATTTATAATGTCCCCAATGATTCCAGTGTTGTATGCGATACCTTTATTTATCCTGATGCGGCGGAAACTTGGTGGGGTGACAATACTGTTAGTAAGGGTGCTAGTACGGTCTTCCAACATTGTCCCGGCGGGTGGTCATATGGCAGCAATTTATTGATTAGGTTCGACCAACTTCCGCCATTTGATCCGGATGAGATTGTCTCTGCAACTTTAAAAATATATCGCACAGACACTACCGGATTATCGTTGCCAGCCTCTAAGGTTACGGCTGCAGAAGCGTTTACTGAAAGTACTACATGGGATAATGCTTCGACTAATAATAAACGAAATTGGACTGCCGTGACTTTTGGTTATACCGAGATGGCTGTTAACAATACCACCGGATCTAAAAGCGTTGATGTTACTGCACTTGTCAAGTCGTGGCTGGGAGGAACGCAGAACAACGGATTTTTAATTGTCAATTATTGTAGCGGAGCTTGGACATATCCAGGTTTGGTAATGGCTGCAAGTGACTATGCCGACAATTCCATGCGTCCTGTTCTTCAAGTCGAATATCTCGGAAATGCGGATATTTGCAATGTTCAAAATGATTCAGGTGCAGTTTGCGATACCTATATTTATCCCGATGCGGCGGAGGCTTGGTGGGGTGACAATACTGCCAGCAAAGGAAGTAGTACGGTTTTTGAGCATTGCCAAGGCGGTTGGGGATATGCAAGTAATTTCCTTCTTAGGTTTGACCAACTTCCATCGTTTAATTCTGATGAAGTACTTTCGGCAACACTAAAATTGTATCGAACTGATGCCACGGGTGTGTCGCTGTCTGCTTCAAAGGTTACTACAGCTGAGGCTTTTACCGAAAATACGACATGGGATACCGCAACTGCCAATAATAAGCGAGGTTGGACGGCAATTACCTCAAATTATACTGATATGTCTGTTGGCAATGGCATTGGATATAAAAGTGTGGATGTGACATCTATCGTCAAAGCATGGTTCGATGGTTCTCCCAATAATGGTTTTTTGATAACCAACTATTGCAATGGAAGTTGGACATATCCGGGCCTGGTGATGGCCACGAGCGATTATGGCGACGGTGCTATGCGACCTATACTGCAGATAAAGCATCTAGGGAATAAAGAAAATTATGCATCTAACGATCCTGCGAATGTTTGTGATACATTTATAATGCAGGTCAATGACTGGTATCCAAACGGTAATCAGGGCAGCAATTCGCTTCTACAGCATTGTGCAGGGGATTGGTCACATGCCTGTAATTTCTTAATCCGTTTTGATTCTTTGCCTGTGGTAGAAGCTGATGATGTTGTTATGGCACAGTTTGGACTTTATCGGACTGATACGTTGGACTTGAGTTCGTTGCCAAGTTCAAAAGTAGTGGCCGCAGCCTCCTTCGACGATAGTGTAATGTGGGATACTACCAATGCTAACAATAGAAAACGGTGGTATGATTTTGGTGACATGGCTTACAATGAATTGACGATAACTGATTCTACAGGATATAAATATGCAGATGTGACCAATATCATCAAAAGCTGGCTAAGCGGAAGCACTACGAATAATGGTTTTTTAGTGACCAATAATGCAAATGGAACGTGGAGTTATCCGGGGCTTTCCATGGCTAGCGTTGACAATGACAATTCAACATATCGGCCAGTACTTCGAATAATCACTTCACCACTGGATCGTGGGCATAGATTAATTCTACAACACGGATTACAAATTCAGGCTGCTGTTTTCAATAATGGAACTTTAAGTTCAAGTCGCTGGCAGTCATCCAATTTTACTGCCCCCATTTTTTATAACACCCAAAGCCCTGAACTGTTTGATTTTGGTACAGGTAATTGGGGAGCTTGGGCGATAACTTCAACTCCGACAGTTCCAGAAGGATACGATGCCTGTGATGTCAGCAATCTTTATTACAAGGATGAACAGTATCTTGGCGATCCAGCAGAAGTTCAGGCAACAAAAAATGAATTTGATTATTGGCGTCAAATTTATCCTAATGCTTTGGTTTACACTAATCAGCGATGGGACCGCATGGATGAAGACGATGTTACTGGTTATATGGAGTATGCCCGCCCGGATATGATATCCTATGATCACTATTCTTTTGTGAGTGCAAATTATTGGCCTGGCGGCAGTCCCACTACTTTGTACAACTTTATGGGAAAATATCGTCGTCTGGCACTTGCAGGCTTGGACGGCACTGGTACACGGCCGATACCGTATGGACATTGGCTGCAGTCCTATGTTTATGATGGTTACACTGTCTCCGAGTCGGAGTTACGATTGGAGCAATTTGCCGGCTGGGCCTATGGTTTTACTTTTGCGTCGGCTTTTATATACAATGCAGAACCAGGTGGGCTTCAGTCTATTTTGTTCTCTGGAAGTGGTGATACTACGCCCACAGCTACATTTACACAGATGTCCACCGCAAATAGCATGAGCCGTAAGCTGGGGCCATCCCTTGTTCGACTTATTTCGACTGATGTGCGATTCATTCCCGGCAAACACAACCCGGGCAGTGTGAATAACGCGATTCCCAGCGATGTGTTAGTATGGAGTGCTGCAAATCTACCGCTATCAACCTTGTTTACTTCAGTCTCAAATATAACGAATCTGGGCGGTTCTACAGTAAATAATGGCTTGGCAGGAGATGTTGTGGTTGGTTATTTTAAACCACTGGATGAAGCGTTTGACGGGCCTGATTATTCCAATGAAGTTTATTTCATGGTGGTTAATGGTTTGACAGCCAATCCCACCAAAACGGCGTACCAGACACGGCAGAGAATACGGCTGAATTTCGCAAGCACGGTTACCTCGATTCAACGAATGAGACGAAGCGACGGAATAGTGGAAACCATAACAACCTCAGGCAGCAATCCGCGATATTATCAATTTGAACTTGACGGTGGTACTGGTGACTTGTTCAAAATTAATACCGGCGCGCCATTTATCGGGTCATCGACGCAATGAATCCGATACGCAGTACACGGTAAAACTAGTTTGAATGATTTTTTTGCCTCAAAAGTGGCTGGGACACAGGTCACCATATGAATTGCTGCAGAACAATGCAACGTAGTACATCAGAAGAGTTTTACAGTGACGCGTGCAGGAACGATTTGGCATCTACCAACGTTATTACCAAACCATTGAGCGACCTAGGAGGTCGGGGTATTTACCCCC
The DNA here is from genome assembly GCA_903896595.1 of uncultured Lentisphaerota bacterium. Taxonomy (GTDB): domain Bacteria; phylum Verrucomicrobiota; class Lentisphaeria; order Oligosphaerales; family CAITYL01; genus CAITYL01. Next base: position 3,785 of record CAITYL010000287.1, read on the forward strand.
ACTAGGAGTAAATTTTGGGGGTACCCGCTTGTGCAACCGCCCAACGGGCTGTATAATACCACTATGCAACAATTAGAAACTCTTTGCGCAATATAGATGAGGCATTGTCAAAAGCCATGGTCAGAAAGAAAAAAGTCTCGATCTACACCCTTGGCGAGGAGCTGGGGATTTCGCCGGGAACGGTGTCGCGCGCCCTAAGCAATCACCCGTCGATCAGCGCGGAGACGCGGGCACGGGTCAAGCCGCTGGCGGAGAAGTACAACTTCAAGCCGCGTCTGATGAGCACCCGGCCGTTGAACCTCTGCCTCTTGATCCAAAAAGTTCCAAACCATCCTCTGGGCATTGACGAATATGTGGCGCTCACCGTGGAGGGAGTGGCGGAGTATTGCCAGGAAGAAAAGCTGGAGATGAGTGTCTACAGCGGCGATGTCGAGGCGTTGAACCGGAGCGACATCGTCCGCGAGCTCCGCCTCCGCACCGCCAACGGGGCGATCATCCTGCGGGCGACGGATGAAAGCGCCTACCTTCAGCAGATGGATGAGCAGCGCTTCCCGTATTTCAGCCTGACCCCCCGCGGCAAAAAAATGTCGGACCGGGAGTTGACGCTCGATTATGAGCACATGGGTTACGTGGCGACCCGGCATCTGCTCTCCCTCGGTCATCGCAAGATCGGCATCATCTGCGACACCCTGCATTCCGGCACGGTCAACGCGCGTCATGCCGGCTATGTCCGGGCGTTGGCGGAAGCGGGTCTCGCACCGGAGGAACGGCTGGTTTATGCCCATGAACCGGCGGCGGCGTCATTCCGGACGGTCATGCAACTGGGCGCGGAAGGCATTGAAGCCCTTCTGGCCCAGGCGCCGGAGATGACCGCCGTGTTTGCGATTGATGACAAAATCGCCTATGGCGCGATGACTTGGCTGCAGCTCCACCAGATGGCCATTCCCGGCCAAATGTCCGTGGTCGGGGTTTCCGATTATCCCGGTTCGGAGTTTGTCTATCCCCCCCTGACCACTGTGCATGTGCCCTACAAGGCGATCGGCTATGAAACCGCCCGCCAAGTGCACCGCCTCTGCCGTGGCATGAAAGCGCACTTCAAGGCGGATGCGTTGAATAGCCTAGCGCCGCAGCTCGTCATTCGTAACAGCACCGGGCCGGCGACAAATAAGTGCGGTGTCAAACAAAAAAAAGGAGGTGGCTCAACCATTGAGACCAACGCAGTAGGATTACCGAACAGATTTTAGTGCAACTGACAGCCGAGAGGTCGTTGATTATCCATGGAAAAATGCGTACCACCATCATAAGGAGAGAGTGATGAACACACAGAGTTATGAATTAGTGCGTCGAGTGACCGCCAAACTTGCAACCGCATGGGCACTCGCGTTGGGCCTATGTGCAGGTGTCCAAGCCGCGACGTTTTCGGCCGTGGATGTTACGGATACTTTCATTTTTCCAGCTGGGGACTGGTATGGGTCACCAGCGGCTAGCCATGGATCATTGGACTACATGGGACATTGCGCGGGAGGGTGGGCTGAATCGAGTAATTTTTTGATAAAGTTCAATTTATTGCCAGTGGTAGATCCCGCTACGGTCACCAAAGTGGAATTGGTGCTCAATGTTCTAGCGAACAACGACAGCCTCTTGCCGTCTAAAGTAGTGGCCGCCGCCGCCTTTACTGAAGACGTCACATGGGCAACCGCTGATGCCGCCAACCAAATACGCTGGTTTAATGTGGAATCAGGTTATGCCGAACTTGATATCTCAAATGGAATAACCGGCCAAGTTTCTGCGGGGATGTCACGACGCTTGCCAAAAGCTGGTTGGCTAATCCGGTTACAAACAACGGTTTTTTAATCTTAAATTATGCGAGCGGAAGCTGGGGATATCCGGGTCTGATAATTGCAACCAGGGAGTATACGACATCCGCATTTCAGCCACAACTAATTTTTACCGTTCCAGAACCGGCGTCCTTGGGCGTGTTGTTGTTGGGTGGCTTGGGACTGGCCTGCCGCCGTCGTCGAAAATAATCTTCGGAACATGGTAGAAATCGGACGGCGGGCGGCGGACGCGGATTCATCGTGCATCCCTCCCCCCGCCGTTCCGGTGTGGTTTTAGCGGGTTGGTGATTTCTCCACGCAACCGCCTAAAACCAAAATTGGGTCCGCCGATTATGGGACGGAACAACGGTATACGCCGCGCAAAAGTGACCAGTGCCTGCGGAAAGAATGAGGAATGACGATGAACGCCCGTGCCCCCCAATGGAAGTTTACCCTAATCGAACTTCTGGTCGTGATTGCCATCATCGCCATTCTGGCGTCGCTGTTGTTGCCAGCGTTGATGAGCGCTAAGGAAGCGGCAAAAGGAATCGAATGCAAAAGCCGCCTTTTGAATATCGGATTGACCCAAAGCTATTACGCCGATGACAGCAATGGCTACATTTCCCTCGGTTTTTACGGTGGAGCGGATGATACATGGATTCGTTTTATGCAACGCCATTCTGATTATATTCCAGATTCGCCATCGATGTATAAGACGCTCGCTTGTCCCTCGGTGGAACCGGGAATGTACAAAGGCGGTGCGGATCCTTTAAATCCAGACTGGAATTATTGTTATACCTCTTCGTATGGCACTAACATTGAGGTTTGGTGGGGGGTACCCGATGGATGCCTTAAAATCGATAGGCTGTCATCGACCGTACCGTTGTTCGGAGACTCTGCAATAGTATCCGGCGCATTGTATCAGTATTATTATTTCCGCATGTACAATGTGGTTGCGCAAGCGATCGGACTACATACCAGGCACCACAACATGGCCAACACATTATATTCTGACATGCACGTAACAAATATATCACCAGCAAACCTTAAAAACATCGGGTTTTATGGTTATATAAACGGCGAAAATGTTCCTACTGGGTTATAAAATCATTCAATGGCGTGCTATGGTTTTTATAACATAACAAAAAAAGGAAGTTATGGATGGGATCATACTTCAATGAATTAATCCGTGCAACGATCCTTTTATCTATAGGATTGGTCATTGCCACGAAGGCAGTTGAAAAAGACGGCGCTAATGGAAAAAAACTATGCTTGGCTAAGGACCATAAAACCGCGTATGTTATTATGGTCTCTCCAGAAGATTCTGTTGCCAATAGGGCGGCAATAGAATTAGCTGAGCACCTTAAGGCCGTGACCGGTGTGAACTTCCCGATTGTAAGGCCTGGCCGTTTGGGCGTTCCGGTAATTGCGGTGGGGCCGGGGGTCGCAACAACCTTGGCGCCAGGGCTGGATGTGACGTTCGCTAAGCTCAGGGATGACGGGATTATAATTCAGACGGTCGGGAGCAACCTTGTCCTCACCGGGGCTCAAGGCGCCAAACGGGGGACACTTTACGCGGTTTATGAGTTTCTCGAAACTACGGTCGGTTGCCGCTGGTGGACAGCGAATGCCAGCTACATTCCCCACAGCCCCAATTTGACGATTCCAGAACAGAACCGGGTGTATATCCCCAAGTTGCAATACCGTGACATATACTATCGGCAGACGGATGAAATTTTTACCGCCCGGTGCAAAAACCACGGTCCGAATATTGTCGGTTGGTGTCATACCTTTAATCAGCTCCTGCCACCTGCAAAATACTTCAAGGCACACCCAGAATGGTACAGCGAAATCAATGGCGTGCGAACGCCAGACGCCCAACTTTGCCTGAGCAATGACGCGATGCGTTTGGAGTTAACCAAAAACGCTCTTGGATGGCTTCGCAAAACGCCAGCGGCGGACATGATTTCTATATCACAGAATGATTGTTTTGGCTCCTGTCAATGCTCCACGTGCCGGTTATGGGTCACCGATGGAACTGGCAGATCCGATCCTTCCCCAAGTGCGTCACTCATAAAATTCGTGAACCTAGTGGCGGAAGATGTCGAAAAAGAGTTTCCCAAGATTTATGTCGAAACGATCGCTTATCAATACACGCGCACCCCGCCGCGGTATCTGAAGCCGCGAAAAAACGTTGCCATCCGGCTTTGCAACGACACCGGTTCTTTTTCGCAACCGTTGGCAGACGGGCAGCACAACGAGAAATTCAGAAAAGAAATCAAGGAATGGAGCGCCATATCGCACCAACTGCTCATATGGGACTACGTCGCCAATTTCGCGAACTATATCCAGCCGCATCCCAATTGGCATGTCCTTGCCCCCAATATCCGGTTTTTCGAGGCGCACAAGGCCATCAGCTTGTTTGAGCAGGGCGACATCTTTTCCTCATCTGGGAATTTTGTCGAATTGCGATTCTGGCTGCTTACCCATCTTGCATGGAATTCGTCGCTTGAAGAACAATCACTTATTAAGGAATTTATGGACGCTTATTATGGTCCAGCCTCCAGGCCGCTCCGTGATTATATTGAGCTCACCTGTCGTGCCGTTCAATCATCGGAAACGATTTTGCTGATGGCCACGCCTAATATTACGTGGTTGGATCTGGATGGGTTGTCTCAAGCGACCAAACTTTTTGATGAGGCTGAGGCCCTGGTAAAGGATGATCCAGTACTACGCCTTCGGGTGCAAAAAGAACGTATTTCTGTAGACTATGTGTGGATCAATCAATATGAATTAATGAAATTCATGGCCGCAGCGCAAAAAAAACCATTTTCGGGCCCTCCAGACATGGCGGCGTTTTGCGGTGAATTCATCAAACGGGCTCACGCCCTTGGCATTGAGCGGGTTTCGGAAGGCAAGACGTTTAACGATCTCGAACAAAGCCTAATACCACGATTCAAGGTTACACCCTCACTTCCAAGCAGATGTGTCGGGCTGAAGGACGGGCAATGGTTGGATGTCCAGGATTACAGTTTCAACTTATACGGCACGACCGTGAAAGACGACAATGCCTCTGATCGGATAGCCACTAAAATGAAGGGCAACACCGAGGCGTGGATGATTCAATATCCACTGCACCCGATTCTCAAATCCATGCACGGCTATGCCGTCGTTCGGTGCGAGATAAAACCGGGAGCGGCTAAAAACGGCAGTACCTTCAGCGCGGGCTACTACGGGGGCCAACACGTTGGGGGGGCAGAAACGGGTGCCAAGAGCGTATTAGTGGGGGATGTGGTCGATGGCAAGTATCATGTTTATGACCTAGGTGTCTGCACTATTCCTGGGGGATGGTTATGGATGGCTCCGACCAGAAATCCCGATTTGGACGCTGTTTATGTCGACCGAATTTTCTTTGTTAAGGAAACACCCTAGGCGTAGGTCGCTCACATCCGGTAGTTAGGTTGTGCAATCGCGCATGGGTGTACAAGATCCGACGCGGCATAACGGAAAGGAAATGAGATCCAAAAATGACTCCTCGATCGATTTTTTGTGACGGATTATTAATGCGGCACGCGAATAATCCTCTCATCAAGCCCAGCGATATTCCTGGTGGGGCGGCATGCGTTTTCAACAGCGGGGCGACGTTTTACCAGGGTAAGGTGATCTTGTTGCTGAGCGTCTGGGACCGACAGTGGGTGCCTCATTTCTATGTGGCCGACAGCGCGGATGGGATCCACTTCACCGTTTCGCACGACAGCGGGATTGCCCCGCCCGGAGAGTTTCCCTACGTGCCACATGAAGGCATTTTTGACACCCGCATCACGGAGTTGGATGGACGGTATTTGATCACCTATAACGTCGGCTCCAGCTATGGCGGCCGGATCATGTTGGTCGAAACCCGCGATTTTGTCAAATTTTCCGAGTTTGGCTTCATCACGCCGCCGGATCATCGCAACTGCGTGATTTTTCCCGAAATAATCAAGGGCAACTATGTGCGACTGGAACGGCAGAACGTCAACGATGCCGGCGACATCTATATCAGCCGTTCTCCGGATCTGATTCATTGGGGGCGCACGGAACTGCTTCTGGCGAGAAACGCCAGATATTGGGAGAGCGCCAAAATCGGCCCTGGCGCACCACCGATCAAAACGGACAAAGGCTGGTTAGTCATCTATCACGGCGCACGATCCGGCATGAACGGCTATATCTACAACGCCGGCTGCTTGTTGCTTGACCTTGAAGACCCGGGTAGGATTGTAGGCAAATGCCAGGAGCCGATTCTTTCTCCCCAGGCTGACTACGAACAGGTAGGCATCACGCCGAACGTGGTTTTTCCGACCGGCGCCGTGGTACACGGCCAGCCGGGCGAACTGAAAGTCTATTATGGCGCCGCCGACACGGTCATGGCCATGGCCACCGGCGAGATTAGCGAATTGACCGCTGCTTGCGTGTAAGCGGGACAACAACAGTCCGCCCGTGCCTGGATGCCGAGCGACTTCTCCTGCGCGGTTATGCCAAACCATCAAAACATCCAACGCGATCCCCGTTCGCAGAATGCCTTTTCTTGGCCGCGATTTCTTCTCCGCGTTGGCGCACGTGTAGCTTGTATCCACGGCGTTTCATGGCATCGGCTGCCGGCTGGTCCGAGTACCCTCTATCCGCGCATAAATACTGGGTTCCGGTGGTTGTCGGGCTGGGCCGGGGTATCACGATGGCGTCCAAGGAGGGCACAAGCAGTTTTATATCATGCCGATTCGCTCCGCTTACGACATGGTCTCCACTTGTCGCCGCGGGGGTATGAACTTTTTGCACAAGCATTACTCCCCGAAATACAGAAACTTGGTTGATCACAATCATGAAAACCGCCTCATCCATTTCGTTGCCCTATGCCCGGTATTACGACAAGGTGCTGGCGGCATGGCTGGGCAAGTCGGTGGGCGGCGTCATTGGCGCGCCGCTGGAAAACCACAAGGAACTGAAGACCCTGAGCGTGGACCAGTTGTGGCCGCCGGAGATGGGGGCCAATGACGACCTGGACATCCAGGTCGTCTGGCTGGAGGCGTTGCAGGAGGCCGGCCTCTACCCGAATTCCGCCACGCTCGCCCGCTTCTGGCAGGACCGCTGCTGGTACAATTTCTGCGAGTACGGGATCTTCCTGCACAACCTGCAGCGCGGCATCGCGCCGCCGCTGTCCGGCACCTGGAACAACCGCTTCTTCAGCGAATCGGAAGGCTGCCCCATCCGCAGCGACATCTGGGGCCTGGTCAGCCCCGGCAACCCCGTCCTGGCGGCGCAACTGGCCCGGCTGGACGGCCAGCTCGACCATGGCGGCGTCAGCATCGAGATCGAGCAGTTTCTGGCCGCCTGTATGGCCCACGCCGTGGTGCATGGCGATTTTGAGGGAATGCTGGCGGCGGGCATCGCCGTCCTGCCCGCCGACAGTCCGGCGGGCACCGCCATCCCGGTGGTGCGGCGGATCTGCCGGGAGCACCTCGCCCTGCCGCAGGCCTGGCGCATCCTCATCCGCACCTTCGGCGACCGCGACGCCTCCAAGGCCATCACCAACCATGCCATCGTGCTGATGAGCCTGTTCCTCGGGCGCCTGGATTTCCGGGAAACCATGCGCCTGTGCGCCAACAGCGGCTGGGACACCGACTGCACCGCGGCCACCGCCGGCGCCCTGCTCGGCGGTTTACTGGGCACCGCCGGCCTCCCCGCCGACTGGGTGGCCAAGCTGGGCACCAACCTGATTTGCGGCATCGCAGTCAAGCACAAAAACGCTCTGTTGACCGAGTTTGCCGAGGACACTTGCCGCATCGGGGTGGAAATGGCGCTGACCCGCAACCCGGCCGTCTGCATCACCGAAGCTCCTGCGGTCACGGTGCGGTTTCCGCCCGCGCCGGCCATCACCTTGGAAACCGTCTATCCCGACGAGCCGGTGCTGTGGAACGGCCGGGAAACCCGGGTCAACGTGATCGTCCGCAACCCGTTTTTGGATGCCTTTTCCGGCGAACTCCGCATCCAGCCGCCGCCCAATGCCGTATGCATGCCGGCCGCCCTTCCGGTCAGCGTCCCGGCCGGCGGCGCCATCACCTGCGAACTCCGCATCCGGCGTCAGGTGCCCGGCGGCTGGGTGGCCGACACCAATCTGCTTACGGCCACCTTGTCAGACGACGGCACCCCGGTCGCCACCCACACCTTCGGCCTCGGCGGCGCCCGACAGTGGCTGGTCTACGGCCCCTATTGGGACATGTGGGACAAGGACCGCTACCCGGAATGCCCTTACAATAATCCCCAACGGCAGTGCATCCCGGGTGCCGTTGGCTGTGCCCGTGATAATTACAACCACTACGTCAGCCTCGACCGCCCCTACCTGGACGAGGCCCGGCTGCTAATCGAAGAGCTGCCGGCGGAAGTGCCCCTCCATCTTGAGCGCGGCGAGGAATTGATCACCCACGAACATCTCGGCGGTTTCAAAGGCCAAGCCTGCTATTATTTCGTCCGCACACTCCGTTCCCCCGAACCGCGCGACACGGCGTTGTTCATGGGCCGCAGCGGTCCCTTCCGCGCCTGGCTCGACGGCCGGGAGGTTGGCGCCAGCCGGGAAATGCGGGAATGGAGCTGTCATGAGGACGAGGGACTGGCCTTACACCTCACTGGCCGCCCACAGCGTCTGGTGATCAAGCTGGTCCGGCTCAGCGACATTCTGGGGCTGCATGTGCTTCTGACCGGCGCCGGCGACCCCCGGTACCAGCGTGGAATTTCCTATGTCTACGCCGACCTGGCCGACCAAGTGCCAACCGCCGGCGTCCCGGCCACCGTAGGGCCATCCGGTGCATTCTGGCCTGCATTATAGACGGATAAGTTCTAAGCCAGGCCCGCCCCCCCAGCGTAGGGTGAGGTCATGGGCCAGGCGGTCAGGGTGCAGACGCGGGCGGCGGTGCCGCGGCTGAACAGGGCGATCCCGGTGCTTTCCGGGCGGCTGGGATAGAGGCGCTGGGTCACGCACTGGCGGCGGTTGGCGAACAGTTCCAGCATCGACTTGTCCAAAAAGACGCGCAACCGCAACGGCTCGTCGGGGGCCAGTTCGAAAGGCGCCCGCTGCACGCGCACGTCCTGCTGGGTGATGCCGCTCTGCCAGGCGATGATCGGATAGCCCTGCCAAACATTGTCCGCCAGGGTGGAACGGGAGGTGTCGATGGCGATACATTTTGCCGCCGGGTCGACGGTGATCACCGTCTGTTCAACGCCGTCGGGCGAACGCCGCACCACCAGACCGAAAACGCCGCCGGCGGGAATGCGCACATCGAGATCCAGTTCCAGCACATCGCCGGCGATGTCGGCCAAGGGCATTTCCGTTCCGTCTTCAACCACCAGATCCTGGCAATACTGAGGGCGTTGCCGGAGCTGGGCCAGTTCTTCCACCGGGTCGATCTGCGGCCGGCCGGCCTGGTCCAAGGACAGCACCCGCGGCAACGTCATCACCCCAAGCTCGTTGGGGACCCAACTGTCGCCCCGACGCTGGTCCAGCGCCCAGGTCCAGAAAATGCGTCGGTTGTGGTCGTCCAGCAGGCTTTCCGGGGCGAAGCAGGGGCCGCCGGGCCAGTTCATGCGGTGGTGCTCTTCGGGAATGAAGGTGCCGTTGTGGTACTGGCCGAGATAGAAGCGGGCGCCGCGCGGATGGCTGATGCACATCAGCACATGCCGGTTGCCGAGCTGGAAGAAGTCGGGGCAGGCGCAGTCCTCCTCCTCGCCGGTCCAGTGCGGGTTGGCGTTGTAGAACGGCCGCAGATACTCCCAATGCTCCAGATCGGTGGAGGTGAAAAGGTAGGCGGTGTCCCGGATGTCGTAGGGCTTGACCCGGCCGCCGAGAATGACGTAATAGCGTCCGTTCTCGACCCACATGTGCGGGTCAAAGACGTTGTAGACCTTGCCCGTCAACTCTCCGGCGCGGGGTTCGGGAATCACCGGATTGGCCGGATGCTTGCGCCAGACCAGCAGCTCGTCGTCCTGGGCGGTGGCGAGGCAGGTGCCGACGCCGCAGCCGTGGTAGCTGATGGTGGGGACACCGTCCAGATTGACGAAGGCGTTGCCGCTGAAAATGCCCCAATCCGGGTCGCTCGTTTCGGCGGCCAGGGCGGTCGGATGATAGGTCCAGTGCAGCAGATCGGCGCTGGAGGCGTGCCCCCAGCAATGTTCGCGTCCGGGCCGGGCCGGGTCCTGGAAGATGTAGAACAGGTGATAGCGCCCCTTCCAAAACAGGGCGCCATTGGGATCGAAGGGCCGGGCCAAGGCGCCCTCGGGGGCCAGGAAGTGGTAGTGCGGGGCATGAGGGTCGCGGCGGATGAGCTCCGCCACCTGCCGGTTGCCTGCGGGGATTGCTGCCATGGTGGATCATCCTGGGGTTATACGGCGCTAGGTTTTTTACACCATACATCGAACATTCAACGTTCAACATCCAACGTGGACACCATGAAGGACATGAAGAGCATGAAGAATTCAGGCTAAAAATCGGGTTCTTGGGATTGGCACCATGCGGTTCCCCAAAAACCTTCATGACCTTCATGCGCTTCATGGTGAACAAAGCAGATTACAGGAGTATAAGGCGCGATGGCGGGCCGCAACAGTGGACTCTTGCGCGCAAACACTGGATTTTTGCGGCCGGCGACGGATGTATGACCGATGCTGGGAACCCCCTTTTGAGGAAAGGCGGTTCCCAGGCCCTCCGTCAAATTGCGGATTCAGCAGGCCGCCCCTCTCGTCCCAATCATGGTCTGTCGCACGAGAGCGGCCTGCGGAATCCGCAACGGGTGGCCCCAACATCATCCGGCAAAACGGTCATACACCCTCAACCGCCTCACCGCCCGGCCGGCGGCGCCGGTTTCTTGAACAGGGGGGCCAAGGCGGCGTCCGCCCGGTGGGCGCCGGCAAAGGCCGGGTAGCGCTGCTCCAGTTCGGACCAGGTGGTGGCGGCCTCGGCGGTCTTGTGCTGTTCCAGCAGGATGACCGCCGCCAGCAGCATGGCCTTGGGCGTGTACCGCGGATCATCCCCGAGCACGAACGCGCTGACCGCCTGCTGCAGGGCCTGGTCCGGATGTTTTTCAGCACGAAAGAGTTCCGCCAGGCCGATGCGGGCGCGGGTGGCCGGTTCGCCGCGGCTCTCGGGCAGGCGCAGGCAGTCCTGAAACCGGGTAACGGAGCGGTCGCGCCGGTTCGCCAGCAGGTCCAATTCGCCGCCCAGCACCAGGGCTTCGGCGCGCTGGGCTGGGGTCAGGCCGGGCTGGCCGGGAGCGGCGGCGGGCAGGGCCAGCAACGCCTCCACGGCCTGGTCAGCCGCGGCGACCTGTTGCCGGGCCACCAACAGGCGCGCCAGCCGCAGCCGGGCGGAGACGGCGGCCTCACGGCCGGCGCCGCGGGCCAGGAGCAGGCGGCAGATCATCTCACTGTCGGCGTCGCGGCCATGGTCAAAAAAGGTCTGTTCAAGGCGCAGCAGCAAGGTGTCGCTAAAAACCGGGCGGGCGTTTTCCGGTGCCTGCAACAGGGCGGCAAACAGCTCCAACGCTTCGGGGTCGCGGTGCTGTTCCAGCAAAGCCACGGCCAGGTAGAAGCGCGCGGCACCGGCGGCGGCGGGCGGCAGTCCCGGCTCGGCCAGCAGGGCGCGCAGTTGTTGTTCGGCGCCGGCATAGTCTTCGCGGGCCACCCGCAGGAAACCGGCAAACACGCGCAACGCCGCCGGATCGCCCCCGCCCTGTTTCTGCAACTCTTGAAGCAGTGCCTCGGCCTGCGGATAGCGCCGGGTTTCGGCATACAATTCGACCAGTTCGAGCGCGGCGGCGCGGCTGGCCGCCACGTCCGCCGGATAGTCCCGGCGGACCTGTTGCAAGTCCGCGATGGCCGCTTCGGCATCCCCGGCGCGGCGGGCCAGTTGACCGGCGCGCAGCAGCAATTCCGGGCGCTTGGCCGGGGCCGCTTTGCGCGCCAAATCGCGGAACGCGGCGGCGGCGGCGGCCGTTTGGCCGGCGGCGGCCAGATTCCCGGCCAGGCGTTCGGCGGCCAGCGGGGCAAAGGGCCAGCCGGGGCCGGCGGCGGTCACGGCGGCGCGCAGTTCAGCCAGGCCACCGGTGGCGTCGTTCTGGCGCAACAGACTGTCACCCAGGAAAAACCGGATGTCGGCGGTTTCCGGGGCGCCGGCGAAATCCGTGAGGAACGCGCGGGTACAGCTCACCGTTTCGGGGAAACGCTCCAGGCGCCACAGACACCACGCCTCTTGATAACGGGTCAGACGGCGGAAGTCCCCCGTCAACGCGGTATTGGTCAGCAGGGCGTGAATGGCGTCCAGAGCCTCCGGCAGGCGCCCGGCGCCGGCCAGGGCCGCCGCGTTGAGGTACGCCATTTCCGGGTCGTCGGCGTCGCCGAAACGGGTGCGCCACACTTGGACCGCCGCCAGGGCCGCCGCGTGGTCGCCGCGGTTAAATTCGGCCCAGGCGCGGCGTTTGGCGGCGGCAACGGCGAGGGGGCCGTTGGGATGTTCGGTCAGTTGCCGGCCGTAGGCGGCGGTGGCCGCCGCGTAATCGCCGCGCCAGAACGCCAGTTCACCGAGACGGTACAGGGACTCTTCGCGCAGGGCAGGCGGCACCTTGGGTTCGTCGGCCAGCTTGCGGTAAGCGACGGCGGCGGCCTCCAGGTCGCCCTGTTTTTGGGCGATCGCCGCCAGGCCGAACAGGGCATGGGCGCGGAACGGGCAGGCCGGATCCAGCGGCAAGGCCGCCAGCTTGGCAAAAGCGTCGCGCGCGGCCGGCAATTTGTCCTGGCGCACCCATTCCCGGGCCAGGGAATAGGCGGCGGCCTCGCGGGCGGCTGTTGGCCCGTTGGCCTGCAACTCACGGAAATAGGCTTCCGCATCGGCGGTCCGGCCCTGCTCCAGCAGCACCTCGCCTTTGAGCAAGGCGGCGGCCGCGGCTTTTTCGTGGTTCGGCCAGCGCCGGCGGAAATTGTCCAACACATCCAAGGCCTCGGTGGTCTTGCCTTCGGCCCGCCGGCTTTCCGCCAGCCCGAGCATGGCCTGGGGCGCCAGGGCATGCTCGGGATAACATTCAAGGAAGCGCTGAAATTCCTGCCGCGCCAGGTCATGAAAATCGCGGCTGAGCAACCCCTCGGCCAGCCGGTAAAGCTCTTCCGGGGCCGGTGCCGGGACGGCCGGGGCCGACGCGGTCGGAGGGACCGGGGGCGGCGTCACCGGCGGCGGGACCGGCGGCGTTGCCGCCTGGGCCGGGGCCGCCAGGGCGGGAACGGCGGGGACGACGGTTGCGGCAATGGCCGGTTTCAACTCGGCGGCCGGCACCAGCGGCGCCGCCGCCCACCCCAGAATGGCGAACATCACAACACCGCGAGACACCCGCCGAAAGATCAAATTCGGTAAAGTAGCCATCCGCTCAATGTAAGCCGTCGAGGCGCTTTCAAAAGTAATGAGGTTTTCCCATCACTGGGAGCCGCCCGTCCTCGGGCGGACGAACCCGTCATCGTCGGAGACGTGCATAATTGGTTTAGCGGACGGTACCCCAATAAAAAGGGCGGAACTCGTGTGACGCCATCGAGTTCCGCCCGAGGACGGGCGGCTCCCGGTCTTGAAATAACGCCGAGATTAAAAAGCGGCAAAGGAATTGCCGCACTCCAAGAACGGTGCCACTTTGATCGGGACCTTTGCAAAAGCCGCGCAAAGGCAGGGTGTCAG
>CAITYL010000288.1 GCA_903896595.1 uncultured Lentisphaerota bacterium
GGGCGGGCCCGCCGCGGCGGGGGTGGCGCCGGCCGCGCGCAGCCAGGCCGCCGGATCGTCGCCCCAGCGGGGCAGGAACGGACCGGTGGCGAAGGGCAGATCGGGCGTGCGGGCCAAGATCTCGCCGGCCGCATTCGTGACCTCCGCGCGCAACGTCTGATACCCGCCGGTGGGGCGAAACGGCGCCGACAACGACCAGCTTTGGGTGCCGGGGGACGCCGACCGATGGAAGGCGGCCAGCCGTTCAGGCCCGGCCTGGAAGGCGGCCCGGAACCAGGCCGCATCGTGCACGGGATTATCCAGCCAGGCCTGTGCCACGACCCGGCCATCCGCCGTCAGTTCGGGATACCCGAGACGGGCGGCGGCCATGCCGGAAAAGAGGAAGCGCAACTGGCCAAAGCATTCCGGGCGGTGAAACGAGTCGTCCGGGGTGGGCGACCAACTGCTGTACTCGCGCCAGGGCACCGCGTTGCGGCCGAAATTGGCGCGCCAAGCCGGGGCGCCGGGACGCGGCGTGGCGCCCAGTTCTGCAAAGGGCAGACGCAGCAACACCGTCCAACCGGCGGCGTCACGCCGGGTAGTGGCCGTCCACCGGCCGGTCCAGCCGGCGGGGTTGCGGCCGCGCTCCTGATAGGTCAGGCCGTGATGACTGACAATGACATGCAGGTAATCGCCGGCCGGCGTTCCCGGCGGCGCCAGAAACACTTCAATGCCGTCCTCGGTGGTGGCCGGCAACGCGTCGGTCGCGCCCGGCGGCGGGGATTCAAAGGCCGGCGCGGGACCGCTTGGCAAGCGGCAGCTAAAGGCGGCGTAAAGCGTGGTGGCATCGTAGGCGAGCCGTAGTTCCGTGCGCGCCAGCGCCAGGTGTTCGCCGCGCGCCACGACAAAAACCGGCACCATCGCCGGCAGGGCCCACACCGCGGCCTCGATCGCGGCCGGCTCACGCACACCAGCCGCCAGCCGGGGCACCTCCACGACCGGCGGCACGAATTCCTGGGCCATGACCGCCATGCCGAAGAGCACGAAGAGCCATGCCGCTCCCCGTCCCCGCCGTATGATTGGTCGTGGCCATGTCATGTCATGAAGTGGTACTGCAAAACGGCTTCAAGCGTCCCATAGTTTTTGGGGACAAGAAAAAAATCGGCGGCCGGATAAAATAGGACCATTAGGACTTTTGGGACCCTTAAGACTCTTGGGACAACCGGCCGCCGCAACGGCCTCCGCTGGTTTTAGGCCACTGCGTTTTTGTCCTGCCCGCCTCACCGGTCCCAACCTGAATTATTCATGAATTTGAACAGGAGAAATCCGGAGAAAACGGAGAAAAACTTCTCGGTGACCTCTGCGGCCTCCTGTTCAAAATCAAAAACATGTGATGATAAAGTTACGTACATGCAGATCGGTTGCAAGCGCTCAGTTATACTGCTTTAGGGTGAAAGATTAATTACCTTCAGCCTAACGCGGTATAATGGTCCGACAGGTCATGTAAAAAGGTGATTTTGGGGTTGGGCACGGTATTTTCGACCAAAAACACTGGTTCGCCCAGCGCCTCGACCGCCTGGGCATCGTCGGTGACCCGCCGGCCGGCGGCGCGGGCGGCGGCCAACGCCCGCTCCAGCAGGTCGCGCCGGAACACTTGCGGCGTTTCCGCCGCCCACAACGTGGCGCGGTCCGGGGTCTGAAGCACCCGACCGTCCGCCGCCGCGACCTTGATGGTGTCGGTGACCCGCCGCGCCGCCACTCCCGAACCGCAACGCCGTGCGGACTCCGCACAGGCGGCCAGCAGCGCGGCCGTGGTCTGCGGCCGGGCGGCGTCCTGGACGGCGACCACGGTAGCCGCAGGCGGCAGGGCGCGCACCCCGTTCCACACCGAGTCCTGGCGCTCGTCGCCCCCGGTCACGAGACGGACCCGGGCGGATAATCCGGCAACATCCAAGGCCTCACGAAAGAGCGGTTCCGCCTCTGCCGGCACCACCAGGACCGCATGGCCCGGCGGGACCAGCGGCACTAATTCCAGCAAGCAATGGATAAACACCGGCCGGCCGCGCCACGGCTCCAGCAGCTTGTTGCGGCCGGCGCCGAACCGGCGCCCCGCGCCGCCCGCCGCCACCACCAACCCCAGTTCTGGAAAGAAAGGATGCATGTGGCTTTCACTATACCCGTGATCCCGGCCGTTTGCGCGGTGCGTAGTCGGTTGGGAACCCCCTTTTGAGGAAAGGCGGTTCCCAAACCCTCCGTCAAACCTTTTTATTCCTTAAACGCGGAGGGCGCTTCCACCACAAGCATTGCTGGCAAATCATTGCCGTCGTGCGCGTGGGCTTGTGGTGGAAGCGCCCTCCGGCATTAGGAAACAAAAGTTTTAGGAAGGGGCTTGGGGAGCACCCTTTTCCAAAAGGGTGGCCCCAATATGACCCGACAAAACGGCCGTGCCCCCTCCACAGCCTCTGCCTAACTTCTAGCTAAAGCCTGTTGCAGGACGGGCTGGATGGTTTGCGCCATGCGGAAAAAACCGAGGTCGTTGGGATGGCAGCCGTCCACCGTGCAAGCGTCGCGGCACTCGCCGCCGAACAGCGTTTCGCCGTCGATGAAATAGACATTGCGGTCGCCGCGACTAACGGCGTTCTGCCAGGTCCGCCGGATCACCTCCCGCCGCTGCCGGTTGTCATCGGTTGGCTGGAAGTCGCACTTGGACATCATGATCACGGGCAGCTCCGGCCGGCGCTCGCGGATGATTTGGAAAAACGGTTCGTGCGTCGCCTGCAAGTGGGCCGGATCAGGGGCGTTATGATCGTAATCCAGGATAAAAGCGGACAGTTCCAGGCCGGCAATGGCCTCGGCGATCATCGGTTCCCCGCGGCCGTTGCCGCTGAACCCCAGGTTGATCACCGGCGCGTCGATGAACCGGCCCAGAAAATGGGCATACGCATTGCCGGTGCGGGAGGCGCATCCGCCCTGGGTGATCGACGAGCCGTAGAACAGCAGCGGTTGCTCCACCGTGAACGGGGTCGGGGCCTCCACCCGGCTCCCCGGATCCACACCGATTTCCACGCGGTTGACGCCGCTGTACAGCGGCAGGTAGAGCGTCCACTCGCGCCACTGGCGTTCCGGCAGGCCATGGAGGCCTTCGAGCAGGGTCATGCCGCTGTCGGGCATGACCGACCCGAAATAGCGCTTGTCCCGGCCGGCCCCCATGTAAAGGTCGAACCCGGCGCTGCCGTTGCGCGTCATATGGCTCATGTCACTGGGGTCGCGCAAGGCGGCGCGGAGGGCGATGGCGGCGGAATCGGAGCGGAAGCGGATCATGCCGCCGCTGGTGTTCCAGGCCAGGTATTGCAGGGGGTCGCTGGCCCGGGCCATGACGCGTTGCGGCAGCCGGCACAAGCTTTTTTCCCGCCCGTGCCAGGCAAAGCCGGACAGCGCGAACGGCGGTTCCTCGGCATTGGCGAACACCAGGGGTCGGCCGCCGATCTCCGGCCGGCGGAAATTGACGTCGATGTCGTCCAATGACTTGCTCATAGAGGCTTTATTTCACCTTGGTTCGTTTGTATTTCGGTACAAATAGGTTAAACTAAAGGGTAGTAAGCCCTGATCAACCGAAGTCTGACGTTAGGCGTCAGATACTTATGTAGGTTGATTGGGGTTTTCCTTATTTTACCCCATGTTTTGTCCGGGATGGATTGATCTCCCGGTGCCGGGGGATGAAATTCCAATGGGCGTAAGGGGTTTCCCATAAGCGTCCGCCACCGGTAGACATGCCGATGTTGAAACGCGGATGCAGGGTCTGAATTTCCTTCAGAATAACCTTGTACAAGGCCTCCTTGGCTTTGGTCCGCTTGCCACGGCTTCGTGTGCCGGAGATTTTTTCCTTGTGCTTATCATTCAACCGGAACGCCATGGAACCCATGACAATGTCCAGGCACTGGAGCAGGACATGATCATGCGAGCGCACTTCAGCCATGTTTTCCGACAGGACACGAAATGGCACCTGGCCGAGTTGGCGAAGTAGATGGTCCTTGAAAATGGTTGCCTTTTCCTTGGTGTCGGGAAACTGGTCGAAGTAAAGACGAAGTGTGGGCGCCATGGGGTGAACCGGATAACCGGCAAGCTGGAACCCGTGTTTGATAAACTGATAGTAGAGTAAAAAGTATTCGTTCTCGCGGTGTTCATGGGTCAAGCCGATTGGCTCGTTGGCATTTTGTCGGAACATGACGCGGAGGCGGATGCCGCCTTGCCGCATGAACGTGAAAAAAAGCTGAATGAGCCGGACGTACCGGTCCAGATACCGCTCGGTCACCTTCTCCCACTTCACCTCGCCAAACAGGTTCAGTTCCCGTTTCAGACCGTTGAGCGCCTGGGTCGCGGGTTCATAAACCGACGATGCCACCATGACGCCGCCATAGAAGTTGGAATAGAACTTCCCTGACCGTTCCGATTCGTCGCAGAACAGGATGTATTCCTTTTCAGCCATCGCTCAAAAACTCCGTGGCGGCGGCCGGCTCAAGGGGATGGTAATTACAGGCCAATAAGTTGTGCCACCTATAGTTATCAGGGGATATTCCGGGCAAACCTCGTGGTCGGTCGAATCGGGCATGATGCGTCACCTGGTAGAAAAAAGGGGGAAGTGCGTTCGGAACGTATGCGGTAAGGTAGAAGCAAGGCCGTGGAAAGCAACCAGCAACCGCGTTCGGGTGCATGACCATGATGACAGATTGGGAACCCCCTTTTGAGGAAAGGCGGTTCCCAACCCCTCTGTCAAACCTGTTTGTGCCTTTTTGCGGATTCTGCAGGCCGCTTCAGTGCCACAATCCACGATTGGAGCAACAGAGGCGGCCTGCGAAATCCGCAAAACGAAACAAAAGTTTTAGGAAGGGGCTTGGGGAGCACCCTTTTCCAAAAGGGTGGCCCCAACATGATCCGACAAAACAGTCATGCACCCCCGCGACGGACGGCGCGCCGCCCGGCGGCGGGCGTTCTTGGGATTATGGTACCGGTTTGTCATCAGCCTTGCAACGGTGGAGATTTTTGTCATGCGCATGTCACAACTGGTCGGGCAACGGCTCAAGGACGCGCCGCGCGACGCCCAGACCGCCAGCCATATCTTTCTCATCCGCGGCGGCTATATCCGGCCGGTGTCCACGGGCATCTACTCGCTGCTGCCACTGGGCAAGCGGATCATCACCAAGGTCGAGCGCATCATCCGCGAGGAAATGGACCGGGTGGACGGGCAGGAAGTGCTGATGCCCGTGGTGCTGCCGCAGGAGCTGTGGGACGAGAGCGGCCGCTCCCAGACCGTTGGCGCCGAACTGCTGCGTTTCCAGGACCGCAACGGCAAGCCGATGCTGCTGGGGATGACCCATGAGGAGGCGGTGGTCCATCTCTGCCGCAGCGAAGTGACCTCCTATAAACAGCTCCCGGTCATGCTCTATCAGCTCCAGACCAAGTACCGGGATGAGGCGCGCCCCCGCGCCGGCCTGATCCGCGTCCGCGAGTTCACCATGAAGGACGCGTATTCGTTCCATGCCACCCAGGAGAACCTGGAAGCGTATTACGAGCGGGTGCATGCGGCCTACGAACGCATTTTCCGCCGGCTGGGGATGAAGCAGTGCGTGTCGATCCAATCCGACACCGGGATGATGGGCGGCAAGGTGTCGCACGAGTTCATGGCGGTGGCGGAGTGCGGCGAGGACACCCTGTTCCTGTCACCCGACGGCCGCTACAAGGCCAACAAGGAAGTGGCCACCTCGGGCATCCGCTTCGAGAAACAGCCGGCGCTGGCGCTGGAAGAGGTGCACACCCCGGAGAAGAAGAGCATTGACGAGGTCGCCACCTTCCTTGGCGTCGGCCCCGAGCACACCGGCAAGGCGGTATTCTTCCTCGACGCCGACAACAAGCTGATCTTCGCCTGCATCCGCGGCGACTTCGAGGTGAACGAGACCAAGTTGCGCAACTACCTGAAGACCAAAGAACTCCGCTTTGCCGATGACGAGCGCATCCGCGCCGCCGGCGCCGAGCCCGGCTACGCCTCGGTGCTCAGCGTGGACGCCACCCAATGCCGCATCGTGCTCGACCGCTCCTTTGCCGAGTCGTCCAATCTGGTGGTCGGCGCCAACAAGGCCGACTATCACCTGAAGAACTTCAACTACGGCCGCGACTTCACCGGCGGCGAGGTGGTCGACCTGGCCGCCGTCCGTCCCGGCGACCCCTGCCCGGTCTCCGGCCTGCCGCTGGAGATGAAGCGCGGCATTGAGATCGGCAATATCTTCCAGCTCGGCACCAAGTATTCCACGGCCATGAGTTGCAACTTCCTAGACCAGAACGGTAAATCGCAGCCGATGATCATGGGCTGCTACGGCATCGGAGTCGGCCGCAGCATGGCCGCGGTGATCGAGCAGAGCCATGACCAGTACGGCCCGATCTGGCCGATGAGCATTGCGCCCTACCAGGTGCATCTGGTGTCGCTCAATCCGAACCAGCCGGGCGTGGCGGAAACCGCCGAAGCGCTCTACTCCGAACTGCGGGCCGCCGGCATCGAGGTGCTCTATGACGACCGCGGCGAGAAGGCCGGGTCCGCCTTTGCCGATGCCGACCTGATCGGCATTCCGCTGCGCCTGATCGTGGCCGCCAAATCCCTGGCCCTCGGCAAGGTCGAGTTCAAGCGCCGCGACGGCGGCCGCAATTCCGACCTGCTCGACCGCGCCGACGTGGTGGCCAAGATGCAGGAACTGGTCGCCGCTGCTTTGACGGACGCCTAATGCCGAGTTGCATTCAAAGACCGTTTTATTTCCTCGACAGCCATCGAGGGCTATCGATGGCCATCGACAGCCGTCGATCCCTGGAAGTTTCGCACTAGGAAAAATTGAAATACGGAGCCGCCCCCATGTGCCAACACGAACACAGCCGCGCCCCGGTCATGCCGTTGATTGAAGACGGGGTGACGGTGGTGCTGGTGGATGTGCAGGACAAGCTGGCCAAGGTCATGCCCGACCTGGCCGGCCTATTGCGGGCCTGCGGACGGATGCTGAGCACCGCCCGCGCCCTCAATCTCGACATCCTGGTCACCGAACAATACCCGCAGGGACTCGGCGCGACCGTGCCAGTGCTGCGCGGCCTGCTCGCCCCGGACACCCCGGTGTTCACCAAGACCAGCTTCTCCTGCTGGGGCTGCCCGGCGTTCGCCGCCGCGGTGGACCAGCGCCGGCCCGCCTGGCTGGTGCTGCTCGGCGTCGAAACCCACGTCTGCATCCAGCAGACCGCGCTCGACGCGCTGGCGCGTGGCTACCACGTCCTTCTCCCCATCGGCGCCATCCAGTCCCGGCGCCCCGATGACCGCAAAACCGCACTAAACCTCCTGCGCGATGCCGGCGCCACCATTACCACCACCGAAGCCCTCGCCTTCCATCTCCTGCGCGATGCATCCCACCCCAAATTCAAAGAAGTCGCCACCCTCTTCCGTGAACTCTGACCCGATGTTGGGAACCCCCTTTTGAGGAAAGGCGGTTCCCAAACCCTCCGTCAAACCTTTTTGTTTCCTTAAACGAGGAGGGCGGTTCCGCCGCCGCCGACACTGGCACACCACGGACGTTGCGGACGGAGGGCGGCGGCGGAACCGCCCTCCGGTTAAGAACCAAAAGTTTTAGGAAGGGGGGTGCAGAGTGAACATGTGAACGACCCGGCGGAGCCGGGACTGCGAAGCGCGGAGCGCGGGGGGAGCACCCTTTTTCAAAAGGGTGGCCCCAACTTCAGGCCTTTCCTCAAACGGGGGTTCCCAACGTAGGGGTCATGGAAGTAAAACGTAAATTATTGGTGGTGGAGGTGGCCGCCCTGGGGTGGGACTTGGTGCGGGAGCATGCCGGGTTGCTGGCGCCGCTGGGGCTGAGCTTTTCGCCGTTGCGTCCGCGGTTTCCGGCGGTAACCTGCACCGTGCAGGCGGCGGTGCGGACGGGACTGCCGTCGCCGGCCAACGGCATGCCGTCCAACGGCGTATATGACCGGGCGTTGCGGCGAACCTTGTTCTGGGAACAGTCGGCGGCGCTGCTGGCGCCGGGCCGGGTGTGGGAGTCGTTGCGCGGGCGCGGCGGCCGGGTCGGCACGTTGTTCTGGCAGCAGAGCCTGGGGGACGGCACGGACCTGGTGCTGTCGCCGGCGCCGATCCACAAACATCACGGCGGCATGATCCAGGATTGTTACGCCAAACCGGCGGGTTTATACCAGGAGTTGTGCGCCGGCATTGGCCGGCCGTTCGACCTGATGCGCTATTGGGGGCCGCTGGCCGGCCTGCCGGCAACCCGTTGGATCACCGATGCCACCCTGGCCGTGCTGCGGAGTCCGCAACCGGCGCCGGAACTGTTGCTGACCTATCTGCCGCACCTGGATTACGCCCTGCAAAAGCACGGGCCGGAAAACCGGCGGCGGACGGCCCGCGCGGTAACCGAACTGGCCGGGGAATTGGGACGGTTGCTGGCCGGGGCGCGAAACGCCGGGTACGATGTGTGGGTGTTCGGCGATTACGCCATTACCCCGGCCCGGCAGGTGGTGTATCCCAACCGCGCCCTCCGCCAGGCGGGGCTGTTGGCCGTCCGGCAGGTGGGCCGGCAGACCTATCCGGATTTTCATGGCAGCCGGGCACTGGCGATGGTCGACCACCAGGCGGCGCATGTCTTTGTCCAAGGCGGCGCGGCGGCGCACAAAACCGCGCGAACGGTGCTGGCGGCCCTGCCGGGCGTGGCCGAGGTGCGCGACGGTGACGGCGGCGCGGGCGGCGACCTGGTACTGGTGGCGGACCCCGGCGCCTGGTTCGCCTATCCCTGGTGGGACGCCCCGGCCGAGGCGCCCGATTATGCCGGGCATGTGGACATCCATAGCAAGCCGGGTTTCGATCCCTGTGAACTGTTCTGGGGCTGGCCCCCCGGCCGGACCGGCCAAACCCCCGCCAAGGTCCGCGGTACCCATGGCCGCGATGACGCCCCGGCCGCCTTTGCCGCCCTCACCGCCGCGCCCCTGCCCCCCCCCGCCGGCCACCTCGAACTCGCCGCCGCCCTGCGCGCCTGGTGCCGCACGGCTTAAAAACCTTGACGTGATGTGGGGCTCTGCCCCAGACCCCGCTCAAGGAACGCCGTCCCTTGAGAGCCGAGCTTGCGAGGCTGGGCAACCTCCTGGTTGCCAGCGTAGCGACCATCCCGACACCATTTTCCAGAATGGCCGTGGCCATTCTGGAAAAATGTTTCGGGGATTCCAAAGGGACTGGTCCCTTTGGCAGGGGCCTGGGGGCGGCGCCCCCACATCTCGCTGCAGCGTGCGATGGGATGTGGACGATCAGGGGATTACGCGGTAGATTGGCCATCGATTCGAGCATGGCAATTGGGAGGCTTGGGGCTTATGAAAACCATTCTCTGTATTGGCGCGGGTTATGTGGGCGGCCCGACCATGGCGATGATCGCCCGGAAGTGTCCCGATATCAAAGTGATCGTGGGGGACATCAACGCCAACCGCATCCAGGCCTGGCAAAGCGACCGGTTGCCCATTTTCGAGCCGGGGCTGCTGGAACTGGTGCAGCCGTGTCGCGGCAAGAACCTGTTTTTCTCAACCGACATCGCCGCCGGCATCCGCGAGGCGGACATCATCTTCGTCAGCGTCAATACCCCGACCAAGACCTTTGGCGAGGGGGCGGGAATGGCCGCCGACCTGCAGTACTGGGAGAAGGTCGCCCGCGAGATTTTGGCCAACGCCACCAAGGACACCATTGTCGTCGAAAAAAGCACACTGCCAGTGCGCACGGCCGAGGCGATGGCGCGCATCCTGCACTCGCACGGCGGCAAGCCACATTTCGAGATTCTATCCAATCCCGAGTTTCTGGCGGAAGGCACGGCGGTCAAAGATCTGGAAGCGCCCGACCGCGTGCTGATCGGCGGCGCCACCACGGCCAGCGGCCAGCGCGCCGTGCAGGCGTTGGCGGACGTCTATGCCCGCTGGGTGCCGCGCGAGCGTATCCTGACCACCAATATCTGGTCCAGCGAGCTTTCCAAGCTGGTGGCCAACGCCTTCCTGGCCCAGCGCATCAGTTCGATCAACAGCATTGCCGCCCTGGCGGAGGTGACCGAGGCCGAAGTGGACGAGG
This sequence comes from uncultured Lentisphaerota bacterium, assembly GCA_903896595.1. Lineage (GTDB taxonomy): Bacteria > Verrucomicrobiota > Lentisphaeria > Oligosphaerales > CAITYL01 > CAITYL01. The sequence continues at coordinate 10,112 of CAITYL010000288.1, forward strand.
TGGCCCGGGCCATCGGCATGGACTCGCGCATCGGCGCCAAGTTCCTCAAGGCCGGCGTCGGTTTCGGCGGCTCCTGTTTCCAAAAGGACATCCTCAACCTGGTCTACATCTGCCGCCACTACCACTTGAACGGGGTCGCCGATTATTGGGAACAGGTGGTGCGCATGAATGAGCAGCACAAGGCCCGTTTCGTCAACCGCATCGTGTCGGCCATGTTCAATACCTTGGCCGGCAAGCGGATCGCCATCTTCGGCTTTGCCTTCAAGGCGGATACCGGCGACACCCGCGAAAGCCCGGCCATCGGCATCTGCCGCCGGCTGCTGGAGGAGCACGCCGAGCTGGTGGTCAGCGATCCCGCCGCCCTCGACAACGCCAAAACGGACCTGCGCGGCGCCGCCGGCGTCACCTTTGAGCCCGATCCGGTCAAGGCCGCCGCCGGCGCCCACGCTCTGGTGGTGCTCACCGACTGGGCCGAGTTCAAGGCGCTCGACTACGCCGCCATTCACCGGGACATGGCCCAGCCGGCATTCCTGTTCGACGGCCGCAACATGCTCGACCACCAGGCGCTGCACACCATCGGCTTCAACGTCTACCCGGTCGGCAAGCCGCCCCTGACCCACCTGTAGGCCGATGGCGGGTAGGGTGCATGACAATTTTGGCGGACGATGTTGGGAACCCCCTTTTGAGGAAAGGCGGTTCCCAAACCCTCCGTCAAACCTTTTTGTGCTTTTTTGCGGATTTCGCAGGCCGCCCCTGTGCCCCAATCATGGA
>CAITYL010000289.1 GCA_903896595.1 uncultured Lentisphaerota bacterium
AGTGAGCGGTTGCGCGGTTGAGGGGTTGCGCGGTTGAGGGGTTGAGGGGTTGAGGGGTTGAGGGGTTGAGGGGTTGAGGGGTTGAGGGGTTGAGGGGTTGAGGGGTTGAGGGGTTGAGGGGTTGAGGGGTTGAGGGGTTGAGGGGACGCCGAACGCTTCCGCCCCAGGTTGCCGACCGTCGTGGAAACCGCGGATTGACGAATGACGAACCGCAGAAGGTCGAAGTTGGCGCCAATCACTTCATGATTTGTCGCTCGCCATTCGGCAATCCGCGGTTTGTTTTGGCTTTGAGAGCCGCCCGTCCTCGGGCGGATTCGGGTGCGCTATTTTTATAGCTCAGTGCTGGCTTATTGAAAGTTATATTTTGAATTATCCCATCTCGAACGCGATGTCCGCACCTTGTTGAACGTGGGCGATTTAGCGGCGTTTCAACGCTTCCTCGGGCTCTGTGCCGGGCGGACGGCGCAGCTCTTGAATCTTTCGAACCTGGCCGCCGACTGCGGCATCACGCAGCCCACGGCCAAGGCGTGGTTGTCGGTTTTGGAGGCGTCTTTTATTATCGTGACCAGCACGGCACCGAGGCGGATCTCCTGGTGTCGGCGTCCGGCGGAGTGCAGGTGGTGGAAGTCAAAGCAGGCGCCACTCCCGCCGCCGACATGCTGGATGGCGCCCGGCGTGTCACCGCCATCCTGGCCCAAGCCAAGCCGCCCGCCGCGCCCGTCATTGAACCCCTGGTGGTTTATGGGGGCGACACCACGCAACAACGTTCCCAAGGAACCTTCCTGGCCTGGGCCGACATCCAAAACCGCAATTGGCTGGCGTGAAGCGGGTTGGTGTCCCGCCCCGAAATCGTTCACCACGAAGACACGAAGGGCACGAAGCCCGGTCGAAGCGTTGCAAGGCAATTACAGGGAACGTCAATCTCCCGAACGGGAGCCGCCCGTCCCCGGGCGGACCATGGTGCACTGTTTCAGGAGCGCGGCCATTCCTTGATCCCAACGGAACCGGCGGGTGTCATGACTGAAATTTATCATTGAAATTTAAAAGTTGATATTTGATATTTCAATGATAATTTTAGGGCATGATTAAACGGACGAAACTCCTGGACGCGATCCGCGCCTCCTTTCGCGTGCATCCGGTCGTCTCGCTGTTGGGGCCGCGCCAGGTGGGCAAAACCACGCTGGCCGCGCAATTTGCCGCCGGCCGGAAGGGAAAGGTGACCGTGTACGACTTGGAGTCGGCCGCGGACCGGCGGCGGCTGACGATGCCCGAACTGGCCTTGTCCGAACCCGCGGACCTGATCGTGATCGATGAAATCCAGCGCCAGCCGGAGTTGTTCGAGACGCTGCGGGTGCTGGCCGACCGGCGCGATGCGAAAACGCGGTTTCTGGTCTTGGGCAGCGCGGCGCCTGGGCTGGTCAAGGGGGTTACCGAGTCCCTGGCCGGCCGGGTTGGCTTTGTCGACGTGCCGGGGCTCAGTCTCGGCGAGGTCGGCGCGGATCGCTTGCGGCGGCTGTGGGAGCGGGGTGGTTTTCCGCGTTCATTCCTCGCGGCGGACGCCGCGGCGGGCCGGCTGTGGCGGGAAGATTTTATTCGGACGTTTTTGGAGCGCGATATTCCGGGGTTGGGCATCCACATCCCCGCCGAGACGCTGCGCCGGTTTTGGACCATGATCGCCCACTATCATGGACAAGTGTGGAACGGCTCGGAGTTTGCACGCGCCCTGGGCACCTCCGAACCGACGGCGCGGCGGTACCTCGACATCCTGGCCGGTGCCTACATGGTGCGCATTTTGCCGCCTTGGTTTGAAAACATCGGCAAGCGCCAGGTCAAGTCGCCGAAGATTTACGTGCGTGACAGCGGCCTTGTTCACGCCCTGCTGGGGATCGACGGCTGGCAGGAACTGACCGGGCACCCGAAAGCGGGCGCCTCGTGGGAAGGGTTTGCCTTGGAACAGATGCTCACGCTGCTGCGCGTGCGGGACGCCTATTTTTGGGGCACCCATTCCGGCGCTGAACTGGACCTGCTGGTCACCCGCAACGGCAAGCGTTACGGATTCGAATTCAAACTCGCGGACGCTCCCGGTCCGTCGCGGTCCATGCACGCCGCCGTCGAAACGTTGGGCTTGGAACGGCTCTTTGTCCTCTATCCCGGCCGGGACACCTATCCGCTCGCCCCCACTATTGAAGCGACGCCTCTGGCCGCTTTCGGCGACACCCATCCCGAGCTGGTGGGGCGTGAAGCGACGGCCTGAAGCGGATGGCGGAGCTGACCGTAATCACCATTTTCGGCTGCTCCCCAGCCGAAAAATGTCCTCTCGCCAAGATCGCCAAGCCCGCCAAGGACAAGCCACCGCACCCCTGAATTGTTCTACCGCCAAGAGCGCAGAGAGCGCAAAGACCAAATGCCGTTATTAAGATAAATCGAGATTGTTTGTATAAGGTTTGACCCTTCGCTTATGACAACGGCCTTATATGGGTGACCCCGAGCGCCTCCGGGTGTTCCATACTCCGCGTCCTCCGCGCCTCCGCGTGAGGCATCCAGTGCACCGCTTCCAGACCGGCACCAAGGGGTCCTTCGCGCTCGCGCTCAGCCCCGCTGCGCCGCAAACGTGACACAGGCACTCTTGCCTGTGAAAACGTCAAGCAGGCAATCCTGCCTGCGTGTCTGTCCAGGAACGTGCGGTTCCAGAAGCCTCTCCCGCCAAGCAAAATTTCCCGCAATTCCGAATTGTCCTGTCGCGTTTTTTTTGACCTTATGCGACGGTTATTTGCAAATAGTAGGTGTGACCCCGCGCGCCTTGTTTGTATAAGGTTTGACCCTCTGCCTATTAGTGCAGTTGATGCTGTCCAATAATGTAATAAATGATTGATCCGTCAGAGCAAACAAAAAAATCTAAGTTTCTTTCACGGCGGTTGGAGAATGGTTGTCTTAAGTATTGGTCAGGTTGATACGGAATGTCAATTTCATGCTTTGTGTTTAAATCGAAATAAACATAACTGCTCTGCGGATCAAAGGTGTCTTTTGGTGTAATTCTATAATATATCCGCTGGCCGTGATAATCTTGCAATGTAACATCATATTTGTTTGCGAATGATTTTAATACCGTTGTTTGTTTTGATGCGATCGAAAAGGTTGTTAGATTGTTATCCATTATATATGATAATGCATCATCTTCCTGGTTCCATTTTGGCCCCCCAAAGGTAGCGGGTTCCCCGGGTTCGGTCATCGCCACTTCTTTGTGTTCCAGCAAGTCAAGAATGTGGAATGAACCATGGCTTGAGTATCGGCCCATTCCTTCCCAGTAGGCCAAATAACGCTTGGAATGTGACACGGCAAATTGGCTATTTCTAAGGCTGCCACAATGCATGTCCACGCTGATTGTCGGCTTTTCAATGTCGATCAGCAACAATCGGGGGGCTGGCTTGTTCGTGAAGTCATCGTACGCATCGACCGCCACCATGACCTCTTTATCGGAAATCCAGCAAAGGACGCTAATGTCGTTCGCTTTCCGAGTAAGATTTTTAACCAATATTTTACGGATGCCCGTGTTTGCATTGAAGTAGCAGAGGTCTTTTTCTTTATTGTCCCAGGGATCTTTTATGTCCAAGTAGGCAACGGACGAACAGTCTGGTGACACCGAACCGCTGAATCTCTCTCCATACCCAAAGTCTATCCAGCACCATTTTGAAAATTGGGGAAACGGTTTTTCTGAAATTAAAATTCCATCGAAATTGTAGGTGCTGATAATATAGCACCCTGCAGATTCGTCCTCGCTCATATAGCAGAATGTTCGTTTCAGTTCATCTACTTTTAAAAGAACATTGGCACATCGGGATGATGATTTTATAATCGCCATTTTGTCTGCGCCAGGATGCATGACGCCGGCAATGGGACGGACACACCCTGTGCTAAACAATGCCAGGCAAAGGACAATCATCAACCTCGTGGCGTTAACAGGGTAATTCATTTTAGTGTAAAATCTATCTCTTTGGTTTCATTTGCTTGGATTATGCAGGTGCGGTGGTCGGTCTTGGCGAGCGCTTTGAGGGTGGCGATGAGGGCCAGGGCGAGTACGCCCCAGCACAGGGCCAGGCCGGCCGCGACCAGCGCGCAGATGGCCACCAGTTGCGGACTCCGCAACAACCGCCACAACCGCAACAATTTTAGCCCCATCCCCCACATTTGCCAACCCCGCAACCACGACCGGGGAGGTGACAGTTGGGAACCCCCTTTTGAGGAAAGGCGGTTCCCAAACCCTCCGTCAAAACTGTTTGTGCCCTTTGCGGACTCCGCAAAGGCACAAAAGGTTGTGGATTTCATGTTATTATTATAGCCATGAAAGCTCCGAGTAATCCAAACGGCAATGCAATCCAGGCCGCCCAGTGTGGTTTACGGAAGAATGCGGCAATGGAAAAGCCCAAGGCCGTCAGACCGGTTATGGGGAAAAGGGAGGTTGCACTCATCAGAAAGGTACCGGCCCTTTTAATCCGGTTAATTTTTTTGTCCATATCGTTAAATAATTTTTGCGTGTCTTGGGATAAATTAATATCTTTATTGTTTTCCGTGGCAGTACGAATTTCTTCAATGTCGTGCTTTAAAAGCATTGCCGTAAAAGTTATATCCCAATGGACACGGCCATAGCATGTAAATAAAAAATACGTAACAATGGTCAATGAAACAGTGCCGATAACCAGTGGCCATGACGAACGCTGGCGCCACGGTAATTTTGCCGTTGATACCATCTGGGGTTTCCCTCGTCAAGACGAATCACGACCGGTAGATGCGACGCGTCGTGCGCTTGCGATCTTCATAAACAACCGCACAATGGCGATGACTTTAGCCCGGCGAAGCACGGAGGTCAACTTCCTGTTGCAGCAGGTGGTTAAATCTTATGCATTTTACCACCTGCATTGCTTCTGGCTGAGCAACCCCTTCAGGGTTGATACTCATGGGATCATTTTCCTGGGGCGTTGCCCCAGGCTACGATGAAATGCCCCTTTGGGGCGATCATCCCATCGGAGGAGATGAGGTAAAAAACGATGGTCCATCCATCATTTGCCGGGCGGCAGATCCTGCCGGACGTAGATCAGGGCGTCGGTGTTGAAGCCCAGGGCCTTGGCCTGCTGGGTGAGGTCATCCAGCACGGCTTTGGGCAGGGTGGGCTGGCGGGCCAGGATCCACAGATACGACCGGTTGTTGCCGCAGACGAGGGCGTAGGCATAGTCGCGCTGATCCAGGGCGAGGATGTTGTAGCCGCCATAGAACGGGCGGAAAAAGGAGACCTTGAGCCGGCCTAGGCCGGGGTCGGCCACGAAGAACGCCCGGCCTTCGATACCCTTCCACGTCTTTTGCCGGGGATCAAAGCCGCGATTGACCACCCGCAGGCTGCCGTCCGGCTTCAGGCTGTACTCGGCGGTGACATGGGTCAGGCCGCGTTCAAAGAAGTGGTCCAGGCGCGCGATCTCGTACCAGGTGCCGAGATAACGCTGCGCCTCAAACCCCGTCACCGCGGTGGTGTCTTTGGGGATTTGCACGCACCCGCACAAGGCGCACAGCAAAAGACCGGCGAGTTTTTTCATGTCAGGGCGGCTTCGACGGCGTCCAAGGCGTTGGTGAAGAAGCGGACGGTGAGGTTCTGGCGGAATTCGGCGGGGATTTCCTCGACATCGGCGCGGTTCTGCTCGGGCAGGAACACCAGGGTGATGCCGGCGCGGTTGGCGGCCAGGAGTTTTTCCTTGATGCCGCCGACGGGCATGATCCGGCCGCGCAGGGAGATTTCCCCGGTCATGGCCAGGCATTCCCGCACCGGCCGGCCGGAGAGGCGCGAGGCCAGGGCGGTGGCGATGGCGACGCCGGCGGAGGGGCCGTCCTTGGGGGTGGCGCCGGCCGGGACGTGGAGGTGCAGGTCCAGTTTTTCCAAGGTTTCCGGGGTGAAGCCAAAGCGGTCGTGATGGCTTTTGATAAAAGAGAAGGCCGCCTGGGCGCTTTCCTTCATGACGTCGCCCAGGGATCCGGTGAGCTGCAAGTTGCCCTTGCCGGGAAAGGCGGACACTTCGATGTGCAGCAGGTCGCCGCCGGCGCTGGTCCAGGCCAGTCCCGCGACCACGCCCACCATGGGGGTGAGGATGGCGGTTTCCGGGAAGAGTTTTTGCGGGCCGAGCAGCTCGGCCGCCAGTTCGGGGGTCACGGTGACGGGCCCGGGCGGCAAGGCCGGGGGATGGATTTCCACGCGGCGGCGGGCGAGTTTGCGGCAGATGGCGCCGATCTCGCGTTCCAAATTGCGGACGCCCGATTCCCAGGTGTAATCTTCAATGAGATGGTCCACGGTGGCCGGCAGGAAGGACACCTCGGCGGCCTGGAGGCCGGTGTTGGTGAGCTGGCGCGGCACCAGGAAACGGCAGGCGATTTCGCGCTTCTCCGCCGGGGCATAGCCGGGCAGGCGGATGACTTCGAGCCGGTCCAGCAGGGCCGGCGGGATGAGGTCGGTGACATTGGCGGTGGTGATGAACAGGACGTGGGAGAGGTCGAACGGCACTTCCAGGTAATGGTCGGAAAACTGGGCGTTCTGGGCCGGGTCCAGCGCTTCCAGCAGGGCGGCCCCGGGGTCGCCGCGGAAGTCGTTGCCGATTTTGTCGATTTCGTCCAGCATGAACACCGGATTGCGCGTCTTGGCGCGGCGGATGCCCTGCAGGATGCGGCCGGGCAGGGCGCCCACATAGGTGCGGCGATGCCCGCGAATCTCGGCCTCGTCGCGGATGCCGCCAAGGGAGATGCGGACAAATTCACGGCCCATGGCCCGGGCAATGGACTGGCCGAGGGAGGTTTTGCCCACTCCGGGCGGCCCGGCGAAGCAGAGGATCGGGCCGCGGCTGTCCGGCTTGAGCTGGAGCACGGCCAGAAATTCCAGGATGCGGTCCTTGATCTTTTCCAGGCCGAAGTGGTCGGCGTCGAGAATGGTCCGGGCTTCGCGGAGGTCGAGCTTGTCCGTCGTTTCCTTTTTCCAGGGGAGCGCCAGCAGCCAGTCCAGGTAGGTGCGGATGACGTTGTAATCGCTGGCTTGCGGATGCATTTTGCGCAGGCGGTCAAGTTCGCGCTCGGCGACTTCCTTGGCTTCCGGGGGCAGGTCGGCCTCTTGCAACTTTTTGCGGAGTTCGGCGGCCTCGGGCGAGTCTTCCTCGTTGAGCTGTTCCTGAATGGCCCGGAGCTGTTCGCGCAGAAAGGCGTCGCGCTGGCTCTTGCCAAAGGAGGAATGCACTTTGCCCTGGATTTCCTGGCTGAGCTTGGCCAGTTGCAGTTCGCGGTTGAGCAGCAGTCCGATGGCCTCCAGGCGCGGGGTCACGCCGGGGGTGGCCAGAATTTGGAGTTTTTCCTCGAAACTGAGATTGATGCTGTTGGCGATCAGGTCGGCCAGGCGTCCCGCGTCATCCTGGTTGAGCATGGCCACCTTGAGCTCATCCGGCAGATTGGGGGAAAGGTTCACCAGCTCATTGAACTGGTTGGACAAGTTGCGGGCCAGGACTTCAATTCCCGGGCTATTCTCCTCGGCGTCCGGCAGCGACCGCACCTTGGCGGTGTGAAACTCCTTGGCGGCATGCACCAGTTCAATCCTGGCCCGGGCCAGGCCGCGGATCAGCACGCGCAGGGTGTCGTCGGGGAAGCGCAGCACCTTGACGATGCGGCCGACGCAGCAGGTGTTGAAGTAATCGGTGCTCTGTTCCGGCTCGCTGTCTTTTTTGAGCACGGGCGCCAGGGCGACCCGCCGGTTTTTGGCCATGGCGGCTTCGACCGCCTTCATGGCGCGGGGCTGGTCGATCACCAACGAGGACATGGCGAAGGGGAACATCACCACCTGGTGCAGCGGCAGCAGCGGGATGGTTTCCGGTCGCGGCAGCCGTGATGGCGTGGCGGTGGGGGCGCCGTCGCCGGCGGGAACGCTGGCGGTGACGCGGTCGCGTTTATATCGGGGCAGGCGCATGGGCGGAAAGGTTGGGTGGTTGAGGGGTTGAGGGGTTGAGAGGTTGAGAGGTTGAGGGGTTGAGAGGTTGAGGGGTTGAGAGGGAGCGAGCCGCTTTTTAAGTTTCGGTTAAGGTGGCACTGTTTTGGAGTGCGGCAATTCCTTTGCCGCTTTTTAATGCCCGCCAGACGATCACCTTAACTGGAGCCGCTGACAAAATGCGGTCTTGCCTGCGGGAACGCGGCGGCCCCACCCCTGGCGGCCCACCGGTGAGGGGGCCACCGGAAACAGGACAAGCCGGCCGCGGTGGCTGCCGCGGGCCGGCTTGTTCACAAACAACTAAATTAAGTGGCGGGAGCGACGGGGCTCGAACCCGCAACCTCTGCCGTGACAGGGCAGTGCTCTAACCAATTGCGCTACACCCCCGCACAGGGTGACGCGGCCAAACTCGGACCGCGAAAAACAACGGAAAAAACATAAACCCCGGAAAACATAATGCAAGCCGGGGCTGGGAAAATTTCATCAGAAGAATTTGAACAGGAGAAATCAGGAGGGAACGGAGAAAAACTTCTCGGCGGTCTCTGCGGCCTTCTGTTCAAAATTCTGAATCTGCGATGAAGAAATGCGTTCGGGTGGGGGACCACTTTTTTCTTTGTAGATTGAAAATCGTTGTCGTTGTCGTGATCGAATCGAGTACGATGGACGACAACGACAACGAGCACGATAACGATTTTCAACCTGATAAAGTAGACTTACTCCGCCTGCATCCACACCGTCATTTCACCGGGGCCGCGGTTGTTCCAGACGCAATACGGCACGGCCTTGAACGGCACCTGGAGGCGCGGGGTCGGGCCGGCCTGGTAGAGGCGGCCGTCGGTCCACGCGGCCGGGTCGCGGCGCTGGACGGTGCCATTGATCGTGACCACGCCGCCCAGCAGCTCCGGCTCAAAGACCGCCTTCAGTTTGGCGCGGCGCGGCAGGGTCAGGTCGTTGAGCTCGCGGCCGTTGTCCACTTCTTCCAGGCAGTAGACGACCGGGCCGCGCTGGAGCGCCACCCGGCCGCAATCCATGCGCACCCGCGGATTGGCCTCGATCCGTTCCACCGGCATCGGCAGGTCCAGCTCGACCTGGTCGCCGTTCCGCCACTGGCGGTTGATCTGGGCATAACCCTTTTCCACCGTCGGCGTCACCCCTTCGCCATTGACCTTGATGGTCGCGCCCTTGCTCCAGCCGGGGATGCGCAGGGCCAGGACGAACTCGGCCGGCCGCTCCGGCCGGACGGTGAAGCGGACCTTGCCTTTCCAGGGATAGGCGGTCTGCTGCCGCATCGTGACCCGGGTGCCGTGCGCCATAAAGGCCGCGTCGCTGGCCGCATACAGGTGAACGGCCAGTCCCTGGTCGTTTTCGGAATAGATATACTGGCCAAAGGAGGCCAGCAGGCGGGCGATATTGGGCGGGCAGCAGGCGCAGCCGAACCATTCCTGGCGGTTGGTGGCCACATGTTCGTGGTTGTTCTTGCTTTCCTCTGGGAAGACGGCCAGCGGGTTGGCGTAAAAGAAGTGGCGGCCGTCCAGACTCACCCCGGCCAGGATGTTGTTGTAGAGAGAGCGTTCCATTTCATCGGCGTATTTCGCCTCGCCTTCGAGCTGGAGCAGGCGGTGGTTCCAGAACAGCAGGGCGATGGCGGCGCAGGTCTCGCAATAGGCGACCTCGTTGGGCAGGTCGTAGTCGAACGAAAAGGCTTCTCCGGCCCGGGAGGAGCCGATGCCGCCGGTCACGTATAATTGTTTTGTGTGCAGATGATTCCATAGTTTGTGGAGGGCGGCCACCAGGGTTGGATCGCCGGTGGTTTCCGCGACGTCCGCCATGCCGGAATACAGGTACATGGCGCGCACGGCGTGCCCGGTCACCCGTTCCTGCGCGCGCACCGGCTGGTGCGCCTGGGTACCTTCCAGATTGTTCCGGTACCAGCCCCAGATGTCCCAGCCCTTCTGTTTTAATTCGGCTTCTTCCAGCCGGAAATAGTTGGGTTCCTGGCCGCGCTCGTTGACGAAGAACTCGGCCAGCTTGAGGTAGCGCGGTTCCCCGACGGTGCGGGCGAGTTTCACCAGCGCCAGTTCAATCTCCGGATGGCCGCAGTAGCCGCGCTTTTTGCCCGGTTCCGGGCCGAAGGTGCGGTCGATGAGATCGGCGAAACGGCACATGACGTCGAGCAGTTTGCGGCTGCCGGTGGCGTGAAAATGAGCCACTGCCGCCTCCATTAGATGGCCGGCGCAGTAAAGTTCATGGTGTTCCTGCAGGTTGGACCAGCGCCGTTCCGGCCGCACCACGGTAAAATGCGTGTTCAAATAACCATCGGGCTGCTGGGCGCCGGCCAGCAGGTCCACCACCTCGTCCAACAGGCTGGCCACCAGCGGGTCGGGAGTGGTTTCCAGGCTGTAGGCGGCGGCTTCGACCCATTTCGCCACGTCTGATTCCCAAAAGATGTGCGGCTCGTTGGGCATGCCGGGTTTCCACTGCAGTTTCAGGGCGTCGAGGCGTCCGGTTTTCTTGCACTGCTCATATTCGATGGGCAGGGTGGCGGTGCGGTTGGTCTCGATCCGGGGCGCCCAAAAGGCGTCCGTGATCTGGACCTGTTTCAGGGGCAGGGAATGCTGGGCGGTGGTCATGGGGGGGGCCTTGGTTGGGTGGTTGAGGGGTTGGGTGGTTGGGTGGTTGG
>CAITYL010000290.1 GCA_903896595.1 uncultured Lentisphaerota bacterium
CCCCAATCATGGGTTGTTGCACCGGAGCGGCCTGCGGAATCCGCAAAGGGAGCACCCTTTTTCAAAAAGGGTGGCCCCAACATCGTCCGGCACAATGTATGCCCGTGTAGCTGCCACGTGCTATGTTTTCCGCATCGTGTGCAGACCTTTCCGCGAGGGATGGCCGGCGGCAATCAGAACGACAGGTCAGAAGAGGGGTGAGCACAATGAAGAACCAGGCACTTTGGGGTGTGGTGGCGGCACTGGCACTGCTGGCGGCCGTGGTGTTGTTTGGCATGTGGAGCCGGGAAAAACGGGCGGTGGCCGCGGTCCGTGACGAAGTGAAGGCGGCGGCGGCCACGGCCGAAGAGGCCGCCCAGGGCGCCGCCCGGGAGAAAAACGCCGTTCAAGAGCAGTTGACCCAGGCCCAGGAACGGCTGGCGGCGCTGGAAAAGGAACGGACGGACGCCATTCACGCCCGTGACGGCCTGGAGCAGGAATTGCGCTCCTCGCTGAAGGACAAGGAGCTGACCATTTCCGAGCTGGAAGGCAAGCTGACCGTCAATATTCTTGACCAGGTGCTGTTTCCGTCGGGCGAGGCCGCATTGAAACCGGGCGGCGAGGCCATGCTGAAGAAAATTGCCGACGTACTGCGGCGGTATCCGGATCACCAAGTGCTGGTGGCCGGGTACACCGACAATGTGCCGGTGCGGCTCAACCGGGCGCGGTTTGCCACCAACTGGGAGTTGTCCGCCCTGCGCGCCACGGCGGCGGTGCGGTTCCTGTGCGAGAAGGCCAAGATTGACCCGAAGCATTTGGCCGCCGTCGGCTATGGCGAGTTTCATCCGGTGGCGGACAACGCCACGGCGGCCGGCCGGGCGCGCAACCGCCGGATCGAAATGGTCATTTTGGGGCGGGACCTGCTGGTGCCGGCCAAGCCGGCCGCGGTGCCGGTGCCGGCTGTGCCTGCCGCGCCGGCGGCAAAGCCCGTGCCCGTCACGCCTGCCGCCGCCCCGGTGCCCGCGGCACCATAATTTCTATGCCCTCCGTGCATGGGGGGCATGCGCCGGGAAAACAGCGGTGTGCCAGTTCTTCCTGCCTTATCCGCTTAACAGGCGGTCAAAGAACAATTTTACCGCGGATTACGCGGATTTGCGCGAATAAACCCCAACGAGATGATCATGGAAAACTTCACTTACCACAACCCCGTCAAGATTGTGTTCGGCAAAGGAATGATCGCCGAACTGCCCAAGCTGGTGCCGGCGGCGGCCCGGGTTCTGCTGACTTACGGCGGCGGTTCGATCAAGCGAAACGGGGTTTATGATCAGGTGGCGGCCGCGCTGAAGGGACGTACCCTGACGGAATTTGGGGGGATCGAGGCCAATCCGAGCTATGAGACGTTGATGCGAGCGGTGGAACAGGCCCGCCGGGACGGCTGCGATTTCCTGCTGGCGGTCGGCGGCGGGTCGGTGATTGACGGCACCAAGTTCATTGCCGCGGCCTTGCCGTGGACCGCCGGCGACCCGTGGCGCATTCTGAGTGAACAGGCGCCGGTGCCCGCCGCCGTGCCGCTGGGGGTGGTGCTCACCCTGCCGGCCACCGGCTCCGAGATGAACAGCACCGCGGTGGTTTCCCGCCTGGCGACCCATGAAAAACTCTTTTTCAGCAACGAACAGGTGTATCCCAAGTTCTCCATTCTCGATCCGGAGACCACCTACAGCCTGCCGCCGCGGCAGGTTGCCAACGGCATTGTCGATACCTTTGTCCATGTGACTGAGCAATACCTGACTTTCCCCGTCGGCGCGCCGCTGCAGGAGCGGCAGGCGGAGGCGATCTTGTCCACGCTGGTGGAGGCGGCGCCCAAGGTGGTCGCCACACCTCGCGACTACGAGGTTCGGGCCAATCTGATGTGGTGCGCCACCCACGGCTTGAACGGCATCATCGGCCTGGGGGTGCCGCAGGACTGGGCGACCCACATGATCGGGCACGAACTGACTGCGTTCTATGGTCTGGATCATGGCCAGACCTTGGCTGTCATTCTGCCCGGTGTGCTGCGCGCCGAGGCCGTGTCGAAGCAGGCCATGCTGGTCCAGTACGGGCGGCGGGTGTGGGGGCTGACCGGGAGCGATCCAGCGGCACTGGCCGAGGCGGCGATTGCCAAGACCGAAGCCTTTTTCGAGGCGGTTGGTGTGCCCACGCATTTGTCCGCTTATGGCGTGAACGCCGGCGAGGCCGCGGAGAAGATCCGCGCCCGGCTGGCCGAACGCGGCCAGGCGTTCGGGGAGCACGCCGACATCACGCCCGACCGCGTGGCGGCGATCATCCGCTCCCGGGCGTGAGGGGGCGGCGGCATCGGGTGCACGACAGTTTTGCCGGGTGATGTTGGGGCCACCCTTTTGAAAAAGGGGGTTCCCAAATCGCGTCCTCGCCTTGCGGAACGTCCCGGCGCAGGCAGGATTGCCCGCGCCACGTTCATACAGGCAGGAGTGCCTGTGTCACGTTTATTTTACAGGCAAGAGTGCCTGTTTCACCTTCGCCTACTGCAGGCCGCGCAGGTAGTTGCCGGCGTGGGTGCGGGGGAGGGCGCGGTCGGCGCGCAGCGCCTGCCAGGTGGCGAGGGCGCTCTCCGGCGTGTAGGCCCGGTGTGCGAACTCCGCACGGAAGCGGGTGGCGCCGGCGGCGGCCAGCTCGCGCAGGCGGCCGGCGAGGCAGAACGGCGTCTCGCTGACCACCACCGTGCGGCAGCCTTCCGGCCGGGCCAGGAAATGGCCGTTGCGCGGATGTTCCAGGATCAGGTTGCGGAATTCGCAGCGGTCCGGGCCGGGGCAGGCGCCGGCCAGGTTGGCGTAAACGCAGGATTCGGAGATGAGCAGCGGCGTGTCCTGATAGACGATGACTTCGGCCCGGCCCTGCAGGGCGGCCAGCAGCCGGACGAGGTTGTCCCGGCCGTCCTCCGGCGCCAGGGTGACCGCGGCCGCGCCCATGGCAGCCAAGGCCCGGGCCGCGGCCAGGTTGGTGACCGGCAGCGTCCAGTCGGCCAGAAGATCCGGCGCGTCTGGGCCGGCGGCGCCGTTGGCGTCCAAGATGTCCAGCTCGCGCAGGAGTTCGAAACTGGCCATATTGGCGACCAGCCAGCGGCGGATGCCCAAGCTTTGTGCCGCGCCGAGGCGGTCGCGCAGCGCGGGGGTGTCCCAGGCCCGGGCCACGGGCGGCAGGACGGCGCGCACCCGGTGGGCGCCGAAGCGCGTCACCACTCGGGCCAGGGCCTCGGTGGTGAGGGCGGCCAGGGGCGCCTGGATCTCGTTTGGCGCGTCCGGGCCGGTGGTGGGAAAGGCCAGCAGCACCGTCACGTCATCCGCCAGCACACTCCAGCGCGGTGATGGGGCTGGGGCTTGGCTGGTGGTGACCGGGACCGTTTCGGCCAGAATCTCC
>CAITYL010000291.1 GCA_903896595.1 uncultured Lentisphaerota bacterium
CCTGCATTATTCACGAGAGCGGTTCTGAGTGTGAGTTTGCTGTGATTTTTTCCCCGAGATAACGGAATGAGCGCCAAATGATGGTCACCGCCACTCAAAAACGGACGAAATTGCGGTTTTTGGCCAAACTCCCCCATTCCCCCGTATTTTCAGGGCGCGAGGGGCCGCCACTGCTGGCCTCAGATGCGCAGGGGGCGGAAGGCGGAGCAGACGTGGGCAAAAACGTCCTTGAGCGGAAAGGATGCCGGCAGGAAGAAGCGGATCGCGGTTTTGAGGACTTCCACACGGGTTCCGATCTTGATCAAGCGCTGCCGGATGGTGCTGAAGCGGGCGGTTGCCAACTCGGTGCCCTGGAGATAGCGGGCGCGCAATTTGTGCAAGATGACGTAGGCGGCGGAGTGGAGGAAGAGACGGAACTGGTTGGCGGTGGCGGCATGGCAACTGCAACGATCAGAGCGCAGGTCGGTCTTGTGGTCTTTGATCATCAGCTCGGCCTTGCCGCGGCCGCAATAGACGGTCTCATACAGATACTTGGCGCCAGCGATCTCGAACGAGGTGACCACGTAACGGGTGTCCACGCCCTGGGCGTTGACCACCACCCGGCAAATCACTCGCCGCGCGCGGCCCCAGGAACCGGCGGCGTAGGTGGCGCTGCCGTAGAGGCGAACTTCCCGCCAGGTGCGGGCATGGCGCTTGCGGGCATCTTCGATCAGCGGCTTGAACTGGGCATCAAGCCGGCTGTTCGGCCCCAGGCCAGTGATAAACCCCACGCCGTTCGCTTCCAGCCAGTCCATGACCTCCGGCTTGGTGTGATGACTGTCCGCCCGCAGGATGATGCGGGTTTGACGCCAACGGCCACGCAGGCGGCGCACGAGGCGCTTGAGCACGGCGAGAATCTCCCCGGCTGTCGGTGTCTTGCCGGGCCGGATGACAGCGGTGATGAACTTGCCGTTGAGTCCGTCGTAGACATGGAACGGCATCAGGCAGTACTCATCTTCAAAGGCGTTGAACAATCGCAGCTGCTGGTCGCCATAGGTGATCACCGACGTCGGATCCATGTCCAGCACCACCATCTCCGGCTCCGCCGCGAACGAGTCCATGTACTGGTCCACAAAGGCATACCCCATGTGCAGCAGCGCCCGCCGGTCCACCGCGTTCTCCAGCCGGCTCATCGAAGGCTGCGACGCCAGCCCGTCATCACCGAGAGGATCGCAACCGGCAATCGTCTGGATCAACGGATCGTGGCGGAAATGGTCGCAATCGTCCGCGTCCTCGTACCCGGCGCAAATCTGCATCACCCTCTGCCGAAACATGGTTCCAAGCTGGTGCCGGACCTTCCCCGCCTCCCGGCCATCCCGGATGCAACCCGCCAGCTTGTCGATGATCTCCAGCGTGCGCTCAACTTCCGCGACCAGCAGCAGCCCCCCGTCCGACGCGATCTGCGCGTCCTCGAACCGCGCCGTCACTTTTTTGCCGTGGACCGGCGTGAACCCGAACAAATCTGGAGTATTTTGCTTCATGCGAAGTCCTTGCCTTTCGTCCTGGCGGGTGAAAGAAGATAACATATTGCTGTTCAATATGTTAGCAAGTACTTCGCTTTTTTATTGTGAATAATCCAGG
>CAITYL010000292.1 GCA_903896595.1 uncultured Lentisphaerota bacterium
ATCGTCGGAGACGCGCAAATTTGGTATTGACAGACGGTGGCCCAATAAATTAAGGCCGGAACTGGTGTGACGCCGTCGCTGTCCGCCCGAGGACGGGCGGCTCCCGGTCTTGAAATAACGCCGATGTTGCCTTGTGGATTTGACTTATCGGGCATCAAAAAGCGACAAAGAAATGGCCGCGCCCCAAAACCCGTGCCATATTGATTTCGCCATTCGCAATTTTCCATCCGAGCCCGGAACGTTAGTGACGGGTCAACAATCAAAAGCTGAAATTAAGAAAGCAGAAATGAAATCCGATATTTATTTCAGCTTTCCCTATTTCAGTTTTCAGTTTTTTTCTTTGACCGGTCACTTTCGCTCCCTGCGGTCGCTTCGTTCGCGGCTCGGATGGGCATTGCACCGATAGCCGGAGTTTTGCAAGTTACATAAACAAGGCGCCCCCCCCATGAAACCGATCTGGAAAACCGCCCTGACCGCCGCCGTCAGCCTCGCCGTGGCCGGCGCCGGCTGTGTCGTTCCCTGCCTCCAGCCGCTGTTTGAGGCAAAGGACGCCATCTTTGAGCCGGCGCTGCTCGGGAGCTGGCGCAACGCCAAGGAAGCCAAGGGGGAAACCTTCACCTTCACCCGGGTTGAGGACAAGAACGAATACCGTATCCTCGACCGCCAGGCCGACGGCCGCCAGGCGACCCTGACGGCTTGGCTGGGCAAGATCGGCGGCCGGCAGTATCTCTGCGCCGCGCTCGATTATGACGCCCTGCCGGAGACCGGCCGGTGGTTCGCCTTTCCGCCACACCTGCTGATCTTCCGCGTCGAACAGACCGTACCCGAACTCAAGCTGACCATGCTCAGCTTCGAGGCCTGCAAAAAACTACTGAAGGCCAAACCGGACGCCATTGCCCATGTCATGTTGAAGCCGACCGGAGAGAAGGAGGAAAGCACCGTTCCCGTCCTCACCGGTTCCACCGCGGAATTGCAGCGGTTCATCAAGGAAAACGGTGATGCCGCCAACCTGTTCCCGGCCGACACGACCCTGACCTTCACCCGCCTGGCGGAGGAAAAACCGGCCGCCGGCCCCACCGCCAAGCCCCTGCCCGCCGCGATTGGCGGGTAAATTCGTCACGCATGACCACAGAATGGCGGGGGCGGATGTTTCTTTCGCGCTCTCTGCGTTCTTTCGCGGTTAATCGAATGATGATGAATAATTCAGGCTAAGGCGCCGCCAAGACCATCTCAAGCTCGGCCAGCAGGCCGTGCCAGTCACAACCGCCCACCGGTTGGGCGTGCAGGTACTTGGCCTTGATCTTGGCCTTGCCGCTGACCAGTTCACTGGAGGTGATGCCGTGATTGATGGAGATGGCCGCCTCGGTGAACGCCGCCAGGTCGTCGCACGCCTTCACCGCGCGCCCGTCCACGGCGCCAAAGCCGTTCTCATTGTACGCACCGGCATCGGCGACCGCTTCGGACTGGCCGTTGCGCCAAATGCGCTCCTCGAATTCGTCCTTGCGCCAGCCGCCGCCCGGCTTCGGGTACAACCCCAGCAGGTAGGCAAACTCCGGCTGCAGCCGTTCCGGCGCCAGCGGCAGAATTTTTTCCCGGATGCGCTGGATTTCCACCTCCTGAATCAGGGCGTCCAGCCCCGCCACCGACCGCTTGACGGGAGACACAATGTCGCGCGTCAACGCTTCCGGCAAATCATGGAAGATCGCGCACCAAAAGGTATTGGCCAACCGCTGCGGACACGCCCCGGCCGCGCGTGAATAGAAATAGGTGAGTAGCGCCACGATCAGCGCATGCCCGAGCACCGTGGTCTTGGGCAGCCGCGGTGTCTGCGCCCAGCGCACCTGGAAGCGCAGCCGCCCGTTCAGGTCCACCAGTTTGACCAGGCCACCCCCAAAACAGTACTCGACCACCCCTTTGACATCCTTGTACCGCGCCAATTCCGCCTCGACCGATTCGCGCAATTGTTCCGCATCGGCGAGAAACCGGCTGCTCTGATAAACGATCTGAAACTCCCAGCGCGTCGCCAAATAATGCGCCGCCGCCAGCAAATGCCGTTCCCGCGCGCCGACCCCGCCGCCGGCCAAATACTCCCGCATCCGTTCCAAGAACGCGCCACCCTCCATGGCGCCGAGCGCCGGCTGGAGCTGCTCCAGCACCCAGCCGTTCAGTTCCGCGCCTTTTTCCCGGACCACCTCGCGAAACACGTCCGGCCGAATGTCGGTGACGATCACCCGCCGCAAAAACTCAAAAATCCCGGCCTCGATCAGGCGCGCCTGATCCACCCCGCCCTCTTCAAACCCAGCCAGAAAATAGGCGATGACGAACTTGTGCGCCTGCTTGTCCAGCTCGGTCAGCTCGACCATGCGCGGATATTCATTCCACCGCTGCATGGCGGCCGCGTCATACAGGATGCGGATCAGGGCGGCTGGAATCATCGGCGCCTCCATAAATTCAGAACTTTATAACCATGAAGGGCATGAAGCTCATGAAGGGGCAGAAACGGAACGCCATATCTTCATGCCCTTCATGATCTTCAGGGTGCCACTCTTCCGGTCCGTAAGATCAATGCCAATCCGAGCCGCGAACGAAGCGAGCGCAGGGAGCGAAAGTGACCGGTCAAGAAGAACCCACTTTTCTTAGAAGACCACCACCGTTGGGCCCCGTCACTGACGTTCCGGGCTCTGATGCCCGCCGCTCCCCGTCTTTACTTTTTTCCATCTTTCCGTTTTGCTCAAGCTCAACGCAACGCCTGGCGCAAGGCCGCCGACCCCGCGTAGGCGGCAAACCGCTCCGCCGGGTGCGACTGGCCGTTGAGCATAAAATGATGCAAGACCGGCGCGGCGCCACCGACGATGAACCAGCCTTCAAATGTGTCCCTGGTGCCACGCACCGTCCCGCGCACCACCACAAAGTTCAGCGGTTCCTGTGCTTCCTCCGACCAGGCCGGTTGCTCAAGAAAGCGCGCATAGGCTGTTCCCAAGGTCGCCGGCCCCGCCGCCACCGGGCCGGAAGCGTCCGTCGCCGTTGCCGCCGGGGCCAATGCGGTGGTCGCGACTTGTTCCCGCACCGCGGCCACGCCGCTCTTGCGCCCGCAGGAAACCGTCACCAGGATCAGCAGCGCGACAGCCGCCGCCAACGGCAGCAGCACCACCACTCGCCGCCGGCCCTTGGCCAAACCCAAGATCGTCGTCATGGTGCCGTCCCTCCCTGTGGGGCACTACCGCCCGAGGCCAGTTCCACGGCCAGCGCCTGGGCCGCCGCCTTCGCGTCACAACGGGCCAGGGCCGCCTGCAACTTCTGGTTGGCCGCCGCCCGCGCCTGTTCTAGACGCAGCAATTCCGTCTGACGCCGATCCCGCTCAACCTGGGTCAAGGTGTCGAGCTGGCGTTTTTCATAAAAATTGCCCGGCGCCTGCTGGGCCACCAACCGGTCATAATCCTCTTGCGTATCATTGAGCACCCGGCGGGTGTCCCGAATCGCACGGTCCCGTTGCTTCAGCTCGGCCTGCAGCCGTTCCAAACCCGTCACCGCCGCGGCCAGGGCCGGAGCCTCCGGAAAAATCCCCTGCAATGCCACCATTTGCCGCAC
This sequence comes from uncultured Lentisphaerota bacterium, assembly GCA_903896595.1. Taxonomy (GTDB): domain Bacteria; phylum Verrucomicrobiota; class Lentisphaeria; order Oligosphaerales; family CAITYL01; genus CAITYL01. The sequence goes on from CAITYL010000292.1 coordinate 3,589, forward strand.
CGCCAATTCCACATTGTCCTCGCGCACCTGTTCCAGCAACAGCACGCCAAAGAGCACGGGGCCGCGGTGCCGGGGCGCCGCGGCGGGCAACACCCCGCCGACTCCCGCCGCCGTCTCCCGCGCCTCGGCCAGCACCGCGCGCCACGAACCATCCGCCAGCCGGCCGGCCAGCAGCCCCAGCCAAGTCGCGCCATCCTTGCCATAACCGCCCAACGGCAACACTTCCCGCAACGCCTGGCCGCTGCGCGCCCCGTCATCCGTCGCGCCGGCGGACGCCAGCACCGCCACCGCCACGGGCTCCCAGTCGGACGTCACCGCCCACGCCGGCCAGCCGGCGGCCAACGCCAGCACGCCCGCCCAAACCATGCCATGCGCTCGTTTCATAACCTTACCATCCCCATGATGCCCGTTCGTGATGTAGCAAAGCGATTGCATCGCGCCGGCGGTACTCAGAGTTCGGTGTGCCTGATCTTGAATCTGGTGTGACGCCGTCGTCGTCCGCCCGAGGACGGGCGGCTCCCGGTCTTGAAATAACACCGATCATGCCTTCGGAATCGGATTGATTGTCCTCTCAATCGTTGCGGTTCCATAAAAAAATCACGCCGGGCCGGCTTCGATCAGATACTCAACCGCTTCGCAAACCAGGCTGGCTGGAATCTGACGCAATCCCAGACAGTCCCCGTTGGTCAGCATGCAGGTGCGACCAAAACAGGGCGCGCAACCGAGCGCTTCGCGCACAATCACCCACCGGGCGCCCAAGGGGCCGGTCGCCACCGGATCGGTGCAGCCGAACAACGCCACCCCGGGCCGCCCCAAACCGGCGGCCAGATGCATGATCCCGCTGTCATTGGCCACCACTAGACGAACTTCACGCAACACCGCCATCAACCCGTGCAGTGACGTTTTTCCGGCCAGATTGACCCCGCCCGGCACCCCGTCCAAAGCCGCCGCCACCGCCGCCGCCTCCCGGCGCGTGCCCAACGCCACCACCCGGCCGCCCTTGTCCGTCCACCACTTGGCCACCTTCCGAAATTGCTCCGGGGCCCATTGCTTGGCCGTCCCAAACGCCGCGCCGGGCGCCATGGCCAGCCAGCCCACCGTTCCGGCCGCCGCCCGTTCGACCCCCAATTTCGCCACCCCGTCCGGCAACTCCGGCACCACCAGCGGCGGATACACCGCGTCCGCCACCGCCGGCCCGAACATGGCCACCAGTTCCAAATATTCACTGAGCTGATGACAGCTCCCCGGCGGAAACGCCGTCAACCACACGGGCGGCAGGGTATGCGTCAACATCCAGCGGCGCCAGCGGCCGCCACGCCCGACCCGGCAGTTCAGCCCCATGCCCCAAAAATCCCAGGCCGAACCGAACGAGTTGGGCAGCACCACCCCGACCCCGGCGCCCAGGGCGCGCAACCGCCACTTGGCCGGCCCCACCACCCGCGGCCCGTGGAACGGAATCACCTGGTCCACCCACGGCACCGCCTGCCAGAGCGCCGCCAAACCGGCCGGACACGCAATGAACAAACCGCACGGCGACGGAATGAAGCGACGCAACTGATACACCGCCGGCAGCGCCATCAGATTGTCACCCAGCCAATTGGGCGCCCGAATCACCAGGCCGTTGCCCCAGCGCACATCCCCGCCACCCAGCAGCGGCCCCGAACTCTCTTCGGCGGGCAGCGCCAGAATGCGCGGCTCATACATGGCGTACCGGCGCTCCGCCTCCGCGCCGGGCGGCGGGGGCGCCAATTCCACTTCATTAGTCTCAATCGTGCCTGTCATAGTCCAAACCTAACCCGGCATGGCCGGAACCAAAACCCAAACGAACATCGAACATTCAACTTTCAACATCCAACGTGGATGATTCGACGTTGAATATTCGATGTTGAATGTTCGCTTCTGGCAACCGTTTTCAAACGTAACGTACTACTTCCCCGCCTCATCCGTCACCAACTCTTGGCCGAACCGCGCCAGCTCCAACGCCGAACCGGAACGCGCCTGGCGGACAAAGAAGCCCGAGGACAGATTCCCCAAGGCCAGGCGGGCGTTCAAATCCAGCCCCAGGCAGTGCCCCAGCACGGTGCCGGCGTTATAGCGGTCACCGGCGCCGGTGCTCTTGACCGGCGCCTTGCACCAGGGACCAGGCACGCTGGCGCTGCCGGCGGCATCGGCGGCGGCACTAAAACGAATGCTGTGCGTGACCACTTCCTCAACGCCGAGTTTCGTGCGCAACTCCCGCGCCTGGGCCTCGACCGCGGCCGGTTCATCAGCCACCGGGGAAAGCCCCAGTACCCGCGCCAGCACGTTGCCTTCGTTGCCATTGACTCCCAGAGTGACCGGACCGCACCGCTGGAGTTGCGGCAACACGGCCAGCATGGCGCCGATATCCGCTTGGGAACGGGCGGTGGGATCCACCAGATCGATAAAAAACCGCGGTTTCTGCGTTAACTTGCTGTAGACCTGCTCAATCAGGCGCAACCAACACTGGGTCATGTGCGGATAGAGCGTCCAATTGGTCAGGACAATGACCTGGGCTTGGGCGCAACGCCGGGCGTAAACCCCGTCCGCCAGATGCCGGTCGAGACAGGCCACATCCAGGTCCGCCAGCTGGCTGACCGAGCAGAGCATGATCTTGCCGTCGGTGAACTCGAACGCGATCGTCCGGCCATGCACGCCGGCCCACGAGGTGCAGGAGGCACAGGCGGCCACAAACGGCCGAAACGCCGGATGGATCGGATCGCCCAAGGTCGCAAAGGCATGCAGTTCCACGCCCATGGCATTCAAGCCATCGCCCAAATTGACCGCGCACCCGCCGGGATCGGCCCGGTGCATGACGATTTCACGGAGCGCCGAACGCCCCGCCGCGCCGTTGACCCAGGCGCCAAAGTCCGGAATCCCGCCAATCGGCGTCCAGTCGGTCAGCGACCGGCGTTCGCCGACCACCGAGGTCATCTCATCAATGAACCCGTCGAACCCGGCGACCACCACCGGCCGGTGCGGGCGGGCGGCATATTGGGAAAGCAGCGCGGGAAGCGCGTCATAGGCAGCATGCATCGGCGTACACCTTCAACGATAAAATGCAACGGTAAGCACAAACCATACCCGCACATCCCCAAAAAACCACCCCAAAACCGGGGCAACATGTCGGTTGGGAACTCCCTTTTTTAAGGAAAGGCGGTACCCAAACCCGCCGTCAAACCTTTTTGTGCCTTTTTGCGGATTTCGCAGGCCGCCCCTTGCTGTCCAATCGTGGTTTGTCGCGTAACGGCGGCCTGCGGAATCCGCAATCCCCTACATGGTTGATCTCTCGCTTTTCCTTTTCGCCCGTCTCGAAAATGCCAACCTCCGCGAGCACATCGAACGTGTCGGAAAGGTGTTCTATGAACGCACTCTATGAGCGCGCGCCAGAAGGGACGGGTGCCAACCAACGGCACTACATCCACATTGGCGAGACGGCCACCAGGAACGCCATCGCCGCCCTTCCGTCCATGGCCCGCCCGTTGGCCCTGCCCGCCGGTGATACCGCCGTTCCTGCCGGGGCCTTGACGCTTGACGACCTGCGCCGGGACGTGAACCGCGCCGCTACTGCCGCCGATGCCGAAACCTTGCGCCGGATGCTGGCCGCGGGTGCATGACAGTTTTGTCGGTTGGCCTATATGCCCCAACGGGGCTTCGTATCACAGCCCAGGGTTGCGCGCAGCGCTACCCTGGGAAACCCCGGTAACCGCCATTCAACCCCACCGGGGTTGTGTCGGGGTGGCGCCGGTTGAGTCATCGGCACGCAACCCCTTTGGGGTAGAACGGGAAATGAATTCATGATCCCAGGGTAGCGCCGGTCCCGGCGCAACCCTGGGCTGTGGTCC
>CAITYL010000293.1 GCA_903896595.1 uncultured Lentisphaerota bacterium
AACTGCAACACTTGAGTGAATTCGTGAATGAAGTCTGCCAATATGTGAATTCGCAATGTCTTTTTGGTCATCAGTAAAGCATGCAAGCTTTTGTCTTATATCTCGTTTGGCATCTTCCGCATCTTCAAAATTGAGAACATCACCAACCAAATACCAAAATTGAGGATTACTGTCTTTGTGGTTTGGAACGTCATTGTCCATAAATTTAAATTGATAAACCATTTCTTCCGGATTTTCACTTTTGATTGGCGCTTTGAGAATATTCAGATAGAGTTTAGTCTTGCGCCAACTGTAATAGAAATAGCGATAAGATCCTTTCAGTCCGATTAGCAAAGAAGTCAAACGTTGCTGTCCGTCAAGAACAAGATAAATATCCTGATTCACACCCGCTAAATTAGCTTCTTTATTATGCGGCTTTTCACGATCAAAGTCACGAATAAACTCATAAGCAGTCCACTCGTTTTTATGTTCTTCTTTTATTTTCCAAAAAAGAAACGTGCTTATAGGATAGTCACCCATAATGGAGTCGAAAAGTTTTTCGATTCCATATGTATCCCACACATACTCTCTCTGGATTGCTGGTAAAAAAGTCGTCCGGTTTAGGTATTCGCTAATAACTTCACTAATTGTCTTTGGAATGTAACTCATTAATTGTCCTTGATGTTATCATGCGTAATTTTCACTTGAAATGCCGCGCTAATTGCAAATAGCAGGCATGCCTCCGATGCATTTGGCCTTCTCCGCCTGAACCTGCCATTTTGCTTCAATTGTGTCCGCAGACAAATCGGCTCCGCACGCCCATTCGACAAAGTAGCCGCCGTTAGACACCTTCTTGAATTGATTGATATCGCGCAAGGCCGCGAACGCCTCGTCTTCAAGATAGGGGCTGAGGTCAAACGTGCCCGTGCGACCATCGTCAGCAACAACCAGTAACACCCAATTTGACTTCGGATAAAGGTCTGTAATAATCATTGATCAAGTCCTTTGATTGGGAACGGGTTCTTGCCGTTCACCGCAAGCTCCCAATCGGCAAGTAAATCATCGCGGTGAATCTCAAGCCACGCCACGACTAATTTGTGTTTATTCGATGGCAGTTCGCCAACAAGAACCGCTCCATCAAGAATCGAGTACACCGCCACTCGACCCTGGTAATCCGCATGGATGTGCGGAACGTGGTGTTTTTCAGCATCGCGAAAAAACATCCGAACTAGGATTCCATAGAACATTGAAATCGTCGGCATGTTATTCTCTCTCGTGTCCATTCAGCGAGTTCAACGATCTTCAAATTCATTCCCACACGCTTCCCCATGGCGATCCATCGCAAAAGACTTTACCACTGGTTCCGTTGTATGTCAATCGGTGAGACTGGCGTTCCCGGAGGGGAAAAGCGGCAAAGGCATTGCCGCACTCCGAAAATAGTGCCCCCTGTCCGCTCGCGGCCGGGCGGCTCCCGCCGATGGGGGCGAGAACAACCAGCATTATAGTAAGCGATTCGTGCCCCCTTGGCGACCCCGGTTTTCATAGCTCCATTTCAGCTTTCTGCTTTCCCAATTCCTGTTTTCACGAGGAACATTCCCATGGCGTTTCCTTCCGGCCACTGGCACGGCGACCGCTTTTATTTCGGCCTGCACTATGACCTGCACGCCGGTGACAAGGACACCGATCTCGGCACCCGCTGCGGCGAGGCCGAACTGACCGCCGCCCTGCAACTGATGGCGCCCGACTTCGTCCAGACCGACTGCAAGGGCCACCCCGGCCACACCAGCTGGTTCAGCCGGGTCCCCACCGCCACCGTCTCCCCCGGCGTGGTCCGCGACGCCATGGAACAGTGGCGCGCCGCCACCAAAAAACTCGGGATTCCGCTCCACTGCCATTACTCCGGCATTTGGGACACGGCCGCCGGCGCCAAATACCCGGCCTGGACTACCGTGCCCGCGCCCGCCAAACCCGGCGAGGCGGCGCCCACCGGCCAGAACGCCGGCGCCCCCAAGGGCGAAAAGATGTGCCCGCGCGGCCCCTATCTCGACCAGTTGCTGATCCCCCAGATGCTCGAACTCGTCGACCGTTACGGCGTGGACGGGTTCTGGGTCGACGGCGACCTGTGGGCGGCCGAACCCTGCTACTGCGACGCCTGCCGTGCGGAGTTCGCACGCCGCACCGGTATTGAACAGCCACCGGCCAGCCCGGAAGATGCCAACTGGCCGGCCTGGTGGAATTTCACCCGCGACAGTTTCAACGAGTACGTCACCCGCTACTGCGACGCCGTGCACCGGCACCGCCCCGGCGTCCTGGTCTGCTCCAACTGGCTGCAGACGTTCCGCGATCCCGGGCCGCCGACGGTGCCCACCGACTGGATCAGCGGCGACAATTCCTGGGTCTGGGGCATGGACGGCTCCCGCTGCGAGGCCCGCTTCCTCGCCACCCGCGGCAAGCCGTGGGACATCATGCTGTGGGCGTTCTACTGCTCGCACGGCATGGGCAAACCCGACTCCCCCTGGACCTCCAAGCCGCCGCAAATGCTGATGCAGGAGGCGGCGATTTTGCTGGCCTTTGGCGGCAATGTGCAGCTCTACGAACATCCGCAGCACCTCCGCGGCGGCCAGCTGGTGCCGTGGCAGATGCGGCGCCTGGGCGAGGTCGGCGCCTTCGTCAAGGCGCGCCGGGAGGTTTGCCAAAACACCGCCACCCTCCCGCAGGTGGCGGTGCTCCATTCCGAGCACCACCTGCGCGCCACCCCCACGACCAGCAATCTGATGTGGGGCACCGACGTGACGCCGGTGCAGGGCGCCGTCTTCGCCCTGGCCGAAAACCACGTCGGCGTGGACATCTTGGATGAATGGGCGCTGCTCCAGCGTTGCGCCGAATTTCCCGTGGTGGTGGTGCCCGAGCAGCATCACCTGTCCCCGGCCATGGCGGAAACGTTGCGCGAGTACGTGCGCGGCGGCGGCCGCCTGCTGGTCACCGGCGCCGACAGCGCGGCCGCTTTGGGCGAGGAGTTTCTCGGCATCCGCACCGAGCGCGTCGAGGAAAACAAAGCCTACTACCTGCCCGCCGCCGACGGCGCCGTGCCGCTGTTCAGCGCCCGCTGGGGACTGCTGGCCTGCACCACCGCGCAGCCCGTGGGCCGGCTATTAGAAACCGCCCTGCTGGACGAACGCGTCCTGCCCCAGCCCCACGCCGTGCTGAACCGGGTCGGTGACGGCGCCGTGCTCTACGTGCCGGCCGGCCTCTTTCATGACTTCCAGCACAACCGCTACCCGCTCACCCGCGCCTATGTCGGCGACTGCCTGCGCGCCCTGCTCCCGGACGGCTTCCCGATCACCATCAAAGCGCCGCTCTGCCTGGAAGTGGTCCTGCGGCAGAAGGGCGGCCAGCGCCAGCTCCACTTCGTCAACCGCGGCTCCGGGCTGCCCAATGTCCCGGACAGCGGCGCCATTGACGAGATCCCCGCTGTCGGCCCGGTCACCGTGCGGTTCCGCGGCCAGACCGCCGCCCCGCGCGCCGTGCGTCTGGCCTTCTCGGAACAGCCCCTGGATGTCCGGCACGATCCGGCGACCGCCACCCTCACCGTCCGCATCCCCACCATCGCCATCCACGACACCTTGCTGGTGGAGTAGGCCAGGCTGTAGGCTATTAGGCTGAATCATTCATGGAGCGTGTTGCAGGCCTTTGGAAACAGAGTTTAATCCGCATTCCGGTGGAGCCGGTGTAGCAAAGGGCTTGTAGCCCGTCGGGACGCCACCGGCGCGATACAATCGCTTTGCTACAAAAGAAAACAGCAAAATATTTATTTTTTCTCCGTGTCTCCGTGCCTCTGTGAGAGAATACTTTTCTTTTTCCTCTTTGTCGCCCGCTGGCGCCGGCTCCATCCCGCGGCAAGCGAATAGGCGTTTATTCGCCCTCGCCAATCTTGCATTGGCCCAAAATGCACGTTACCTTAATCACTGATAGTGGCCTTTTTGCTTGAACGTGCTTCCCTAATGACGCGGCACCAACGAAAAATCAAGCCAGACATGAAAGCCGCCAAACGATTCACGCTCATTGAATTATTGGTGGTAATTGCCATTATTGGCGTTTTGGCGGCGTTACTGTTGCCGGCACTGGGCAAAGCCCGAGACCGGGCCCGAATGTCGGCCTGCCAGAGCAACCTGCATCAATTGCATCTCCTGCTGACCTTGTATGCCTCGGATCATGGCGACTGGCTGCCCAAAGGGTTTCCCAACGGCTTGACCTATAAAACGATGTTCGTTTGGGTGGTCCTTTCCCGGCGCAGTCCGGAAAAAAGGGAGTACCTTATGAGCCATGTCTGAAGCAAGGCAACGGAAATGGTCGTGGCCGGGACATCACCGAACGGCCAAGGTGTGGTGGATTTTACTGGCCCTGCTGGTCATCGTCGTGCTTTACCCCGTGACCTTCCGGTTCCTGCGCGTTTTTACCGTGGCCGCCGGTGCCATGCTGTGGCTCGGCGCCGCCGACCTGGTTTGGCCGCGCCGGCCGGGGGTGGCGGCGGCCATTCTGCTTGCCGGTGTGCTGGGGGCCGTCTGGGTCTGCCTGCCCGGCCGCTCGCCCGCAGTCGACCCGTTGCGCGAGGCCTACCGCAACGCCCTTCTGCGGTATGATGGCACCCGCTATTTGTGGGGCGGCGAGAACCGGCTGGGCATCGACTGTTCCGGATTGGTCCGCAAGGCAATGATCGCGGCCAGCGTGCGGACCAGCCTGCAAACCGCCAATCCGCGCCTCCTGCGCACGGCGTTCGACATCTGGTGGCATGACTGTTCAGCCAAGGCGTTGCGGGACGAATACCGGGGGTTCACCGTCCGGCGGTTCCAGGCCGGCAGCATCAACGCCATTGCCGAGGGCACCCTCACCCCCGGCGATCTCGACGACGTCCATGTCCTGGCCTACCTGGGCGACCACACGTGGATCGAGGCCGACCCCGGCATCAACCGGGTGGTCCAAGTGCAAACGCCGGCGGACAATCCCTGGTTCGCCGTCCCCGTCCAAATCATCCGCTGGCGCGAATTGGATCCTTTTCCCTAACCATTATGCGCCCAAGAATGACCCGTATCAGTGCTCGACGACCATTGATCTGCCGAATGCTTCTTGACGATCTGTACATTATACTGTACAGTAATGCATAGATTGGGGACATTAAAAATGAGAACGGTTAATTTTACCGCGTTCAGGAATGATGCTTCGGAGATGATGACTGCCGTTGAGCAGGGGGAGAGTCTGCTGGTGATCCGCCATGGGCGGCCAATTGCCGAGATCTCCCCCGCAACCGTTCAATCGCCATCCTGGAAACGTCCGGCCTTGCGTTTGTCCACTAAAGGCGCGGGCCTGGCGGCCGCCATCCTTGAGGAGCGGGAGCATGAGACTGTTCCTTGACTCATCGGCTTTTGCGAAGCGGTTTTTGGATGAACCGGGAAGCCAAAAAGTTGAACGGCTCTGCTTGCAGGCTGACGAACTGGGACTCAGTGTCATCTGTGTTCCTGAAATCATTTCGGCCTTGAATCGTCGGCTGCGAGAAGGGCATCTGACCAGGCAGGAATACGCTCACGCCAAACGGTGCATGGCCTTTGACGTGCGTGATGCCGATATCGTCAACCTGACGCCGGACATCATTCAATTGAGCATCGGTGTTTTGGAACGCCATCCGCTGCGCGCCATGGATGCCATTCATGTTGCCTGCGCCCTCGCCTGGGCGGCGGATCTGTTTGCGTCTTCGGACCTCCGGCAGGTCACGGCGGCAAAGGCGGCGGGCCTGAGAACCGAGCAAGCCTGATTCTGCGGTTCGATGAGGTTGGAGTATGGTGCCAATAAACATTCGTGCGGTGCGTCCTCTCCGTCCTCCTGGTCCTCGGGTGGCGCCGTTGTCCTCAACGTCCTCGCCCCGCCCCACCCCACCAACAACGGCCAACCTGCCGCCGCCGAAGACGTGGAGGACGTTAGCCCCGAGAGGACCTTGAGGACGAAGAGGACGCGGCGGCCCTCTCGATTCACCCGTCCCTATTCCTCCGGTCATCATCCCCTGCAATCTGGTGACCCGGCAAAGCTGCGGCTGCCCGTGGAACATTCCCACGGCCAAGTGACCGGATGAGGTTCGCCACTCTCCGGTCTCGCGCGTCTCTCAAGCCCCTCGCGTCCCCCCCCCGTTGCAAGGGAACGTGGGGTGAACGGGAGGCGGGGCGAGGACTTTGAGGACAATAGTGCCATCAGAGGACAAAAGGGACGGAGAGGACGCCCCGCATGTCTTCGGGGACGGGCGAGTGGTACGCGTTCACCCGCAGGAACGGATTTGGGCCGCGCCCGCACCGCCGCCGCGTCTTCAGAGTCCTCAATGTCCTCCGCTTTTCCTCGTCCTCCCCGTCCTCGGCGGCGGCGCAGGACGGTTGCCTTGTCGTCGTGGCTTCAAGGTGACGGTGTTCTATATTGGGGCAACGAAAGCTATACGCACCATGAACACGCGTGACCATACACAAGCCCCACCCCGGTTGGCGGAAACCGCGCTGACGGTGGGCGGCATGGACTGCGCCAGTTGCGTGGCGCATGTGGAGAAGGCCGTCCGCGACGTGCCGGGAGTGGCCGAATGCCGGATCAACCTGGCGCGGGGCCGCGCAACGGTGCGCTACGATGCCGGCCGCGCCACGCCGGAACGGATCGCGGCCGCCGTCAAACAAGCCGGCTATTCCGCCTCGGTGGAGCCGGTGGGCGGCGGCACGGGCGCCATGGAAAAGGACCGGGCCGCCCGGCAGCTTGAGGAGGCGCGGGCGTGGTTGTGGCGGGCCATGGTGGCCCTGGCACTGTGGCTGCCGGTCGAACTGACACACTGGGTGCTCTATCTGGCCGGCGGCCACGCACATCATGCCTGGCTGGATTGGGCGGGACTGGTCACCGGCACGCTGGCCATCGGCTATGTCGGCCGCGGCTTTTATCAGGGCGCGTGGAACGGCCTGAAGCAGCGCACCACCAACATGGACACGCTGATTGCCCTGGGCTCCACCGTCGCCTATCTCTACAGCTTGGTGGCGTTCGGCGGGTTCCATTTCGGCTGGTGGGAACGGATGCCCAACCTTTACTTCATGGAGGCAACGGGTTTGCTGGGACTGATCAGCCTGGGGCACTGGCTGGAGGCCCGTGCACGGGTCGCCGCCGGTTCGGCGATCCGCCAGTTGCTGGAACTGGCGCCCGAACGGGCGTGGCTGGTGGAGGACGGGTTGCCGCCCCGCGACGTGGCGGCAGCGGCCTTGCAGGTGGGGGACCGCGTCCTGGTGCGCCCGGGGGACCGAATCCCCGTTGACGGCCTGGTCGTGGACGGGCAGGCGGACGTCGATGAATCGATGATCAGCGGCGAACCCCTGCCCGTGACCCGCCGCACCGGGGACGCGGTCATTGGCGGCACAGTCAACCGGGACGGCCGGCTGGTCGTCCGCGCCACCCAGGTGGGCGCCACCACGGCCCTGGCCCAGATCGTGGCCCTGGTGGAGACGGCGCAGGCGAGCAAGCCCCCGGTGCAGAAACTGGCCGACGCCATTGCGGCGGTCTTCGTGCCGGCGGTGCTGCTGATCGCGCTGGGCACCGGGATCGGCTGGTTTGCCTGGGGCCAGGCCCACGGCTGGGAGAGTGCGGTGCTGTGGGGCACCATCGCCAACGCCGTGTGCAGCGTGCTGATCATCGCCTGTCCGTGCGCCCTGGGGCTGGCCGTTCCGGCCGCCCTGATGGTCGGCACCGGCCGCGGCGCACGGCGCGGCATTCTGTTCCGCGACCTGGATGCCCTGGGCCAGGCGGCCCGCATCGACACCGTCGTGCTGGACAAAACCGGCACCCTCACCCACGGCAAACCCGTGGTGGTCGGTGTCACCCCCCTGGGCAGCCTGCCGGCGGATGAACTCCTGCGGCTGGCCGCCGCCGCCGAGCAGTCCAGCGAACACCCCCTGGCCAAGGCCATCACGCAGCACGCCCGGCAACGGCAACTGCCGCTTCCCAACCCGGAGAGTTTTCATTCCGAAGCCGGCCTCGGCGTGGTTGCCGTCATCGCGGGGCAGACCCTGCTGGTGGGCAACGCCGCGCTGCTGGAGAAATATCCCGGCGGTGACGCGATCACCGCCCTGGCCGTTCAGCAAACGGACAGCACATCTGTTCTCGTCGCCAGCATGCGCGCGGACGGCACGGTCGAGCCGCTCGGAAGGATCGACCTTGCGGACACGGTCAAGCCCGATTCGGCCGCCGCCGTGGCCGCCCTGCATCGCCTGGGCATGAAAACCGTGCTATTGACCGGAGACCATGCGCGGGCCGCCGCCGCCATGGCCCGCCAGGTCGGCATTGATGACGTGCGGGCCAATGTGAAACCTGACGGCAAGGCCGCGGTCATCCGCCAGTTGCAGGCGGCCGGCCGCCGCGTGGCCATGGTGGGCGACGGCATCAACGACGCCCCGGCCCTGGCCGCCGCCGATCTGGGCATTGCCATCGGTTCCGGGTCCGACATTGCCAAAGAGACCGGCGGCATCGTGCTGGTCGGCAACAGCCTGCACGGCATCGCCACCGCCATTCTGCTCTCGCGGGCCATGATGCTAAAAATCCGCCAGAACCTGTTGCTAGCCTTCCTCTACAACGTGCTGGCCATTCCGCTGGCGGCGCTGGGCCTGCTCAACCCGCTGATCGCGGCCGCCGCCATGGCGCTGTCCGACGTCAGCGTCATCGGCAACGCCCTGCTCCTGCGGCGTACCAAAATCTGAATAAAGGTTCTGGCAACTCCCACAAAAGCTCCGATAAAATGCAAACTCACTTCTGTGGCAAAGTGCTTGTAGCCCGTCAGACTAATTCCAATCACACTTCAAATTGATTCCAAAATTAACCGCAAAGATCGCAGAGATCGCAAAGATAAAACAATCCCAAAATTAGCAATTAATCTTTGCGTTCTTTGTGGTAGAATAACGGATCAATTTGAACTTTAATTGGACTAAACGATCATCCGAGCCGCGAACGAAGCGACCGCAGGGAGCGTGAGTGACCGGTCAACCAGGAATCCACTTACCAAGAAAGTTTTTTCCTCACATGCTCCCTAAATTCCCATGGCAACGACTGCTGGTCGGCACCTGGTCCTGGCGCCGGTTGCTGCTGTCGCTGGCATTCATTTACGTCGGGGTCGGCGTGGGCGCCTGGTTCATTTCCGACCGGCTGATCTTCCCCGCCCATCCGCCGGGCTATGTGGCGCCCGCCCCCGGTATTCTCATGATACCGACCGCCGACGGCGGGCGCATTGCCGCCACCTACCGGCCCAATCCCCGGGCCGCCTATACCCTGCTGTACAGCCATGGCAACGGTCCGGACCTGAGCGAACTGGACGGGATACTCGCCACCCTGCATGACGCCGGTTTTGCGGTATTCGCGTACGATTACCGCGGCTACGGCGCCAGCGTGGCCGGTCCCCCGTCGGCGGCCAAGGCCTGCCGTGACATCGAAGCGGCCTACGCTTACCTCACCGAAGAACTGAAGGTGCCGCCGGAACGGATCATCCTCTACGGCTACTCGGTCGGCACCGGCCCGTCCGTCTACTTGGCGGCCCGGCGCCCGGTGGCCGGCCTGATCTTGGAAAGCCCATTCGTCTCCACCTTCCGGGTCATGACCAAGATCCCGCTTTTCCCCGTTGATAAATTGCGCAACCTGCACGAAATCAAGCGGGTGCACTGCCCGATACTGGTGCTCCATGGCACCCGGGACACAATCATTCCGTTCTGGCATGGCCAGCAGGTGTTCGCCGCCGCCCCGGAACCCAAAATGTTCCTGCCGGTGGCCGGCGCCGGTCACTGCGATGTGGCCGAGGTCGCCGGCCCGCGCTACCAACAGGCCTTGCACGATTTCACCGCCCTGCTCAAACCGTTGGCTGTCCCGGCTTCGGCCGGCACGGCCATGCCGAAAGGCGATACTGGATTTTAAGGCCAATACGGTTCACTTACTAATCAATTCATTAAATAGTTGACATTTTTGAAGGATGCATTATAGTCTTTGGCATGATGAAAACGGACGGGCGAAAACTTACTGGGAAGGCGCTGGTTGCGGTTCGGGTCCGCGCGGCGAAGGCCGTGGTTGAGGG
>CAITYL010000294.1 GCA_903896595.1 uncultured Lentisphaerota bacterium
TCTGGATGTCCAGGGCGGCGGCGGGAGGCTTGCCTTCGGGCGGAATCCGGCTGGGGTTGCACAGGGTGAAGGCCAGCGAGCCCATGGCCAGATGAAAACGCCAGGCCAAATCCAGCGGCGGCAGTTCCGGGAGACTCTGCTGAAGAAGTTCCAGAAACTTGCTTCGCACTTCCTTGTGCAGGCTGTGGAAAAGCGCCTGCATGTTCGGGCTGGGGTCGGTGATGATGCGGCCCATCAACTGCACGATGGTCAGGCTTTTGGCCGTGGCCGGGGTCATCAGGCGCAGGACGGGGGTCACCAGGGCGTCCATGATGGTCTCCACCGGCAGGGGGTGGCCGGCGGCGTCCTGATCCAGTTGCCGCAACAAGAGCAGATGCGCGTCCCGCACCGGTTCGAACCGGCGGTTGAACACCGCCAGAAACAGCCCCTTTTTGGAACCGAAATGGTAATAGACGGTGGGGAGGTTGACCTTGGCGTCGCCGACGATATGGCGCAGGGACGCGCCATCAAAGCCAAGGGTCGCAAACACCCGTTCCGCGGCGTCGAGAATGCGGCCGTGCGGGTCGGGTTTGGTTGGGCGTTGACCGGCCATGACGGCGTTCCGGGGGTGGGGTGTGAGACGAGCCTAATTATAACGAACGTTAGAACTATAACACGGCCCGCGCGCCCGGTCAAGCCGCGTGGACCGCCGGGGTGCATGACAGGTGTTGACGGAGGGGTTGGAAATCGCCTTTTTTCAAAAGCACCTACGCCCCCCGGTCCGTCACCGTTGCCGAGAGAATCAGCTTGGGGACAGGCTCCAAGCTGAATTATTGCTACACGGGTTGCGACGCGGACGTAGAAGGTCTGCAGTCAGGCCGGATTACTGTTGGAATTGCGAAAAAACTGCCGCCATTCCGGCCTTGGCGCTGTCTGACGGTGGCGACAATGCCTGACAACTGGCGCGGATGCGAAGTCCGCAGGCGTTTGGGGGTGTCGCCAGCCGCGGATGTTGCGGTTTTCTCGGGGTGCCTCACGCCGTTTGCGGACGTGACGATGGGGAAAGGCGGTTTTCGGCAGGTGCCATCACCCTTGGGGCGATGCCGCAAGGCGAAGTGTCTCGTGGACGTGGCTGTCCCCGGATCAGTGTCTTCGTGGCCGGAACGGGCTTTTTAATGGCGAAGCGGAGCCGCTCAGCATGGACGCCAACATGGCGTCTCCGAGCTGCCCCATCGTCTCCAGTACCTCACTCAACATGTCATGCCGATCCCAAAAGCGCCGCCATGCGGAGTTCGCGCGCGGATCCTGCCAATGGTGGGCGCGGTCGAAGCGCGGCGCGCCTTTCCATGCACTGCCGTTCAAGGCCGCGAAAACTCGCCGGGCAGAACCGACAATGGTACTTTTGAAGCGGCCGCACCAGCTTGGTCCATGCCGTTGGCCTTGGTTTTTGACTTGGTTCAGCCAGACGGCGAAGCGCTGCTGCATATCCTTGACGAACTCGCTGACGTTGCGCAACCGCTTTGTCCAGCGGCGCAAGACTGTCGGATCGTCGAAGTCGGGCAGCGGGGTGGCGCTGCCATAGCGGGTGCGAAAGCAGGTCTCCACAGTTTGCCGCGAAGGTGTTGCTGCCGGCACCGCCACCAGCATGCCGTAGCCGTCGGCGGTGACCTGTAGCAGTGTCACTTTGATGACATAGAGCCGGCAGAGCTGGCTGACGATCAGCCGCAGCCTCCTCATGGCTGGCGGGTCAAGCACATTCTCCCCATTGCGGCCGAGCAGCCGGTTGAAAATCTTGTAGAGTGTGTCCTCTTGGTCGTTTCGTTGTCGTGGCATGCGCATGGTGTATCGTCCTTTTATACTAAAAAAATAATGGCAAATAAAAGAAAGTAAAACGGGGGCCGTAAAAATTAAGATTGGGGACAGGCTCTAATCTTGATTTTGCCGGGTAGTGAGCGGGGTGGCGGGGTTGCCACGGGGGCGGAACGGAGGGGGTGGCAAAGGTGCTTTGCGGTTGATGCCGATGCCCATCAGTTAGCGACATGGCGCGCCGGTAGCCAGGCCACTTCATAAGCGTCTTTACCCGGCGCGTTCCAGGTTCAATGCCAGCAGGCGTTCGAGGACCTGCGCGTCGCTGAGGTCGACGGGCCAGCCGTAGGCGGCGACGGCAGGCTTCTTGCGTCCGGTGGCGAGGAGGTTTGAGATCACCCGGCTCATTCCCGGCGGAGAACGAACATGACCACGACGTCACCCACGAGTTTGATGTCTTCCCGGCCGGTGAAGCTCGCCCCGAGTTGTGCGCGCTTGGCGGGGGCGAGGCTGCGCTCAAACAGGGTGCCGAAGATGGACGGGGCAACCTTGTGCTATTTAATGTAGATCAGAGTAAGGACGCTGGTGGCGGAAGCGCCCCTCCGCGTGAAGGCACAAGCCGGTTCGACGGAGGGTTTGGGAACCGCCTTTTCTCTAAAAAGGGGTTCCCAACATCGTTCGACAAAACGGTCATGCACCCGGCCGGCGGCCATCCCACCCGTTTAAATCGCGTAAATCGCGTCGTCTTCCAAGGTGCGGACGCCGGCGGCGGCGAGGATTTCGCGGGCGTGGGCGACTTTTTCCACATTGATGACGAGAATGGCGCTGCGGCCGTTCTGCAGCACGGTGCCATAGGCGTTTTCGACGTTGAGGCCGGCGCGGGCCAGCAGGCTGACGACCTCATGCAGGCCGCCGGGCTGGTCGGTCATTTCGACCACCACGATCTCATGCAGGGCGGTGAGGAAGCCGGCCGCGCTCAGGGCGTCCTTGGCCGCCGCGGGGTGGTTGACCAGCAGGTTGAGCACGCCCCAGCCGCCGGAGCTGGAGTTCAAGGTCATGGCCCGGATGTTGATTCCCGCCTGGCCGAGGGCGCCGGTCACTTTTTCCAAACGCCCGGGTTTGTTTTCGACGAAAACCGAGACTTGGTGTGCCATGGGAGTAATCCTCGTTCCGCCGTGATAAACTTAAAAATCGGTCTTGCCATTGCGCCGCCGGTCGTCGACGCGCTTGGCCTTGCCTTCCGCCCGCGGCAGCGAGCCCGGCTCGACCAGTTGGACGATGGGGGTCACCAGCACTTCGTCGTGGATCTCGCGGACGATCCGCTGACGCACGTGTTCGAGCTTGGAAAAATCGCCATTGAACCATTCCGGATGCGCCTCGACCTGGAGGATCAGCTCGTCATTGTCCCCCAAGGTTTCGAGAACGATCAGGTAATCGCTGGCGGCCTGCGGAATCCGCATCAGCACCTGTTCGATCTGCATGGGGAAGACGTTGCAGCCCTTGATAATGAACATGTCGTCGCTGCGCCCGGTGATGCGGTCGAGGCGGCGGTGGGTACGGCCGCAGGGGCAGGGGCCGGTGAGGAAGCGGGTCAGGTCGCGGGTGCGGTAGCGCAGGATCGGCATGGCCTGGCGGTCCAGGCTGGTGAACACCAGTTCGCCCAGTTCGCCGTCGGGCACCGGTTCCAGGGTGTCGGGATTGACGATCTCGGTGAGATAAGCGTCCTCCCACACATGCAGACCGTTCTGGCAGTCGCACTCGAAGGCGACTCCGGGGCCGTTCATCTCCGTCAGCCCGAAAGAGTTGAACACCTTGGCCGGGGCGAACATGGCTTCCAGCCGGCGGCGGGTCTCTTCCGTGTACGGTTCGGCGCCGGAGAGGATGACCCGCAGACGGGTGTCTTTGGCCGGGGCGAGCCCCAGTTCCGTAAAGACCTCCCGCAGGCGCGGCAGGTAGCTGGGAATGGCGTGGATGACCGTGGTGCCGAATTCCTGCATCAGCTTGATCTGCCGCCGGCTGTTGCCCGCTCCGGCGGGAATGGTCAGGGCACCCAGGCGCTCGGCGCCGTATTGGAAGCCCAGGCCGCCGGTGAACAGGCCGTAGCCGCAGATGTTCTGGAAGACGTCGTCCGGCCGCGCCCCGGCGCAGTACATCGAGCGCGCCACCAGATTGGCCCAAGAGTCCAGGTCATGGCGATTGTGGAAGATGACGGTGGGATTGCCGGTGGTGCCGCTGGAACAGTGCAGACGGATGGTTTCCGCCTTGGGCACGGCGAGGAAGCCATAGGGGAAATGACCACGCAGGTCGTCCTTGGTGGTGAACGGCAACCGGCGGAGGTCATCGCGAGTACGGATCTGCTCCGGGCTGAAGTTTAGGCGCCGGAACAGCTCGCCGTAATAGGGGGACTGGGCCGCCTGGGCCAGGGTGCGCCGCAAGGCTTGGAGCTGCATGGCCCGCAGTGTGTCGGGTGCGGCGGTTTCAATGTCGGGTTGCCAATAGGAATTCATGACGTGCCGGGGGTGAAGTAGGGGGATTAAAATTCAGAACTCATTTTACCCCCGTAATCCGGCGTGTCAAAGGGGAAATCACAATGGGCGCATGACATGTTTGAAAGAGGAATGTTGGGAACCCCCTTTTAGAGGAAAGGCGGTTCCCAAACCCTCCGTCAAACCTTTTTGTGCCTTTTGCGGATCCCGCAGGCCGCCCCTGTTGCCCCTGTCGTGGGTTATTGCACTGAAGCGGCCTGCGAAATCCGCAAGCGGACTACTGGATCTGGGACGGCGTCCACCCCACCTACTCGGGCCACCAAGTGATGGCTGACGCCTGGGTCGCCGCCGTTGCCCCATAAAGCAGTAGTTGCTTATCCGAGCCCGGAACGTTAGTGACGGGTCCCCAAGGGGGGTCGTCTACCAAGAAAAGTGGATTCTTTTTGACCGGTCACTTTCGCTCCCTGCGGTCGCTTCGTTCGCGGCTCGGATTGGCATTGATCTTACGAACCGGAAGAATGGCACCATGAAGATCATGAAGGGCCTGAAGAATGGAGTTCCGTGAGCGATGGTTTTATCTTTGCGCTCTCTGCGCTCTTTGCGGTTAATTTTGGAATCAGAACGTCAGGGTGCGGGTTTCTCCGGCCTTGAGTTCCAGCACGGGCCGGCCGAACAGGGCGTTTTGGCCCAGGGGCCGGCCGGCGGCTTCGGCGGCGGTTTCGACCAGGAGCTTGACGGCGGCGTCAAAGGCGGTCGGATTGGTCACGCGCAGGGTGACCCCGGCGGCATCCCGGGCCACCACCACGGCGTCCACATGATCGAAGACGGCCAGCAGTCCGGTGTCGGGCTGGAGGTAAAGCCCGGGGATCTCGATGGCGGTCAGCATCAGCGAAACCTCGCTCCAGCAGGAGCCGAACAGGCTGCCGCCGATGTTGTTGCGGCCTTCCCAGTCGCTGAAGTTGACGCGCTCGCACATGAAGCCAGCCGGCAACCCGCCCACGGGACGGTCGGCGCGGCTGAGGTATTGGGGCAGGGCGTGGGCGATTTCCTGGATGGTGTCCAGGTAGAGGCGGTTGCCGGTGGCGCGCCAGAGCTTGAACAGGCTGTCGCCGGACAAGGTGCAGATGCCGGGGGCGCTGTGCTTGTTCTGGACATTGGCCCACACGGATCCCGCCGCATGCATGCCGAGTTGGCCAAAGGGCGACGCGGGCGGGAACCGGTAATCATAGGAGGCGCACCAGGTCAGGCACTGCTTCGCCATCGCCTCGGCGGGGGGCAGCCAGGCACGGTTGCCGGTCGTTTCAAAGAGGACGACCAGTGATTCCAGCAGGGCGAAGGCGGACTCGCTGTCGGGGCTTTGCAGGATTTCCCCGGGACCGCCGGTGGTGACCCCGGTCCGCAGGTCGTGTTCAATGAAATGGGTGGCGATGCGTTCGGCCATGGCGGTGTAGCGCGGCTCGCCGAACCAGTGGCCGGCCAACGCCAGGCCGGCGGGAACCATGGCGCCGGCGGTGGAGCCACCGACCACGATTTCCCCGGTTTCCCAGTCCAGGAACTGGCCGAGCTGCCCCTGGCGGGCGAAGAGCTCCGCCAGCCGGTCGGCGAGGGCGCGGGCATGCCGTTCCCAAAGCGCCGGCGGCGCCCAGCCGGCATCCTGTTTTTTTAGCAGGTCAAAGTGCTTGAAGATGAAGTACAGCGCATCGCCCAGCTTACGCACCATCACCCAGCGTGTGGTCTCAGGCTGCCGGAAGTGGTCACTGTACGGCTTGCCGTCGTGGAAGACGCCATAGGGCAGGCCGGACGGCGCGGTGCCGGCGGTGAACAGGAAGTCGAGGGTTTGCCGGGCATGTTGGCGGCTTTCCGGGGTGCCCTGAAACAGCAGCGGCAGCGTGCTCATGGCGCCGCCGACCCAGCCGAGTTGCCAGTCCTGGTGCCGGTTTCCCGCTTCCCAGTCGCTCCGAACCCCCACGGTGCAGTAGCCGGCCGGATTCCAATTGTGCCGGCGGTATTTCTCCTCTTGGATTTTCCAGGCGGCGGCAAACGGGAGGCAGTGGTGTTGCGCGACCAGGCCGGCGAGGTCCTTGCGCACCTCGGCAAAACGGTCATAGAGCGCCTGGACATCACCGGCGGGAAAGGCAAAGAGGCGGAAGCGGATTTCCAGCTTTCCTCCCGCCGGGAGCTCCGCACCGCGGTCCCACGATTCGGTGTGGCTGTTCATCATGGTGTAAAGGGCGGGCCTTACCCCCGGCGCCTCAACGCCCAGCACCGCCCGCTGGCGGCCGGCGTCCTCGGTCACGACAATGCCGTGGTTGCCGTGGGGGCCGCCCTGGTCGGTGAGCAGGAGGGCGGCGTAGCGGGACGCCGGTGCAAAAAAGCCCCAGCCCGGCGTGGTCTCGTCACCGGTGAGGATATGCAGGCGGGACGGCGTGTTGGAATCCAATTCCAGGCGGGGCACGTCGGTGATGGTGGTCGGCGGGGTCGGGCCGAGATCGCCGGGATCAGTGGCAATGGGGGGATATTGCTGGTGGCGCACGGCGTACCGGTTGCCGTTGTAGGCGGCCGCCGGCAGGAGCAGGAACTGGCTGGCGGACCATTCCGTCACCACCAGCTCAATCCTGATATTCACCTCTTGGGCATGACCAGTCACGACCTGGCAGACCAAAACGCCATCCAGGGCGTCCGGCCGTTCCGGCACGGCCTGCAGGCGGCACGTCACGTCACATTGGGCGCCTGCGAACTCCGCACGGCGGGGGGCGGGATCGGGCGCGAATGGCAGTGGCAGGAAGTCCACGGGAACGGCGCTTCCCGCGAAGCGTTGCAGGCGAAGTTGAAGGTTCCAGTGACCGGCTTGGAGAAGCGAGGACGGGGTGGCAGGCATCGGGGAGGGGACTTTCTTCTGGTTTTTGGGTAATAGCCGGAGGCGTTATGAAATGTAAATGATAGCGGCGGTAAATACAGTGAGGAACCGGGGACGAGGCAAGGGGTCCGTAAGTTGAGACGAACCGCAGAGTGACGAATAGTGAACTCAAGTGTTGCAGTTGATTTTTGTGCTTAAAACAGGGTTCGCATTGGTGTGATATTTTATCATAACATACTATCATCAAGCGGCTTTCTTGCAGGGTGCAAAACCACCATCATGGAGGAA
>CAITYL010000295.1 GCA_903896595.1 uncultured Lentisphaerota bacterium
GGCAACGCGGGAGACCGGTAAAGGCCATCAGCGGTGTAATCGGCCCTCGCTGGACATCGAACATTCAACGTTCAACATCCATGTTGAATGTTTGCGAAACTGATCTGAGTGGGTCACGGCAGAGACCCCGCCGCCGCCGGCGAGACGAGGGGGAGAAGCAGGCGGAAACAGGCACCCTTCAGGATGGACGAGGTTTCCACCGTCACCGTGCCCCCGTGCTCCTCCACGCACATTTTCACCGAGAGCAGTCCCAGGCCGCTGCCCCGCGCCTTGGTGGTGTAAAACGGCGTGAACAGCCTTTCCCGCACACCGTCAGGAATCCCCGGCCCGTTGTCATGCACCTCAATGCAGGCCGCCTCATCCTTGGGAAAGACGCGCATCAGGATCCGGCCCGTGCCACCGGTGGCATCCGCCGCATTGAGCAGAAGATTGAGCAGCGCCTGACGCAACAACACCGCCTTGGCCCGCAGATGCAGGCCTGGAGTCACCTCGGTCTCCAGCGTACACTCGCCGACGCGCTGGTGTTTGCGGGCCAGCCCCACCAGTTCGCGGCATTCCCGGCTCAAGTCCACGGCTTCCACCGCCGTCCCCACGGCATTCCGCCCCAGATCCATCAGGCGCCGCGCCAAGGCCAGCAGGCTTTGTCCGGCCAGATCCAAGTGTTTCACGCCCTCGGAAGTGGGCGTTATCCCCCCCTGCAACAACGCCACCTCACCCCGCAAAATGACCAGCAAATTATTCATATCATGGGCGATTGAAGCGGCAAAAACTCCCGCCATGGCACGTTGTTCGGACAACAGCATGGCCTCGCGCTGGCAATACGCCGCCTGCTCATGCCGGGCAATCCGTTGCAACAGCCAGCCGATGGCGGCAAAAATCAACAGGGCGGTGGCGAAGACAAAAATTGCCCCTTTGAGCTGTGCGATCCGGGTCATTTCCTCCATGGAGCCGGCCAGGCGCCGGGCCACTTCATCCGAGATCCAGATATAGGCCTCGCACACCACCAGATAACCGGCGGCAAAGGCGCCCGCAATCAGCCAGGGATTTCGTTTCGTGGGAAAGAGTTCCATTTTCAAATACCCATTGTCCACGGATCCCGTCGCGGCCGACGGTATGCCGCCCGCCACTCCTGATACCGACTATAATCCGTCAACGGAACCGCCACCACCAGAGACTACGAGAATGCGGGTGGCGGCGGGAATCTGGGGCGACTTTTGCCCCGACGGCCGAACCAACACCGAACGGCAGGTCATCGGGGATATACATTACGGGGGTGTTTGAATGGCGCCTACCGTGCCGATCACACCTCAACCTTTGCCTCTCGCAGGACAGCCACTCATGATCGCCATTGTGGATTACCGGGCCGGCAACTTGGCCAGCGTGGCCCGGGCGTTGGAACATCTCGGCCAGACCGGCGTGATTACGTCCGACCCGGACGTCATCGCCGCGGCGGACCGCATCATTTTTCCCGGCGTGGGCGCGGCGGGCGAAGCCATGCGCAACCTGCACGGACTGGGGCTCCAACCGGTCTTGCGCCAGGCGGTGGCCGACGGCAAGCCGTTTCTCGGCATCTGCCTCGGTTATCAGATCCTGTTTGAAGACAGTGAGGAGGATGGCGGCATTGCCTGTCTGGGCCTGCTGCCGGGGCGGGTGGTGCGCTTTGCGGAGTCCGCACCCGATGCCACGCCGCGCCTGAAGGTGCCGCACATGGGCTGGAACCAGGCCGCGTTTGGTCGCCCGCACCCGGTCTGGCATGGGGTGCCCGCCGGCAGCGAGTTCTATTTTGTCCATTCTTACTACCCCAAGGCGCCGGTCAAAGTCACCGCCTGCACCACCGAGTACGGGGTCACCTTCGCGTCCGGCGCCGCCACCGGTTCCCTGGTCGGGTTCCAGTTCCACCCGGAAAAAAGCGGCCCGCCGGGCCTCCGCCTGCTGCTCAACTTCTGCCACTGGTCTCCGGAGTAACGCGCCATGTTGACGAAACGGATTATACCGTGCCTGGATGTCCGCGCCGGCAAGACCACCAAAGGGGTCAAGTTCCAGGGCAACGTGGATATCGGCGACCCCGTGGAGATGGCGCGCCGTTATTACGAGGAAGGCGCCGATGAACTGGTGTTTTACGACATCACCGCCTCCTCCGAAGGCCGCGGCATCATGCTCGACGTGGTCCGCCGGGTGGCCCGCGAAATCTTCATTCCGTTCAGCGTCGGCGGCGGCCTGAACACCTTGGAAGACATGCGCGCCGTGCTGCTGGCCGGGGCGGAAAAGGTCAGCGTCAATTCCGGCGCCGTGGCCAATCCCGAGCTCATCCGCCAGGGTGCCAAGGCGTTCGGCAACCAATGCGTGGTGCTGGGCATGGACGTGCTGCGCGTTGGCGTCACCCCGCAAACGCCCAGCGGCTACGAGATCGTCACCCATGGCGGCCGCCGCCACACCGGCCGCGACGCCCTCGCCTGGGCCCGTCAGGCCGAAGAATTGGGCGCCGGCGAGATCTGTCTGAATTCCATTGACGCCGACGGCACCCAAACCGGCTACGAACTGACCCTGACCCGAATGATTTCCACCGCCGTCGCCATTCCGGTCATTGCCTCCGGCGGCGCCGGCCAGCCGGAGCACCTCGCCGCCGTGCTGACCGACGGTTGCGCCGATGCCGCCCTGATCGCCTCCATGACTCATTTCGGCGGTTACACCGTGCCTGGCATCAAGCAGTTCCTCGCCGCCCGGCAGATTCCCGTCCGCCTGGTCTACGCCTGACCTCTCCTGTAAACATTACCTTTTTTCCCGGACTGCGCCGGAAAAAACGATCCGCGTTGCGGACAACCGAAAGACACGAAGCGTTTGTCGGGGTCGGTATCGGTATCGGCATCGATCAAAAAGTCCTGTTCCCTAGCATCATCAAACCTCAAAGGCCATTCGATCCCGATTCCGATACCGACCCCGATACCGACAACCACGTCATCACCAAAACGTGCGTGAACTTTTTCCATCACTTTCACGATTAGACGCTAGAGTGTCGCCCGTAGTGGGACACGCCGGGGCGCCAGCGGTAAATACCGCACGCCGCCCCCCCTCAACCCCGCAACCCCGCAACCCCGCAACCCCGCAACCCCGCAACCGCACAGCATGCCCCCCTCCATCCTCACCCTCAACCAAGTCGGCTTATGGCGTGAGCAAACCGTCATTTTGGACGACGTTACCTGGCGGGTGGCGCCCGGCGAACACTGGGCCGTGCTGGGCCCCAACGGCTGCGGCAAGACGACCCTGCTGAACGTGGTTTCCGGCTGGTTGTTCCCCTCCCGCGGCACCGTGTCGGTGCTGGGCCAGGCGTTTGGCGCCTGCGACATGCAGACCCTGCGCCGCCAAATCGGCTGCGTCTCCTCCACCGTGGGAACCCTGCTGCCGCCGGGGCTGATCACCCTCGGCGTCGTCCTGACCGGCCAGGATGCCACCCTCGGCATCCGGAAAACGCCGGCCCCGGACGATCTCGCGCGGGCCGCCGCCCAGCTCGCGGCGGTCGGCCTCGCCGCCCGGGCGGAACTGCCCTTCGCCAACCTCTCCACCGGCGAGCGCATCCGCGCCCTCATCGCCCGCGCCCTGATGCGCACACCGCGCCTGCTCATTCTTGACGAGCCCTGCAACGGCCTCGACCCGGTCGCCCGCGAAGCGTTCCTGGAGATGCTCGAACAACTACTGGAACACCGGCCCGAACTGACCCTGGTGCTGGTCACCCACCACCTGGCCGAAATTCCGCCCGCCGTCTCCCATGTCCTGGCCCTGCGCGCCGGGCGGGTGATCCGCGCCGCCCCCAAGGCGGACGTACTCACCGCCGAGGTACTGGAAGCGACCTTTGGCGCGCCCTTTGAGGTCCACCGCCACGGCCGCCGCTACGCCGCCCTGCCCCGCCTGCCCCTCCGCGCCGACACCCCGTTCACGGCCATCCACTGAACGCGCATTGCCGGGCGGTGATACGGCGTGTACAGTCCGGATCAGCCACAGGCGGCGGTTGTACGGTCTCAGGCTGAAGCTGGTTAGGCTGTAGGCTGTAAGGTAATTATACCGCGTTAGGGTGAAAAATAATTTAACCGCAGATTGCCGAATGTTGAACCGCAGAATCTTGAGGTCGTTGCCGTCCTTCAATGGATTTCCTTCGTTATTCGGACCTCAACATTCGTCACTCTGCGGTTGTAAAAAATTAAGTTTTCATCCTAACGCGATATAGTTGTCTTCTTGGAGACCCCATACGGCATGGCAGACACACGGTTCACCATCGGCGAGCGCCTGTTGCCCTGGCTCCTGGCCATGAGTTGGGCCGCCGCCGGATACGCCGTCCCCCCCGACCTGTGGAGCTGCCGCCAGGAACTGACTCTGGAGTTCGCCACGGCGGCCGACGCCGCCCAGGCCACGGTGCGTATCGCCGCCCTCCCGGACGACAAGGAATGGGCGTTCTCAACGCGCTGGGATGACAATCTGCCGGACAACCCGCGGCTGCACGACGCCATGGTCCGGCACGGCATTAAAGGCACGTTTTACCTTACCGGGACCGACCCGAAGCAACGGTTCGGCCGGGAGTACGCCCGCAACCTGCTGGCTGGCGGCTGCACCATCGGCGGCCACACCCAAACCCACGCCCGCCTGACCGGTCTGCCGGCGAACGCCATGTTCCAGGAAATCCTCGGCAACCGCTTGGAACGGGAATGCCAGACGGACCAGCCCGTGGTGTCCTTCGCGTTTCCCTTCGCGGCCTTCGACGATCCGCGAAACCCCGCTGTCCGCGAGGCGATTACCCGCGCGCTGATCAACGCCGGCTTTCACCACTGCGTGTACCTTGACTTTGTGCGCCACAACCCGGACCTGCCGGCCGGCGCCATCTCCTCGGGCTGGCAAATCAAGACCGGCAGCACCGACATCGACCTGGAAACCGTCCAGGCGCAACTAGACCGGCTGACCGGAAAAAAGGCGGCCTACCAGCGACAGTCGAAGCTGTTTTTTCTGGGCGGGCACGCGGCCATGACCGGTGCCCAGTGGGAGACCTTGGATGAGTTGCTGACCCGGCTCGCCGGCCATGACGCCTGGTGGTACTGCAATCAGAATGAATTCGCCGCCTACGAACGCCAGCGTTACCACAGCCACCTGTGGCCGGTCGCCGCCACCACCGCCGGCCTCACCCGCACCATCACACTCGAGCGCCCCGTGCCGGCCGAACTCGGCGCCTGCGTTCCGCTCACCCTGACCATTGACCGCCCAGTCAGGGCCGCCCATCTGGACCAAGGGCGCCTGGAGACGCGCCTCTGCGGCGATCGCACCCTGGTCAAGGTGCCGTTCCCGGGCGACCAGCGGTTGCCCGAACGCATTGATGCCATTGCCAATCCCCGCAACCTCCCGATGCCCCCCGCCGCCGCCGGCAGCCGGGACTTTCCCGGCATCCGGGTGTGGCTCCACGTGGTTCCAGCCGGTGACCAGCTGGTCCTGAAGCTGACCAACCGGACCGGCGCCCCCCTGCAAGACGTGCGGGTAACGGCCATGCTGCCCCCGTCCTGCCGCACCGCCGCGATCCGTACCAGCTGGTCGTCCATCCCTCCTGCCGGCAGCGTTGAAACCGCCTTCCCGATCCGTCATGAAAAAACCGGGGCCTTCTGGCGGGGCGGACGCGCCGGCTTTGCAGCCGCGGTTGATTTCACCGCCGCCGGCCTGCCCGGCCGGCTCTATGCCACCACCCAGTTTGAGTGACCCCTTTTTCACAACCGCAGAGTGACGAATATTGAGGTCCGAATAACGAAGGAAATCCACTAAAGGACAGCAACGACCTCAAGATTCTGCGGTTCAATATTCGGCAATCTGCGGTTTAATTCATTTCTGATCCTGACGCAGTATAATTACCTACAGCCTAACACGCCTCAGCCTAAAACAGTATAAATCAGTGGCGATCCGGGAGACTGGCCATGGCGGCGCGCCCCAAAATTCTGATAGTTCATGAAACTTACGGCCGGCTGGCCGGGGCCGAACAAAACATCCTGGTGACGGCGCCACACCTGGCCGCCACCTTTGATTTGGCCTGCCTCTACTGGAAACGGTCGGGGCGCGACGAGGGCGCCTTCGACGCCCTGTTCCCCCATGCCCATGCGGTGGATTTCGCCGCCCCGGACAGCGCGGCGACGGAACGCGCCGTGGCGGCGGCGCTGGCCGCGGAACACCCTGACCTGATCTACGTCCACAAATGCGTTTCCCTGCCCGTCACCCGCGCCCTGCTGGCCGGCGGCGTGCCGGTGGTGCGGATGGAGCATGACCATGACGTTTATTGCATGCGCAGTTATAAATATTCGCCATGGACCCGCCGCATCTGCACCCGGCGCGCCGGCCCGTGCTGCCTCTTTCCCTGCCTGGCCTTCCTGGCCCGCGACCGCAGCCGTGGCCGCTTCGGCGTCCGCTGGGTCAGCTACCGCCGCCAGCAGGAACTGATCCGGCTCAACTGGCGCTTTGACGCCAATTTCGTGGTCACCCATTATATGCGCGACGAATTGATCCGGCAGGGGTTCCAACCCGACCGCATTCACCTCTTCCCCCCCATTCCGCCCCCGCGGCCGGTGACGTTCACCAGCAGCTTTTCGGAACGCAACCTCATCCTGTTTGTCGGCCAAATCCTGCGCGGCAAGGGGTTGGATTGCCTCATCAACGCCCTGCCCCACCTGCAGGTGCCTTATGAGTTGGTCGTCCTGGGCGACGGCTCTCACCGGGCCGCTTGCGAGGCACTGGTGGCCCGCCTCGGTCTCGGCGACCACGTGCGCTTCGCCGGTTTTGTCAATCAAGAGGAATTGGCGCTATATTATAGGGAAGCTTCGGCGGTCGTGGTGCCCTCCGTTTGGCCGGAACCGATCGCCACCATCGGCTTGGAAGTCTTGCGTTACGGCGTGCCGGTAGTCGGGTTTGATGCGGGAGGCATTAAGGATTGGTTGATTGATGGCGTGACGGGATACTTGGTGCCCTGGATGGACATTCCACGCCTGGCAAACCGGATCGAACAGCTGTTGCGACATAAGGAGGAAGCCAAGCGCCTGGGCGAGCAAGGGCGAATCTTCGTCAACCGCGAGTATGCGTTCGATGCCTACCTGACCCGCATGCAGGAGACGTTCATGGGCTTGATCACCAACCACCGACAAGGCGGATGAACCGCACCGCGCCATCCCTCCCAACGGAGTAAGGATGGATTGAGGAATGTCTGGAATGGATTATTTGGAATTCTGGAAACTGCGACAGGCGCCGTTCGAGATGAACAGCGACCCCTCGTTTTTCTTCGAAAGCCGCGCCCATGGGGAAGCGTTGGCCCGTCTCCTCTATTTGGTCGCCGACCAGGGCATGGGCATGGGCATGTTGACCGGCGAGATCGGCGCCGGCAAGACCATCACCTTGTCCGTGCTCAAGAACCGCCTCCGCCGTGACCTGTACCAGGTCTCCTACATCCGCACCGCCAGCCTGCGGTTCAGCGATCTGTTGCAGGAAATCAACCTGCAACTGCGCGAAGACCCCGTCCCCAATGGCCCGCCCGACGTCGGCGGCGGCACCGACACGTACCGTTTGCTCAAGGAATTCGAAAGCCTGCTGGACCGCCGCCTCCGTCCCATGGGCAGGCATTTTGTCCTGATCCTGGATGAAGCCCAACTCCTTGATCCCAAATGCCTGGAGGAGGTCAAATGCCTGACCAACCTGAACCAGGATGGCCGCCGGTGCCTGACCATCATCCTGGCCGGCCAGCCCGAACTGCGGGAAAACTTGCGCCTGATGCCACAGATCTATCAACGCTTGGGCATCGTCTTCCATCTGCTTAACCTGAGCCGCGACGAACTGGCGCCTTATGTTACCCACCGTCTGTCGGTTGCCGGATCGCCGCGCCAGGATGTCTTCGAGGACGCCTGCCTTGACGAACTCTATGTCTTTTCCGGCGGATGCCCACGCCAGATCAACCGTGTCTGCAAGCTGGCGGTTGACCGCGCCTGCCTCCTGCAAAAAACCGTGGTGGATGCGAACATGGTGCGCATGATTATTGCCGACATCCGCAAATATTTCGGGTAAGCCCCGCCTCACCCCGCACTGTCAGGCCACCCACTCACCGCCCGAGACCATGCCAAACCAAGACCACGAACAACCCGGCGCCAACGACGGCATCCATTTCCGCAGTGATCGTCCCGCAGGGCCAACCCCACGGCCCGCTGAACGGTCCGCCGTCCCGAATTCCGCCGCCACTGGCGGCGACCTCCCGCGCGCACCGGACGCCTTCAGTATCCGCGACCAGTTCGCCGGCCGCCAGGAAATCAGCAGCGTCCTCACGCCTGACCAGGAACCGCCCTCTCGCTTCCCGGCCGTCCCGTCCCCCAACCGGGACCACGATCGGTTCGCCCCGCCTCCCCCCCCCGTCCCCGCCGGCAACCACCACGGCGGCCGCCGCTCACCGCCTCCGTCCCCCCCCCCCGCCAACCCCCTATGGAAAAAAATCCCCATCGACCAGTTCGTGCAGAACCTCGATTACCTTAAGCTGTTGATCGGCCTCTATGGAAAAAAATGGCAGGTCGCCGTGATCGCCGTCATTTGCTTCTTCTGCGGCTTCCTCTTCTCCGGCATGAGCCATTTTTACCGCACCACCTACACCGCCAGCGCGTCCATCGTCTTCCAAAAAGAGCGGGTCAAGGCCGTCCACTCCAACAGCAAATCGGCTTTCGAGATCCCCCCCCTCTCCGGCTCCACCGCCCTCGACATGCTGTCCCTTGCCTCGGTATTCCAGGACGTCATTGAACGGGCCAACCTCCCGACCACCACGGCTGGCCTCACCTCCATGATGTCCGTGGTGCCCCAAAAACGCTCCGATATGATCTCGGTTCAAATCCGCGGCGCCCCGACCAAAAAATTCGCCATGGACGCCGTCAATTCCTTCATCGATGTGGTGGTGGAGACCAACACCAACTATTACCGTCGCCAAGTGGAAAGTTTGGTGGACGATTTCCGCCTGCGCACCCAAGAGGCCAAACAGGCCTTGGACGACATCAGCCGGCAAGTGGCCGACTATCGCATCAAGCACCATTTTCTGGAACAGGGCGTCGAACAATTGGTCTTTCTGCAGGGCATGTCCCAGATCAACGAGCGCCTGACCCGCGCCCGCATCACCCGCGACTCGGTCGAGCTGCGGATCAAAAACTACCAGGCCATCATCACCGCCCTTCCGGAGGAAGTCGTCCGCCAGTCGTATGAGGACAGCCCCCTAAAACGGCGCATCTCCAACACCGAAGTGGCGCTCATGGAAGCCCGCACCAAGTACGGTCCGGGCAACCCCAAGGTGCTGATCATGGAGCGCGAGATCCAGGAACTCCGCAAAATGATCAGCAACCGATCGTACGACCAAAGCCGCGAACAAACGTACGAGCGCAACCCGTTGCGCGACCAGTTCAACGGGGAGCTGCTCAGACTGGGGGCGGACCGCCAGAGCAGCGAGCGGGAGGTCCAGGGCATCGAAAGCGAATTAAAAGCCCAGGAGGCCAAGTTTCAAGACATCCCGCGCAATGAGCAGGAACTGGCCAACCTGCTGCGCCAGCAACGGGCCGCGGAAGACCTCTACCTGGTGCTCAAGGCCAGTTTGGAAGACGCCCAGCTCTCCACCCGCATGAATCTGTCGGATTTCGAGGTGCTCTCCCGGGCCGACGACGCCAAGGCCTCACGTTCCCTGCTGGCGCTCCTCATTCCGCTGGTCGCCTTCATCGCCGGCCTGCTGGGCGCCATCGCCTTCTTCCTGTTGCGTGAGCTCGGGGATCCACACCTGCGCACCCGCAAGGAGTTGGAAACCGTCCTCAATGTGCCGGTCCTGGTCACCCTGCCGTTCATGCCGAAGCTGACGCCCGAAACCGCCTACTCGGTCCTGCTGCCCACGCTCCGTGACCTGTCCGAGGCGATTCCTGGCGCCCCGTCCGCCCCCCACCGGATCATCGGTTTCCTCAGCGCCTTGGACGCCGAGGGCAAAAGCCTGCTGGGCTTCAATTTGGCCCGCTACTTTGCCTCCCTCAATCACAATGTCGCCTACATCGACTTCAATGCCCGCCCCAACCCGTTCCTTGAAATCGCCCTGAACGGCCGCAAACCCGCCGTCGGACTTGAGGAATACCTGGTCAGCACCGTCAACTTCTGCGACTTGTCCATGAATTTGGAGGGCATGGACATTTTCAAGGTGCAAAACGAGCCGGCCGACTTCTTCGAACGCCTCAAATCACCGGCTTTGAATAAGTTATGGGACACCCTGAGCGACACGTACGAGGTTCTGATCCTCGAACTGCCGGCCGGCTTGCGCGGCTCCGAAATGTTTCTCTTGGGGCGGCTGGTCACACTGCCCATTTGGGTGATCGGATCCGACCTCGCCGAACGGCGTCACGTGGAACTGTTCGCGGCCCGGCTCGACAAGGCCGGCATCCGTCCTTGCGGCACCATCCTCAACCGGGTCGCGCCGGTCTTCATCGAGCAATTCCGGCACACCATGCGGAGTTCGCCGGAGGCGTTGTGGCTGAGCCGCCTCCGCGGCCGGGCCATCGCCCGGTGGCACCGCCGCCCCCCGCCGCCCGCACCGCCCCCGGGCAACGTCCCCGCCGCCGGAGAAACCGCGCCACCGCCTCCCCCGCCAAGCGCACCGGTCGCGCCTCCGCCGCCATGACCAACGTCAGCCTAGCCATCCTCGCGCGCAACGAAGAATGCCATCTTCCCGCCATGCTGGCCTCCCTGCTCGCGCAACGGTGGTTTGCCAAGAACGCCCCCCCCCACGATCACCTCCAACTCGTTGTGGTGGCCAACGCCTGCACCGACCGTACAGCTGTGGTCGCCCGCGAACAGCTCACCCGCGGCGGCGCCACCCTGCCCCCGGGCGTGCTGACCTGGCGGGTGGAAGAGCTTGCCGAACCCGGCAAGCCCAACGCCTGGAATCGTTTTGTCCATGAGTTTGCCAACCCCACCGCCGACTATTTGGTGTTCATGGATGCCGACATCCGCCTGCTCCACCCCGACACCCTTGGCAACCTTCTGCGCCTGTTGCGCGACCACCCGGAGGTCGAGGCCGCCACCGACCGGCCGGTCAAAAGCCTGACCCGCAAACGTTGGAAATCACCCATTGACTGGCTGTCTTTGGGCGCCGCCGAACTGACCCGCGCCGCCCCCGGCCAACTCTGCGGCCAGTGTTATGCCCTGCGCGGCGCCTTCGCGCGCCGCCTGTGGCTGCCGCGCGGCATCATCACCGAGGACGGCCTGATCAAAGCCATGGCCGCCACCGCCTGTTACACCCAGCCCGCCGACCAGGCCCGCATCCGGTGCGCCGAAAACGCCGCCCACGAATTCATCGCCTACACCCGGCTGGGCGACGTGTTCCGCAACCAGCGCCGGCAACAGGTCGGCCAAACCCTTCACGTCATCCTGCGCGAGCAACTTCACGCCAACCGGCTCCCCGGTGAAGATGCCGCCACGGTCCTGGAACGGGAATACGCCCGCGACCCGGACTGGTTCGCGGCGGTTGTCCGCGACCGGATTGCCACTGGGGGCAGATGGGTCATCTACCCCGGCGCCCTGGCCGTCCGCTTTCGCCGCCTTCGCAACATGGGCTGGCCCAAACGCTTGCTGCTGTTTCCCGTGGCCCTCGGCGGCTTCCTCTTTGACCTGCCAGTCCTGCTGGCCGCCAACCGCCTGCTCAAAGGCGGCGACGTGGCCGGCATCTGGCCCGACAAGGGCGCCCCCTGACTCACACCATCCACCGCCGTCCAAGGTTTCACTCATGCCACACAACAGCTTGACATGTGGATTGCCGATAAATTACAATCTCTCCATAAAATTCAGCACCGTGTATTCTGTTCACGAATAGTGGTATCAAGGAAGAATAAGATATGAAAAGAATGCAAACACTGGTGAAGGCGTTACGTCGGCCTAACAAGATGATACGGCGATTGGTGGAAAAACTGCAACGGTATCCCTTTGATCGACGGATGAAACGCTTGACGATAGAGGCGTTTGAACAGTCGGGCGGCGAAGCACACAAACAGATTCAGGCGGCGGCACGATTGGCGTTCGGATTGGCGGCGGGTGAACTAGCAGACATCACGAGCGCACGGGAATTCTGCCATGGGGTGATCAAGGCACTGAGGCAACGGTATGAGCATGGAGAGAAAAAGACCTTCGGCACCTGCCCGCTGGGTTTTGCCAAGCTCGTCGCCAATTGTTCGTCGCGTTCGCAGATGGAGGCGGAAGTATACTTGTATGGTTTCTGTCGCCCCTTGCCATTGTTTTACGCATATGCGTATTGCTTGCGGCCCGGTTCAACGGCAGTCGATGTCGGTGGCAACCTCGGCTTGCATGCGCTGGCAATGGCGACGGCGATCGGCACAGAGGGCCAGGTGGTTACCTACGAACCGCGCACCGACCTAGCCGACCGCCTACGTAACAACGTATTGCTAAACAAGCTAGAGGCTCGGTTCCAAATTCGCAACGTGGGGGTCGGACGAGAGACCGGCACGGTACGGTTCAGCCCCGAAGCCGGCAACTTCAACGAAGGCCTCGGCCACCGTGATGCCGCTGGCAGCAGCACCATGCAAGTCGTAACGCTGGATGAGGATCTGGCCAATCACACCCGCATGATCGGCCTGATGAAGATTGATGTAGAGGGCATGGAGTTGGAAGTCCTAGCCGGCGCCAAGCGACTCCTGGCAAAACACCAGCCATGCTTGGTGGTCGAATACCGCGAAGACAAGTTGCCGGAATGGAATCTCGGCACGTTGCAAAAGTTGATTCCGTACGCGGTGGATGTTTTTGGCATTCCGCGCCGCCTAGGTCCACTAGTGAGAGTCGAGACAGGAAACAGGGCACCGGGCTGCGACGACCTCCTGCTAACCCCGCGGGGCATGGTCGACGACGTCCATGCATACATGCACGGCCTGCGGTAGCTCCCCGGCCTGGCCGGCAACCTGTAACCGTCAAGCCAAGGGCTGAATGCCGTTCCGCCGCCAATTTGCGCGCCACCGGATGGCACGACCGGAGGACGGTGCTATGTTACCCGACCCACTTGACGCGGAGAGGTGACAGAGTGGTCGAATGTGCGGCACTGGAAATGCCGTGTACGGGCAACCGTACCCAGGGTTCGAATCCCTGCCTCTCCGCCATTTTTTTCTACTGCCGGCATCGCCGGCCCCCTTTAGGACTCTTGCGCCAGTACGGCAAGTGCCAGAGGGCGGGAATACGTTATGGTGTTTTCTTTCTGACACCTGAAACCTGACACCACCACCCCTTACCGGCAAGCGGGGGTTTATACCGCGTTAGGGTGAAAAATAATTAAACCGCAGATTGCCGAATATTGAACCGCAGAATCTTGAGGTCGTTGCTGTCCTTTATCTAGAATTTACTTCGTTATTCGGACCTCAATATTCGTTACTCTGCGGTTGTAAAAAAAGTTAAACTTCTCATTCTGACGCAGTATATAAGAGCCACCACCATGAAAACCCTCCACCTCGTCTGCAACGCCCACCTCGACCCCGTCTGGCAATGGCCCTGGGAAGAAGGGGCGGCAGCGGCCATCTCAACCTTTCGTGTCGCCGCCGATTTTTGTGACGAATTTGAGGGGTTCGTCTTCAACCACAACGAAGCCATCCTCTACCGCTGGGTCGAGGAGTACGAACCCGCGCTCTTCGCGCGCATCCAGCAGCACGTTGCCCAAGGCCGGTGGCACATCATGGGCGGCTGGTACCTGCAGCCGGACTGCAATATGCCCAGCGGCGAGTCGCTGGTCCGCCAAATCCTGGTGGGCAAAGGCTATTTCAAGGAGAAATTCGGGGTCGAGCCGACCACCGCCATCAATTTTGACCCCTTCGGCCACTGCCGGGGCCTGGTCCAAATCCTCAAGAAGTCCGGGTATGAGTCCTACCTGTTCTGCCGGCCGGACCCCGGATACTGCACCCTGCCGGCCAACGATTTTGTCTGGGTCGGCTACGACGGCTCCGAAATCATCGGCCACCGTTCCACGGAAGGCTACAATTCCGGTTTCGGCCAGGCAGCGGGCAAGATCAAGGGCTGGCTGGACGGCAACCGGGACCAGGCGGTGGGACTTTGCCTGTGGGGCATCGGCGACCATGGCGGCGGCCCCTCGCGCGTGGACCTGCAACGGCTGGCGGAACTGATCCGTGACACCGCCGACTGCGAAATCCGCCACTCCACCCCCGAAGCCTATTTCCGCGAATTCCTGGCCACCGCCCCCAGCCTGCCGCGCCATGAACGGGACCTCAACCCTTTTGCCGTCGGTTGCTACACCTCCCAGGTCCGGATCAAGCAGGCGCACCGGCAGTTGGAAAATGAGCTTTACCTGACGGAAAAAATGCTCTCGCACGCGGCCATGAACGGCCTGCTGCCCTATCCGCAGGCGGAGCTTCAGGACGCCACCCGCGACCTGCTCTTCGCCGAGTTCCACGACATCCTCCCCGGCTCCTCGGTCCAGCCCGTCGAGGAGATGTCCCTGCGCCTGATGGACCACGGCCTGGAAATTCTCTCCCGCCTCAAAGGCCGCGCCTTTTTCGCCCTCGCCGGCGGCCAGCCGGTGGCGGCGGACGGCGAAATCCCCATCCTGGTCTACAATCCCCACCCGTTCCCCGTCTCCGGCACTTTCGAGTGCGAGTTCATGCTGCACGACCAAAACTGGAAGCCCGAGTTCACCCTGCCCGTGGTCTGCCGTGACGGCGTCCCCCTGCCCACCCAGCCGGAAAAGGAACTCAGCAACATCAACCTGGACTGGCGCAAACGCGTCGTCTTCCAGGCCGAGCTCGCCCCCGGCCAGATGAACCGCTTCGACTGCAAGCTGACGATCCTGCCGGAAAAGCCCCGGCCGCAGCTCCATGAACAGGATGGGGGTTTCCGTTTCCGCACGGACGCCCTGGAGGTGATCGTCAACGCCAAAACCGGCCTCATGGATCGCT
This sequence comes from uncultured Lentisphaerota bacterium, assembly GCA_903896595.1. GTDB lineage: Bacteria > Verrucomicrobiota > Lentisphaeria > Oligosphaerales > CAITYL01 > CAITYL01. The sequence goes on from CAITYL010000295.1 coordinate 14,961, forward strand.
ACCGCGTTCATGGCGTGGACTATCTCCGCCCCGGTGCCTGCCAGGCCGTCGTGCTGGGTTACAGCGACGATCCCTGGATCATCAGCGGTGTCCCCCGGTTCGACGACGTGCTCGGCGCCTTCACCCTGATGCCGCCGGAAGCCGGCACCGCCTTCTCCGGCGTGCGCGAAGGCATCCTCCCCTCCGTGCGGGTGATCGAGGACGGCGAGGTCCGCACGGTCATCGAAGCCGTATTCCATTACGGCGACTCCTTTATCTGCCAGCACTACAAGCTGCCGAAGCACGGCACCGAGATCGAGATCCAGGTCCGCGTCCACTGGAGCGAGAAGAGCAAAATGCTCAAGCTCGTCCTGCCCACGCCCTTCGCGGATGCCGCCTGCCGCGGGCAGGTCGCCTACGGCACGGCCGATCTGCCCGTCAACGGCACCGAAGCGGTGGCCCAAAAATGGACGGCCGTGGTCTCCGCCCAGGCGGACGCCACCCTCACCTGCATCAACCACGGCTGTTACGGGCTGGACTGCCGCGACGGCGCCCTGCGCCTGAGCCTGCTGCGCTCACCGGCCTACACCTGCCACCCCATTCCCGACCGCCCCCTGCTCTGCCAGGACCGCTACAGCCCACGCATCGACCAGGGGGAGCGGCTGTTCGTCTTCCACCTCAATGCGGGCCCCGCCGGCGAACGGCTCGCCCGCGTGGACCGCGAAGCCCTGGCGTACAACGAGGCACCGTTGCCACTGTCCTTCTTTCCCTGCGGCGGCGGACAAATCCCCGCGCCACTGGCCGTGCTGGACGGCGATGCCAGCCTCCAGCTCACCACCTGCAAACAGGCGGAAGACGGCCGCGGCTACATTCTGCGCCTGTTCGAGCCCACCGGCCAGCCCCGAAGCGCCACCCTGCGCCTCCCCGCCCTCGGCCTCAGCCAGCCCGTGCAACTCGGCGCCTTCGAGATCAAGACGCTCCGCCTGGACCCCCAGGCCCGGACGCTCACCGAAGCCGATCTATTGGAACGCCCTGTCTAGGCTATGTGGGGGCGCCGCCCCCAGGCCCCTGCCAAAGGGACCAGTCCCTTTGGAATCCCCGAAACATTCCGTTTCAAGAGGGCCGATACTGGGTGCCGCCGAAGGTCGTCAACGTTGACGGGGCGGCGGAATGCGGCACGCAGCATCGGCCCTCTTGAAACCAGGATGTCGGGATTCTCAAGGGACGGAGTTCCTTGAGCGGGGCCTGGGGCAGAGCCCCACATGGATTTAGAAAGATAACCGGAACACTTCCGCCGCCAGGCGGAGCGCGGCGGGTTTGGGACGGCCCTCGAAATCAATAATGGCGGTATTGGCCATGCAGGGGAAGCTGTCGTGCCCCATCCACACCAGGAAGCCGCCGCAGCGCGGGAAGCGCTGTTTGCAGGCACGGGCGGCCATGACCAGCGCCTCCGCCTGCCGGGCCTGGCTCCAGGCCACGTACTCGGCCAAGTCCACCGGCGCCCGGCCGTCGTGCTCGGCCTGGAAACGGTCGCTTTCCACCCACCACGGCGCCCGACGCCATAGCGGATTGGCATGGGCCGGCGGCCACGGATCGCCATCGCCCCGATACCGCTCCAAAATATCCAGCGGACTGGCCCCCGGCGCCCCGGTCTCGGAGCGGAACAGGGCGTCATCCTGTTCCCAGTAAGCCGCCCATTCCGCCAGCGTGCCTTCCGGCTTCCACGGCCCATGCACATCCCAGTGCAGCCCCTGGCCAAACTCGGCGGCCTTGGCCATGAACCGCGGCCCGGACGAGGAGGTCTCCATGAACCGGCGCCCCGGATCCAGTTCGGCCACCAGCGCCTGCAACCGCCGCATCAGCGGATGATCCAGGCCGATCGGCTTGCCGCAGCCCTGCTTGCCGCCGTCCAGCGTGCCCTGCAACTCGTTGCCGCCACACCACATCAGCAGACAGGCATGATGCCGGCACCGTTCCACATACTGGCGTGCGATCTCCGCAAACCCGGTAATGAACGCCGCGTCCTCCGGCGGCCAGTTATCCACCCCGGAGGATGACAAGGGAAACTCCTGCCAAACCAGCAATCCCAGTTCGTCGCACTGCCGAAAAAAGTGTTCCGGCTCCAGGAAACCACCGCCCCAGACCCGCAACAAATTAACCCCCAGTTCCTTGTATGTTTCAAGGCGCTGCCGGTAATCCGCCACGGTCAGGTCCGCAAAGTTCGGCCGGATCGGCGTCCAATTGACCCCTTGCAGGAACAGCGGCTGCCCATTGATCACGCAGAGCCACGGATCAGCGGCGGCCGGCGCGCCGGGATTGGGCCGCCACTCCACCTGTTTGAAACCGACCTGGCGCACGTCCTCGTCCAGCACGCCGCCATCCACCCCGAGCAGGGTTGTGCGCACGGTGTAAAGCGGTTGATCCCCCTGCCCGTTCGGCCACCATGGCGCCACCGCCAGCCCGTCCCAGGCCAGCGTGCCGTCCCGGAATGCCGTCGCCGCGACTTCCTCTTGGCGCACCACCGCGCCGGCGGTATCCTCCAAACTCACCCGCACCTGGCCGGCCGCCGCCTCGCCATGCCAGTTGCCCGACACCCGTAGCGCGCCTTGGCCGGCGGCGGGATCGTAATTACTTTGTACCCACATCCCCGCCAGGGTGGCGGACGCCGCCACTTCCAGGGTGATCCCGTCCCAAATGCCGGTTTGGACCAGGCGCGAGGTCCAGTCCCAAAAATAATTAAAGCGCGGCTTCGGCTCGCGCATCCGGGAGGTATAACCAAACTGCCCCAGCCAGCGCGGCGGGCACTCAAAAATGACTTGCAGGATGTTGTTGGCCGGGCGCACCGCCGACCCCAGGTCAAAAACATGCGGCATGAGGCTGTTGGCGAACGTTCCCACCGCTTGGCCGTTGAGGCGGACCACACCGGCATAGTCGAGCCCCAGACAGCGCAGGCGGTACGCCGCGCCCGGGCCGCGGGCAAACCAGGCGTCCGGAAGCTGGGTCTCGTAAATCCAATGGCGGCTCTCCACCCATTCGCAGAGTCGGGCGTTCAGCCCGAGGTTCCAGTCGGGCAATAGCCCGGCATTCCGCAACGCCTGTTGCACCGAACCGGGCACCGGCGCGGGCACGCTCGGAATCTCCGCCGCCGGCGCCGCCCCGATTTCCATGCTGTTTTGGAGTTCCCACTCATGCGGAACAAACCCCGCCACCCGCCAGTTCAACGCGGACAGATCAAATATTTTTTTCTGAGAATGCATTTTCTTTTGCGCTCTTTTGCGTTCTATGTGAATAGGTTGCAAACCCTAGAATTACAAGCAGGCATTTTCAATGGTAGGTATAGGCACCGTTCATCGCCCAGGTCGTGCGGACCATCAACGGGCTCTTGAACAACTCCACGGCGTCCTGCCGACCGACGTGCCCGTCAACAAAGCCGGTGTTAGCGCGGTTGCTGTGCAATGTGTAGATGAAGGTGCCCTGCCCCCCGCAGTCGTTATCCGGCGTGAACATAAAAAAGTCCGTGAACATGTTTTGGGACGTGTCGGCCACGAAAAAGAACTGCGCCGGGGTAGGCACCTTGTCCAGTTGATAATAAACACCGGAGCCTAGATAACCATTGCTCTTCCAAAAGACACTCGAATACTTGCTGGCGGCCCACGTATCATAAGAGACTTCATACATCCCGTAGCAGTACCAGCGCGCATTCTCCCACGTCGCCGATGCGGAATTGGCGGTTTTGTTGGCGGGGCAGTTGAACACCTTGGAGCGAAAGGGAAGGTACTCGGCGCTGGAGCCGGGGGAGGACCAGCCGCCGGCCAGCGTGTCACGCCACATGTCCCACCAGTTGTTGCCTTTGTTCAGCACCCAGCCGTTGTAGTCGTTGGCATATAACGAAAAGGCGAGCATGATCTGCTTCTGGTTGCTGACACAGGCGGCGGCCTTGGCCGTGTCTCTGGCCTTGCCCAGGGAGGGCAGCAGCATGGACGCCAGAATGGCGATGATGGCGATCACCACCAACAGTTCGATCAAGGTGAACCTTGATCGAACTTGCCTTCGCCCTTCGTCGCGGCTCGGGACTACGGCTGGGCAGGCCAGCCGTTTGACCACAGCAAAACAATGGCGGCTTTTCATCGTGTCACCCGTCATGGCCTCAGGATCAGCCAGTTATAGGTTTGCGGGTTCTTCTGCGCGACAATGCCGTCGCCCCAGGCCAGATACTTCCGTTCCCCGCCGTCGCAATCATTGATCACCAGGGAAAAGCCGATCGCCGTCCCCGCCGTCAGCTCCGGCAAATCCACCGCCTTGACCGGCAGGATGATCCGGTACACCGTCCGCTCGCCGCGGCGCTCTATGCGCGCCGTGGCGCCGGGCAGCAAGCCGGGGTCGGCACGGTTCTGACTGGAGTGCCGATAGACCTTCGGCCCGGCCTTGGTCAGCGCCACCGTCAGTTCGGTAAAGGTTTGGGGAATGGGGCCGGCCTTGGGCAGTGCCTGAAGCGCCAACTGCAACGAATCGCCGCGCCACAGATCCGTGTCGCTGAAGGTCTGATGATGAATGTCATCGGTCACGGTCACGGTCAGGTACAGGTGTCCGGCATCCCATTGGGCATGGAAGGAGCCGGCCAGGTCGTCAGCCGTACCCGTCTTGTCGGCCTGCACGGCCAGTTCATCCATGATCAGGCGTCCCGACCCGACAAACGAGGTGGCGCCTTCGAGCACCACGGCATCAAAGGACAGGGGCGGATGCACCTTGCCGTCATTGGCGCCGTCCCAGTGCGACGAGGCGGGCCGGGCCAGGTCTAGTGCCCAACTTTTCCAGCCCCGCCAGTCCACCGCCCCCAGATAATAGCTAAAACACTGCCCCGTGCCGTCCACCAGCCGGATCCACAACGAGAGGCCGGAGCCGTCCCCGAACACCCGCAGCGACACCTGTTTCGCTCCCGGCGGCAACGGCAACCGTTTCGTGTAATCGCACGTATTGAGGGCGCTTTTGACGCCCGTGAAGTCATAGACCAACTCCGCCGCGCCCTGGCCCACGGCCACCGGTTCCGCCACCACGCGAATGGCGGTTTTCACGCCAGCATGACTGCCGCCAACCCGCCAGCCCTGAACCGTCTCGAACCCCTCCAACGTGGTTATGGCCGTGGGGCGCCCCGGCGCCACCACCACCTCGTTCACGGACGCCCGCGCCTCCAGCGGCGTGGCAAACGCCATGGCCGTCGGCAGGTGCATGGTCTGCTTGGTGGGGCGTTTGGCTTCCGGGAACTCTTGGCGCCGGATGCCGTTGGGCACCACCGACACCCCCCGCAAGTCGCCGGAGATCAGCCATGGCGTCTCCGTCACCGTGACCACCAACCGGTTGGCGCTCTTGGCGTCATCCAGCCACGCCGGCGTCCCCCAGGCACGCTGTACCGGCACCCCGGTGCCAACCTTCTGTAGCATCAGCGGCGTGGGCTGGCTCCGGTCGGTCTGCAGGGTGATGCGCCAGCGATCGTCATCATGGGCGCTCCACAATGCCCACACCTCGCTGGCATCGGGACGCTGATAGCGCACAATCCAAATCTCCGGATCCGCCGTCGGCACCCGGCCCAGATACCGGCCGTTGGCCACCAGGCCGGCCACATCGCGCAGGGCAAACCAGGCCGGCTTGGGGGTCATGGACACGTCAATCAGGCCAAAGTTATTCTCCGCGTTCTGATACTCCAGACCGTCGTCTTGCAGGTCGTAGTAATAAATCCCCTGAAGCCGCGGCACCGAGCGGGCCAGCAGATACATCCGCGCCGCATACGCCGCCGCCCGTTCGGGCGCGGTACCGTCGGCCGCGACTTGGGTCGGCCAAGAGGTTTCCGTGACATAGAACGGAATGCGCCGGTTCGGACTGGCCTTGGCCAGTGCCTGGTCAACGGTCCGGATCCATTCGATCCAGCCTTCCGGCACATAACGCGCGCTGCCGGAGTTGTAGGGATAGGCGTGGATGGACACGCCGTCCAGATAGCGCAACCCGCCCAGCTCAATGATGCGGTCGAGATAATCTCCGGCCATCCAGCCGCCGATCACTTCACAGGTGGGGTCCACCGCCTTGAGCCGCGGGTAGACCTTTTTGATCAAGGCCACATAATTCTCAGGCGTCTGCCCCTGGGCCTTGGCGGCCGGAATGCCCAGATAACCGCCCCATTCGTTCCAAATTTCATAGCGGTGGACCCGGCCCTTGAAATGGCGCGCCACGGTTTCGGCATAGCGGGCATAGCCTTCCAGCGATTCGGGGGTCACCGGCGAGCCGTTATCATTGTAAAAGCCGTTGCCATAGGTAAGATTCAGCAACGGTGCCACACCGGCCTGAACCGCCAGTTGCACATAGCGTTCATAGGCCTCCGGCACGGCCAACTGCCCTTTTTTTGTCTCCACGGACCACCAGTACACTTCGTCGCGCAGGGAGTTGAACCCCGCCTGCCGGGCCAGGCTGATCAGTTCCGCCTGCGGTTCGCGCATCTGCCCCATATGGGTGCATACGCCCACCGTAAAAACAGGCGCCAGTTCCGCCGCCACCGCCGACCATCCTGCCGACAGGCCGGCGAACAATATAAAATTCAAGGAACGCATGAACATCGTACACCCTCGTTAATGGAATATAACGGCCAGCGCGCACCCGTAATACAGTCCCGGCAAGAATGGCAGGCTCATCCGTAGTACCCAGACATTGAATTTTCACCACGAAGACGCGAAGGACACGAAGCTGGATCGAAGCGTTTCAAAGGAAAATACTGCTCAAAAAAAACCTTCGATTTGTCTTCGTGCTCTTCGTGACTTCGTGGTGAATCCGAGTTTGGAGTTCCGCCTTCAGGCGGTGCCTTCTCGTTGCCTGTCGGCGACAGGAACCGAACAGCCCCCACTGAAGTGGGAACTCCAAACCCAAGCCGCTCATGGTGGAGTCAAACGCTTGTCACGGATGCAAGTCGCCGCCGAGCTGCACGCCCTTAGCCACATCAGAGCAAGAAAAAAGCAGAAAGCTGAAATAAACTCAGGTTTTTCGCTTTCTGCTTTCTTGATTTCTGCTTTCAGCCCTGTTTCCGGCGGCGCATCAGCGCCAGCGCGCCCGCCACGACCAGCAGGCCCGCGGTAGCCGGCTCGGGAATCACCGTCGCACCGGTGAGGGTGACATTGTCATAGCCCAGGCCTTCCCAATACCCGTAATGACCGCCCAATGCCAGCGTGGTGAACGCATCATAGGTGCCATCGGCGGCAGTCGTGGTGTAAACCGTCAAGGGGCTGCCGTCGTAGTAGTAACTAAGCGTCACCACGTCGTTTATCACCGACAACGTACAATACTTGGTGTTTCCGCTCACCTCGCTGGCGTTCGTACCAATGCTCGTCAAGGTCCCGGCGGCACTCTTATAGAGGCTCATCCCCCCCGCACGGTCAATCGTCCCCACATAGCCATTGCCGACGTTGTCCAGCAACGAGAGGCGGTCATACAGAGCGGAATCGCCGTCACTGCCGGTGCCGTTCCGGACATAGGCCGTCAAGGTGGCGTTGGTAATGGATTCGGTGGCCGCCAACGTCCCGGCGGTGCGGAAGTTGCGATACACGTTGCCATTAAAAACCTGCGGTGCCCAACCGTCGGAAACCGCCCACATCCATTTGGTTCCACCGACTCCTCCCGGGCCCCAAGTCGTGCCGCCAACCAAAGCACCCTCGTTTCTGTACCAATAATCAGTGGTGGCGGAAGGGGACAATTCGAGCCACGTCTCGCCCCATGAGTTAAAGTTCTCCGAGTAGTTGAGGGGCGCGGCCGTCAGGGCCGACTCCATCAGCGTCAGGCCCACGGCGATCCAGAGACGGTGTTTCATGACCTTGCTCTCCTTCTTTCTTGTTTCTTGTTGCGCGGATGCGAGTCACTGCCGGACGGCACGCCCTGAGCCACACCGGAGCAAAAAAAACAGAAAGTCGAAATGTCAAAAGCTGAAATACACTCAGTTTTCTCGATTTCCGCTTTCTGCTTTCTTAATTTCTGCTTTTAGCCCTGCTTCCGGCGGCGCATCAGCACCAGGGCACCCGTCACGGCCAGCAGACCCGCGGTGGCCGGCTCGGGGATTACCCCCGTAGCAGAGTCTCCCGGAACTGCCGCCGCTGGATTTGGCCTGGCGTTTTCATCTGGCCATGGGCTCGCTGGCCTTCACCCTGTGCAACCCCAGCCGGATTCCGCCCGAAGGCAAGCCTCCCGCCGCCGCCCTGGACATCCAGA
>CAITYL010000296.1 GCA_903896595.1 uncultured Lentisphaerota bacterium
GGCCGGTGCTGGAGCGGGTGAAGGCGGGGGGGGCGCGGGTAGTGGTGCGGTGCGAGGTCCGCAATGATGGCGATGTGGAGACTTTGGCCGTTGCCGGGGCGCGGTATGGCGCCCAGGTATTGGCGTGGCAGTTGCGGGTGGCGAACGGGAACCTGGGGCGGACAGCGGTGGAACGGTTGCGGCGCGTCTGTCCCAACGCCCAGGTGGCCGTGGACACGCTGCCCGCGCGCGGCAGCCTGCCGGTGGCAGCGGTGCTGACCGGGGGCGAAGCGGGCGGCGGCTACGGGGTCGAGGCCAAGGTGGCGCGGACGCGGGAGACGCTGCGCCGGGCCGGGGCCGGTGAAGCGGCGGCGCGGCCATGGCTGGACAGCGCGGTGACGGAGGCGGGCGGCCTGGCCTCGCAGTGCCATGTCGGCTGGGCGGCGGCGGAAGCCACGGCGGCGTGGCTCGATGCGGGCGGCGGGCCGGTGACGTGGTGGAACGGCGGCGGCTGGGACTGCGGCCTGTTCCCGCAGGAGGAGGAACGGCCGGGCGAGGCATGGACACTGGTCCGGCTGCTCACCGGCATCGGCGGCGCCACCGGCGAGGCGCGCGCCTGGTATGCCGGGCTGGTGCCGGTGGAGGGCGATGCGGGAACGACGCTAGCCCGCTGGGCGGCCGGCATTGAGCCCTCGGGCCGGATCAATGTGCTGCTGTTTGGCGGTGACGACACCGGGCGCGAGTTTGTCCTGACCGTGCCCGTGCCGCGACACGCGGGCACTTGGCGGGCGGTCATTGAGGGCGCGCGGCAGCCACCCAACGAACAGCCGCCGGTGGCGCAAAAAACGGAGCGGCGCGAGGTCGAATGCCAAGACGCCAGGGGCGGCGACACCGGCCTGGTCCGGATCAAATTGAAACTGGACACCGTGATGCGGATCACGTTGGTCCCGCCCGACGCCCGCGCGGCGGCGGCGGACAACGGCGGGCGGGAACCGAACGTCAAGCGCACGCCATTGCCCCCGGAACGGCGCCGGGCCGCACCGTTGGTGCAACAAGATGTATGGGCCTTGGAAGAGGCCGGCGACCTACCGACCGTCGCGGAATGGCGCACGTCGGGCCTGCCGGTGGCGGAGTCGCGCGAGGGCGCGCCGACAGCGCTCGGCCAGGGCGTGAAGATTGAGCGGCGGCCGGCCACGCCGGGCCAGCTTGGCCGTTTGACCGGCGTGGCGCCCTACACCGCCGAGTCGTGGCTGGTGACCTTTGACGCTCCGGAGAAATGGCCCACCGAACCGCTGGGCGTGGTCCTTCCCCTGGCCGCGACGGCACTGCCGGACGCCCGCGTGGTTCGTTTCTGGGTGCGGCCAGTGCTGCCGCCAGAGCAGCGGAAAAAGGTGGTGCGGCCACGACCCGTCAGCCTGCGGCTCGGCACGGCGGGGCTGTCCGCGATCCGGCTCAAGCCCGGCGTCTGGACGCGGGTCGAGGCGCCGCTGACGCGACTGACCCCGGCCAGCACCGACCGGAACGCGCCGCTCCGCATCCTGCCCGGCACCGACACCGTGGACGCGCTGCGCCATGACGTTGCCATTGAAATCAACGGCCTGCATCTCGCTGGCCCGCGGAGTCCGCAGGGGACGCCGGTAGTCACGGGGGCCGTACGGGCGTTGCGGCCGCGCAAGGGTGCGCCGCCCGGCCCCGCGCGCCTGCTGGTGGAACTGGAAAAGCCGGCCGGGGCAGCGGCGGTGCTGGTGGAATACCGGTTGCCGGAGGCGCTGGTCGTCAAGGCCGTTCAGGAACGGCTGTTCGGACTGGCGGCCGTTTACGAATCCACGACGCGGCTGGTGCGGGTGACGGGGGACGAGTGGCCCGCCAAGCCCGCGAAGGACGCGGAAAAGGCACTGGCCGCCATTGGGAACGAGCAATTGGGCCGGCGGTGGGACGAAGGCGAGCGCGGGCTGTTGCTGCTGGAGCTGGCCGCCCCCGCTGCGACAGGCACCGCCCCATGACACACCATAGATGAGCAAGGCCTTCAGCCTTGAACGGTTCGCGATCCAATTCCAGGGGCGTTGCCCCTGGCTACGATGCAGATGCGCCTTCAGCGCGCCTGAATCAAAACTTTAGAAAACGGCTCAATTGTGATTTTCTGTGCGATCTTCGCGTGCTTGGCGAGAAAAAATGCATTCGAAGCCAAACTGAGATAAGCCTGGAATCGGAAATCTACGGTTGATTTCGTCCCCGAGGGACTAGAAAAACGGCACCGGTGTTGATTACCGCCGGGATTCCAGGTCGGTCCAGCGTTTGTACAGGCTGGCGGCTTGGTCGCGGGCCTGGTCGAGTTCGGCGGTGAACTCCTTGATCCGCGGCCCGTTTTTCTGGAAGAAATCGGGCGCGGCGAACAGCGCCTCCAAGCGCGCCACCGCGGTTTCGGCCGCCTCAATCGCCGCCGGCAAGCCGTCCAGTTCTTGCTGTTCCTTCCACTTCAGGCCGGACTTCCCCTTGGCCGGGGTCGAGGCGGACGCCTTGGCGGCCGCCGTGGCTGAAAACTGGGCGGCCTCCGCCGTGGTGCGCGCGGCGGCGGCCCGCTTGTCCAGGAAATAATCGTAGTCGCCTTCCTGGTAAACCAGGCGGCCGTCCCCCTCAAAGGCAAGAATACTGGTGCAGACACGGTTGAGGAAATAACGGTCATGGCTGACCAGCATGACACAGCCGCCAAACCCGGCCAGGGCGGTCTCAAGCACCCGCAAGGTCGCCAAGTCCAAATCATTGGTCGGCTCGTCCAAAATCAGAAAATTGCCGCCGTTTTTGAGAATCTTGGCCAGCAGCAGGCGGCTGCGCTCGCCGCCGGACAGCTGGGACACGGGCGTATTGATCCGGTCGTCCGTGAACAGGAACCGCCGGAGGTAGCCCCACACACCGACGCGTTCATCCCCGAGCTGGACATAGTCCCGCTCGTCGGCGATCTCCTCCAGCACGCTTTTACGGTCGTCCAGGTGCAGGCGGTGCTGGTCCACGTAATTGAACTGCACCCGGGTGCCGACCTCCACCTTGCCGGCCGTCACCGGATGCTCGCCCATAATGGTCCGGATCAGCGTCGTCTTGCCGGCGCCGTTGCGGCCAATGACGCCGACCCGGGCGCCGGGCGGAATGACCAGGCTGAAGTCCCGGCAGATGGTGCGCCCGCCAATGGCGACCGTGAGTCCTTCCAAGGCCACCGCCTTGTTGCCCATTTCGCACGGGGGCGGCAGGATCAGGTCGACATCGCCCTCCCGCGCCAGCGGCACCTTGCTGGCGGCGTCATTAAAGCGGTCCACGCGACTTTGCGACTTGGTCGTGCGCGCCTTTGGGCCGCGGCGAATCCAGTCCAGCTCGCGCCGCAAAAAGCCCAAACGCCGCGTCTCCACCTGGTCGGCGGCAAATTCGCGCTCGGCCTTGGCCTCCAAATAGGCGCTGTAGTTGCCCTCGCAGGACCACAGGGCGCCACGATCCAGCTCCAAAATGCGCGTGGACACCCGGTCGAGAAAGTACCGGTCATGGGTGACCATCAGGCAGGCGCCGGCATGGTTGCGCAACCACTTTTCCAACCATTCGATGGACTCGGTGTCCAAATGATTGGTCGGCTCGTCCAAGATCAGCAGGTCCGGGCGGCCAATCAATGAACGGCAGAGGGCGACGCGCCGGCGTTCACCGCCGGACAAGGTGCCGACCAAACGTTCCGGGGCCGGCGTCTCCAAATGGTCCATCAGTTCGTTGAGGCGGACATCCAGGTTCCAGGCGTCCAGGGTATGGAGCGTGCTCTCCATTTCATGGGCGGCGGGGGAATCGTGCGGTTCCGTCTCGTAGCGGGCCAGGAGCTCCAGCAGGTCACGCGCGCCGGCCAAAATATTATCGCGCACCGTGGCCTCCAAGTCGAGCGAAGCCGCCTGCGGCAACCAGCCGACCCGCAAGCCGCGCCGCGGCTGCACCTGCCCGGCATCCGGCGGTTCGGCCCCGGCCAGGATCTTCAGCAGGGTCGTCTTGCCGGCGCCATTGCGCCCGACCAAGCCGGCGCACTCGCCGTCATGCAGCGTCAGCGATACGCCGTCGAGCAACACCTGCGTCCCGATCCGGAAGCACAACTCACGGGCCGTTAAAATCACTGGAGCCGGGGCCATTACGCCACCCCCCAGACCACCGCGCCCGCCACTGCCGTTACCATTATCTCGCTCATAAGGATTGACCTAAAATTTGCGTTTATACTGCGTTAGGATGAAATCTCAACTTTTTCACAACCGCAGAGTGACGAATATTGAGGTCCGAATAACGAAGGAAATCCGATGATGACGGGTTCGTCCGCCCGAGGACGGGCGGCTCCCAGTTATGGAACAACCTCGTTACTTTTGACTTTTGGAAGCACCTCTTGGGGTAAGTGCGACCCTCGTGACCCGTCACTAACGTTCCGGGCTCTGATGCCCGCCGCTCCCGGTTCGCATTCCTCGCGGGCCACTTCCGGTGGGAGCATGGTCGTGCATGCCTGGCGACCTGCCATGGAGCCGCTGCCTAGTCGCCCGTCAGACGGCGTTAGGCTGAAGCTTGTTAGACTGAAGGCTGAAGGTAATTAAAATTGCACCCTAACGCGGCATCAATCACCGGACCATGCACCGCAACTAACATCCATCGCCGCGGGCGCCCCCTCTACCACTCAACCCCTCAACCCCTCAACCCCTCAACCCCTCAACCCCTCAACCCCTCAACCCCTCAACCCCTCAACACCAAAATCACCCCGGCGCGGGAACCGCGGCGCCCAAGGTGTTCACCTCACACTCAAGGGCCGCCAGTTCCTGGAGAAAGTGGGCTTTCTGGTCGTCCAGGAAACGGGAGGTCTCCTGCCGGTAATGCTCAATCCCGATGAGCAGGTTGGCGCGGAAATCGCGCAGGTACAGGCGCAGGCGTTCCGACATGTCCCGCGATGCGGTGTCCGCATGCCGGCGCAATTCGTTCACGTAAAGGCGCAATTCGGTGATGAACATGTGCGGCCGGTCACCGGCGGCCAGCAGGGACAACCGCCCGTAAATGTGCCCGACCATCTCATCGAGCGAGGCGACCCGGTGGAACCAGGCAATATCAGGCCCGGGACAGATGGCGGGCGTCGCCGCCGAATCAAAGCCAAGGGCGCGGGCAACACTGCCGGCCAGGTCATGGCAAATGCAGGTCTTGGCCACCACCTTTTCCACCTCGGCGGCGGGAATGGCCTGGCCTGGATACCGGGCAGCGAGCTGTTCCAACTTCTGGGCCTGATAGGTCCGCGAGGCCGTGCAAACCGGCTGGCCGGGAAATTCGGTGTTGTTGCGGCCATAGCCTTTGCGGCAAAGACTGCCGGGAACACCGTCGCGGATACGCTGGCGGCGTGACGTTTCACTGGCCGAGGTGCGCAGGTTCCAAAATGGCACGCCCAGCGGCGAATTGCCACTGATCCAAACATCGCCGGAACCGGCGGCCATCAAGTGCCGCAACGTCTCCGCGTCCACATTGACCGCCTCCGGCACCAGCAGGAACGGCGTGCCCCAGCCGGTGCCATCCACGCCATACTCCCGATGCAACAACTGGTCCTCGGCCACGGTGCCGATGCCGCCCTGGGCGGTAATGCGAATGGCCAGCGCCGACTCGGCCGGCGGCGGGAGCCCCAGCCGCTGCAAAGCCTCCAGATAATGCCCGCGCAACTCCGCCCGCAGATCATCCAACTGATTGCGAAACTCGGCGAGGATCGGTCCCATCAGCAACCCTTTGGTGGCAAACGCGTGCCCGCCGCAATTGAGCCCCGATTCAACCCGGAATTCAGACAACCACAGGCCGTGCTTGGCGAAAAAACCGCCCTGGATCACGGCCGAACGAAAGTCGCTCACCTTCAAAATAATGCGCTTGCGTGGCGGCTGGCCGCCCTGGGGCAGGAAATCCGCAAAGCGGGCGGCGTAACTGTACAACGGCCGGCTCAGTCCGGCCGAAAACACCACCGCCGAGGACAGTTTGCTGCAGGCGAACCCGCGCAACGCGGACATGGCGTCGTTGGTTTCCGGCTCGGTCACACCGGCTTCCGTTTTACCGCCGGCTTCCAGCTTGGTCATGATATTGACGTCGATCCCGCCGGGTACCGCCAACACGCGCAATTGCTCCTGCAAGGCCTGGCGCGCGGTCTCGTTTTGCTCGGCCAGCATCTGCCGGTAAAGCGCCTTGGGGGGGGATTCCGGCAGCAACTCGAAATACCGCGTAATCTCACTCCCCGGCACAAACGGCTCCGCCCGCAACTGCTGCGACTGTTGCTCCACCAGCCGGCCCAGCAGATCCAAATAGGCCGAAATGGTCCGCGCCCGACAATCTGGCGTCGTGGGCAGAATCGGTTCATACGGTTCGCCGGCCAAACGGCAGTGATATTCGCGCATCTGCTCAATGAGCACGTGGTCCACCAGTGAGATCACCGAGGTGATCCCGAATCGCGCCACCTTGAGCGGCGTATCAATGGTGAACCCCGTACCCATGACCGGAATGTGGAACGTGTGGGCACTGGCGGGTATTGGAGTAACGGCCACTACTTCACTCTACCTTCCGAAAACGATGCATGCGTGCAACGGCAAAGTTGCCCTGGCACAGATCAAAGGGCGCTAATATAGCACCCGACGGGTCATTTCGATAGTTTTAGGCGTCACCACCGGCAGTTCGAGCACAACCCAAGGGGCTGGTGGCACGGATGAACATTCAGCGGCTACGCGGCAGAAACACGCTTTTTCAACAGGTGGCTGTGAACGAACCAAACGCCGACCGCCAGCAGCCCGGCGATGACCACCCAATCCAACGGCTGACGGTACTTGAGGATGACCTGCCAGTGGTCATTGAGCTTGACCCCGAGCCACAACAGAAAATAATTCCACAGCGTGGCGCCCACCAGGGTATAAGCGATAAACGGCAGCAACGGCATCCGCCCCACGCCAGCCGGAATGGAAATCAGATGGCGCACCACGGGAATGAAACGGCCGACCAAAATGGTGATGCCCCCGTGGGCGTGGAACCACTTCTCCGTCCACGCCAGGTCGCGCTCGTTGAGCAACAGATATTTGCCGGCCTTAAGCACCAGCGGCCGGCCGCCCCAGTAGCCCATGGCGTAAGAGATCAGCGAGCCGAACACCGAGGCGGCCGAGGTGACCACCGTCACCCAAAACATCGACAGCTTGCCTTGGGACACCAGCATGCCCAGGGGCGGCATCACCACCTCACTCGGCACCGGCGCGATCATGCTTTCCAGCGCCATCAGGCCAAACGCGCCATAATAATGCCACTGCTCAAAAAACTGCGTGGCGTGAGTGGCGAGGGTCTCGATCATATTGATTCCTTAGACGGGTAACAATCCAGTTCCCTTGGCTTGGACACTGAAGATGTGTTTGGGTTCCCGCTCTACCGATTTTGGAGTGCGGCAATTCTCTTGCCGCCTTTTGATGACGGGTTCGTCCGCCCGAGGACGGGCGGCTCCCGGCACCGATCCGGTCTCATGAATCCTCTCAGACCGGGAGCCCGGCCTGGCGCATGGCGGTCCGCAGGGTTTCACGGCTGGCGTCGCTGATCGCACAGAGCGGGAGGCGATACTCCTCGGCGATCGTGCCCAGCATGGCGAGCGCGGCCTTGACCGGAATGGGATTGGTCTCGACAAACAAGTCGCGGAACAACGGGTAGAGGCGGTAGTGCAACTGGCGCGCCGCCGGCCAGTCGTTGGCCAGGGCCAGGGCGACCAGGCGCGAAACCTCGGCGGGCAGGATATTCGAAACGACACTGATGACACCGGTGGCGCCGACCGCCATCATGGGCAGGGTCAAGGCGTCATCGCCACTGAGCACGGTGAGCGAGCAGCAGTCGAGAATCTGGGAGACGCGATCCACACTGCCGGCGGCCTCCTTGATGGCCACCACTTGGGGATGGGCGGCCAGGCGCTTGACGGTCTTGAGGTCGATTTCCTTGCCGGTGCGCCCGGGCACATTGTAAAGCACCACCGGCAGGCCGCCGTCATCGGCAAGGGTGGCAAAATGACGGTACATCCCTTCGGCGGTCGGCTTGTTGTAGTACGGCGTCACCTGCAACGTGGCATCGACCCCGAGCTGGGCGGCGCGCCGGGTCAAAGCGAGCGCCTCGGCGGTGGCGTTGGCGCCGGTGCCGGCAATGACCTGGCAACGCCTGGCCACCACGGCCACCACGGTCTCAATGACCTTGATGTGTTCCTCATGGTCAAGCGTCGGCGATTCGCCCGTGGTGCCCACCGGCACCAGGCCGGCCACACCGCCGGCGACCTGTTCCTCGACCAGACGGCGCAAGGCGTCATAGTCCACCGCACCGTTGCGGAACGGGGTGACCAGAGCCGTGTAACAACCTTGAAGTTCCATCATAGGAAAGGAAACATAATCAGCCGGAGCCGGAACGCCAACGGTTGGGGATGCTATCGGGCCGGTCTGACATATCTGACATATCTGACATATCTGACATATCTGACATATCTGACATATCCGACATATCCGACAGGTCGGACAAGTCGGAAATGTCCGACTTGTCGGATCCCGGCTCCCCAACCCCCTGCACACGGCAAAGGGAATATATTGCCGACATGAAACGTCAGAACGCCACCAAGTCCACCCCCGCCGCGCCCCGCCTCCGTGAGAACGGCTGGAACCGCCTGACCGCCAAAGAACAGCGGGCGGTAACCGTCTACGCCGCCGAGTACCTGGCCTTTCTGTCCGCCGCCAAAACCGAGCGCCAGGCCTATGAACTGGCGTTGGCGGCGGCCCGCCAGGCCGGATTCCGGCCGTTGGAGGACCGGGCACGGCTCAAGCCCGGCGACCAGGTGTGGATCGGCGGCCATGGCCGCACCCTGCTGCTGGCGGTGATCGGCCGCCGCCCCCTGACCGACGGTCTGCGCATCGCCGGCGCCCACACCGACGCCCCCCGGCTCGATGCCAAAACCACCCCGCTCTATGAAGACGGCGGCCTGGCCTGGCTCGACACCCGCTACTATGGCGGTATCAAAAAATACCAGTGGGTCACCCTGCCCCTGGCCCTGCACGGCGTCATTGCGCGCCAGGACGGCACCCTCGTCCCGGTCGCCATCGGCGAAGATCCCGCCGACCCCGTGTTCACCATTACCGACCTGCTGCCGCACCTGGGCAAGGAACAGGAAAAGAAAAGCCTCGACGACGGCATCAAGGGCGAAAACCTCAATGTCCTGTTCGGCAGCCACCCCTCCCCCGACCGCAAGGCCAAAGACAAGGTCAAGGCCGCCCTGCTGAAGCTGCTGCGGGAACGGTACGCCATCACCGAAGAAGACCTCACCAGCGCCGACCTGGAAATCGTGCCCGCCGGCCCGGCCCGTGAACTCGGCCTGGACCGCTCGATGATTTTGGGGTACGGCCAGGATGACCGGGTCTGCGCCTTCGCCTGTCTGCGCGCCCTCCTGGACCGGCCCGGCGTGCCCGAGCACACCGCCATCGTCCTGCTGTGCGACAAAGAGGAAGTCGGTTCGATCGGCGCCACCGGCATGGATTCGGTCTTCTTCGAGAACGCTGTCGCCGAACTGCTGCACCGGGCCGACCCCCGCGCCGGCGATCTCGGCCGGCGCCGGACCCTGGCCCGCTCCAAAATGATTTCGGCCGATGTCGCCGCCGCCCACGATCCCAATTACGGCGACGTCAGCGCCCCGAACGACAACATGGCCCGGATCAATGCCGGCCTGACGATCTCCAAGTACGGCGGGGGCCGCGGCAAGTCAGGCGCCAGCGAGGCGAGCGCGGAGTTCGCCGCCGAAATCCGCCGCATCTTCAACGACCATCAGGTGCTGTGGCAGACCGGCGAACTCGGCAAGGTCGATGCCGGCGGCGGCGGCACCATCGCCAAATTCCTCGCCCGTTACGGTATGGATGTGGTGGATTGCGGCGTGCCGCTGCTCAGCATGCACGCCCCGTGGGAAGTCGCCGGCAAACTCGACGCCTATATGGCCTGGAAAGGCTACCGCGCCTTTCTGGCGTCCTGAATCCCATTCAAACACGACGGAATCCCGAAATGATCAAGTTTGAAACGTTTGGCGTTGGGCCGGATACCGGCCGGGACGCGACTCCCGCCTGGAACCGGTTGCTTGAATATCTTGATGCGAAACCGGATAACGCTCCGGTGACGATTGTCTTCCAGCCGGGACGTTACGATTTTTATGCCGAACACGCCGCCGAACGGGAGTACTATGTTTCCAACCATACCCAGACGGGGCGGAAAAAGTGCGGCCTGCTGCTGGAAAACCGGCACGGGGTAACGCTGGACGGCGGCGGCGCGGAATTTATTTTCCACGGGACGCTGATCCCCGTCGCGGTAGTTGATTCCACGGACTGCACGCTGAAAAATTTTTCCATCGACTACCACTATCCGCCGGTCCACCAGTTGCGGATCCGCTCGGTCGACGCGACGCGGAAATGCGTGGTGGCGGAAGTTTGTTCCGACGAAGCGTATCGCATCGAGGATGGCAGGAACCTGCGCTTTACCGCTGAAGACAATGCCGGCTACCCGCTTGATTCGAGCGTATTTTTTACCGCCGACGGACGGATGGCTTACAATCTGCCCGACCAGCCGTTCAACCCGGAAAACATCACCGAGCTGGCGCCCAAACTAGTGGAAATTTCCGGCTGGCGTGACGACCTGCAAGCGGGGGTCCGCATGGTCTTGCGGGTCTCGCCGCGACCGACGCCGGGGATTTTCCTATATCATGCCGATCATGCCCGGATCGAAAACGTGACGGTTCATTTTGCTTTCGGCATGGGGCTGCTGGCGCAAGTGACAGAAACCATCTCGCTGAACGGCTTCCGAGTCTGCCGGCGCGGGGCCGACGATCCCCGGTTGTTCACCACTCACGCCGACGCCACGCATTTTTCCGGCTGCAAGGGGCTGATCCGCTCGGAACACGGCCTTTATGAAGGAATGAACGACGATGCCATCAATGTCCATGGCACGTATCTGAAAATCCTCGAATGTCGTGGCGACCGGGAAATCCGCGCCGCCTACATGCACCCGGATTGCTGGGGATTGGAATGGGGGCGTCCTGGCGATGTGGTGCAGATGGTCCGGTCGCAAACGATGGAATCCGTCGGTACGACGAGCCGGATTGCGTCCATCTGCCCGGTGGACGCCGCCACTTACGTCGGCGCCAAAGTTTTTGATCTTACGCTGGATCAGCCGCTGCCGGCCATGCCGGTGGAGAATGGCGCTTACGGAATTGAAAACCTGAGCTGGACGCCGGAAGTGATCTTCCGCGACAACACGATCCGAAACAATCGGGCTCGCGGCGTGTTGTTCAGCACGCCGCGCCGGGTGGTCTGCGAACACAATGTTTTTGATCACGTCCACGGGTCGGCGATTCTGCTCTGCGGCGACTGCAATGGGTGGTATGAAACCGGCGCCTGCCATGAGGTCGTTATCCGCAACAATCGCTTCATCAATAATCTGACCGCCTATTACCAGTTCACGAAAGCGGTCATTTCGATTTATCCGGAAATTCCGGATCTGGCCGGACAACGGCGCTTCTTCCATTCGAACATCACGATTTGCGACAACGAGTTTGCGATGTTCGATGCGCCGCTGCTGTACATCAAATCGGCGGAGCACGTCCGTTTTTCCGGCAATACGATCCGCTACAATGACGAATTTCCGGCGTTTCATGAGAACCGTCATACCTTTCTTTTTGAGCATGTGGCGGATGTCGTGATCGAAAACAACGATTTCGGCGACCAAAACGCGCTGGAAAGCGATCTTGAAATCAGCTATTCCCAGCCGTCCGCCGTCACCATCACCCCGGCGCCCTCGGAGGCTGGCCGGGCGGGCGGGCCGCGGTTATAGTCGTCGCCATGACGCGGGATGCCATGTCAGGTCGGGGGTACAAACGGGCACTGGCGCGGTTCCTTGGCCTGGCGCTGCCGCTGATGATGGCGGACGCCGGGGCCACCGACGTCCAGATCATGGAACCGTTCGTGGCGCGGCTGGCCGGCGGCGGGGAAATCCGCTTGGCGGCGGGCGCGGACTATCCGCACAAGACAAGAAAAGACCCGCCGGACTTGCGGCGGGCCTCTCTTGGGAAGTGGGAAGAGGTTACTCTGCTAAATGTTGAGTTGGTGAAGTCAGACGACTTCAATGATTATTTGATCAGAGTGTCGATCCCATTTCCTACAAATGAGCATATACCCAACCCCGAAAAAAAGCAAGCCGCCGCGGCAATTAATTCGCCCGAATGAGGGACAGCACGATTCACCTGTCCCCAATTATGCCAGAGTCTTAATGGTCCCAATGGTCCTAATTTTTCGCCGGCATTTTATATCGGCCCGGAAGTAGGAGGGGCTACGCCTGCTTTTGCATACGTGCGTACGCACCCGTCCCTATGCGTCTACCGGTTGTTATCAGAGCCCGGAACGCCAGTGACGGGTCAACCGGTTGAACCGATAAAAGGTATCGATTTTGACCGGTCACTCCCGCGCCCAGGAGTGGCGCTTCGTTCGCGGCTCTGAAAGGAGCGGGTGCTTGGGGACACGTGTGCTTGGGGACACGTGTGCTTGGGGACAGGCTCTAATGCGGGCTCTAATGTGGCAGGTCCTGGCGCATCCGGGCCCACAGCGCGTCGGCGATGGCCTGCATGCCCGCGTCACCGGGGTGCCATTGCACCGCGGGATGCTTGAAGGTGGTGGCGCGGTTGGCCGGCCCGGACAACTGGACGATCGGCACGAACGCCGCCCCCTGTTTGGCCGCCGCCGCCTGAATGAACGGATCGAATTGCGAATTGCCCCAGGTGCCCAGGCAATAGATCTTGGGATGCCGCTGGCCGGCCAGGGCCGTCAGCAACTTTTCGTAGCGCGCCTGCAACGCCTCCGCAGTGGCCGGGCCCCGGTAGTTGTCGCCCAGTTCGACCACAATGAGATCGGCGCTGTTGCCCGCCAAATGGTCAAAGCCGGCCAAGTTCGCCTCGTCGTTGATCGCCTGCGTGCTCAATTCGGGCGGTGTGCCGCGCTGGCTGGCGCACAGCTGGCGGTAAACCAGGTGCACATAATCTTTTTCCTGGCTGGACGCCGCCATGCCGTTGTAATTGTTCCAGCCCAGATCCGCGTTCGGGCCGTGATTGGTGATGCTGTTGCCGATGAACAGGATTTTCTTGATGGCCTGCGCCTTGGCCGGCCGCGTCAGGCGTCCGTAGAACAGCGGCTCGCCTTCGCGCAGGATCAGCTGGTCGCCGGTCAGGGTTTGGCGGGCAAAACGCCGCCGGGTGAAGTCATATTGGTCAAAGGTCAGCCCGGCCAGCCAGGGCGCCCGGACCATGGCGCCGACGCGCTCCACCTGGATGGGCAGGCCGCCCTTGTCCGCCTCGCACATTTGGGCGATCCCCTGCTGCCAATAATCGGTCGTGTTCAACCGTTCCGGCGACACTTTCTGCCCGCGGTTGTAGTTGCGGGAGATCGCCGTCACCAGGATGCTGGCCGACTTCTCCAGCGGCAACCCGTCCTCGGCGATGAAGGAAATCGTACCGAAATTGCGGCTGATCTCGTTGACCTTCACCCCGCCGGCAAAGGTCAACGCCGCCGGGAAGAACCCGGTGTGCAGTTTGGCGGCCGGATGGTCGACCCGGATCGACCCGGCATCGCCGGCCCACTGATAACCGATATAGGGGCCGGCCGCTATAACACCATAGTCGACCTTGACCGGCGGCGGCAGGCGCGAGGCGCGGGTCGGATCGTAAATCGTGCGCACGCCGTCCTTCCACGCATAGGGGCGGAGCAGTTCCTCCAGGTTGCCGCCCTGTTCCATGCTGCCCAGACCATTGCCGGTCAGGTTCAGCAGGATGTCACTGCCAATGACCACCGTGAGCGGCTTGGCGGGTGGCGGCACGGCGCCGGCGCGGAACAAGGTGCCGGCGGCCTTGACGGCGGCCAGCAGCGCCTGGTCGTTGATGAGGATTAGCCCGGCATTGGGATAGCCGGGATCGGGAATCGGCAGCGGCCGTTCCAAAAAGTCCTGGTCCGTGTGCAGATTGGGCAGATAACCGCTATCGTCCCATTGGAACCAGAAGGCGCCGTCAAAATCGTTCTGGATGGCGTAGGCCATGATGCGGGCGGGAAACTCCACCGCATAGGGGTTGGGCCGGAAATCGTTGCATTCGTACAACAGATGCGGCTTGCCGGCCACCCGCAGCACGTCAAACGGCTGCTCCAGCAACGGATGCTGGGCCACCCGGGCGACATACGGATAGAACGGCGCGTCCTTTTTGAGCTCCCACGGCCGCAGGCCGACGCTGTAAACCCCCATGGAAACGAAGTCGCCGCAGGCGGCGCCCCAGTAGGTCCGGATATTGCCGCCGTACTCGCCGGACGGTGTGATGGGCACGCGCCCAATCCCCCGTCCCTGAGCCCGGGCAAACTGGACAAAACGCTGGGTGTGGCCGGTGTAAAGATCGATCACAAAGCGGACCATGTCGTCCCCGCGCGCCTTGGGATAGCGCCGGGCCGACTCGCCGGTTCCCACATATTCATTCTGCACCGCGATGCCCTTGACCAGAATGCCGTCCTGGGTCGGGGCATAGGCCACCGTGCCCTTGGCCAGCGTTTCGTCCTTGTCCAGCTTGCCCCAGGCCTGTTTCAGCCCGTCGTCGTCCCGGTACTTCTTTTTCAACCAGTCATTCCAGCGTTTCTGCATCAGCACGCCGGCATAGCCGGGAAACGGCTGGGCCAAGGCGCGGCTGATGAAATTGTTCTCGTTCTGTAATTCCCACAGGCCGATGGCCTCCTCATCGGCATAACGCCGGCCGTCATACGGATTGACATGGTTAAACAGGTTTTTGGCATAGTGCTCGAACGCCTTTTCCGCGCGGTCGTCGAAATACATCAGATGCCCGACACTGACCTCCTTGGCCGCCGCCAGCCATTCCGCCTGATGGCCGTCGTCCGGCAACAGGGCGTAGTCAGCCGGTCCCAGTGCCATGGTGCTGTCAAGCGTGAACCAGAAGAACATGCCGTGCTGTTTGCCGTAGGCGACAGCGTAGTCCAACCGGTCGATCCCGGAGCCGCTGCCTTTCACGGTCACGGGAATGGCATGGCGGCCGTCCTTGTCCTCGGGCAGAAAGGTCGGCCCGAACAGGTTGAGGCGCACGCCGTTGAAACCGGCGTCCCGCATCCGGTCCAGGCTCAGTTCCAGATCCTTGCCGGCGGTCTTGGGAAAATTGGTGAAATTAGTGCCCCACAACCGCAGCCGTTCGTTACGGTAGGACAGGTGCCCGTTGCGGACCGTGACAAACTGCCCGTCCGCCAGCGGTGCGGCGTCCGCCGCCCACGCCCCCGCGCCGCCGCAGGCGAACGCCGCCGCCAACACCACCGCCCGCAATTGATTCACTGGATGCATAATCACTATCTGCCTTTTTGTCGGGAGCCTGATCCGGAAAAATGACCAAATTACCTGCGGTAATTTTAAAAGTATGGAGAAAACGATGAGGAGTGTGAACTGGGAATGGCGGGCATCAGAGCCCGGAACGTTAGTGACGGGTCACGGAGAAGTTTTTCTCCGTTCTCTCCGGATTTCTCCTGTTTAAAGAGGTGCTTTCAAAAGTAACGAGATTTTCCCCTCACCGGGAGCCGCCCGTCCTCGGGCGGACGAACCCGTTATCGTCGGAGACGCGCATCATTGGCTTGGCAGACGGTGGCCCAATAAAAAGGGCGGAACGGGTGTGACGCCATCGATTTCCGCCCGAGAACGGGCGGCTCCCGGTCTTGAAATAACGCCGATAAAAACATCATTTACTTACGGGGTGATCGGATTGAACGTGTGTCCGTATTTCCGCAAGTCGCTGGCACCCCAAGAGGCTACATGAAAATCGACAAACAACACATTGGCTCGCCCGTTATGCCGGATGGATGCCGTGGTATTGAAGGGTGGCATGATGCGGAACCATTGGTCCGAGCCTGGGGTGTTCCAACTGCTGTCGGCAATGACCGGAAAGGTTGACGGTGACGGCTGGCAGTGGCCGACCCCCTCCTCGCAGATCAAATTGTTCGGATTGATCGTCCACCACTCATCCCACGCCCCGCGCATGCCATAGCATTTCCAGGCCCAATAAATATCGGTGACCGGGGCCACAACCTTGGGAGTGCCGGACGGACACAGCAGGACATGGTTCTTGCCCGGAACGAAATCCGGCAAGTAGTCAACATCAAGACCGGCCGAGTAATAGTTTTTGCACAAGGCCCGCGTCCACAGGTTCGCGTTTTGGTTCCAATAATTGACATTGGGCACGGCGCCATTGTAATCCCCCCCGTACACCGCCAGCGCCAGGCCGACCTGCTTCTGGTTGCCCATGCAGGCCAGTCCCTTGGCGCGCTCGCGCGCCGAGCCCAAGGCCGGCAGCAGCATGGACGCCAGGATGGCGATGATGGCGATGACCACCAGCAACTCAATGAGAGTAAAGCGTTTCATGGCGGGCGCCTTGAATGAACCGGGATTCGGAGAGGGTTGGGGGTGTTCAGAGAGATTAAAAGGGACCTAAGGGACCTAAGCGACCTAAGGGACTTAACGTGCGGCCGTGTCTGGCGGTGCGTCGCTTAGGTCCTTTTGGTCCCTTAGGTCCCTTTACCGGGCCTCAGCGCCGCCGCCGGAACAGGGCCAGACCGCCCAGCGCCAACAGCGCCAGGGACGCCGGCTCGGGAACCAGGTTGATGGAGGTGTCGCCAAAGTTGAAGTTGCCGTTTTGGGACTGTACGCTGATTTTTCCCGCCACCACCAAGGTGTCACCGGCTTGCAGGACGATGTTCAGAAGTTCCGGGTGATCTGTCATGATCAGTTTGTAACTGGTAATAGGCTCAGACGAAAGAGTGGTCGTCAGCAAGGTCGACCAGACGCCGGCTGCGGTAAACTTGCCAAACACCAGATCCAGCGCATTATTGCCACCGCCCCAGTTATTCCAACCGAGCTTTCCATCCCAACTGTACGTTCCAGCCACATCGGGCTTGAAAATGAAGCCGCCGTTGTAGTTGATGCCCGTATCCCAGTTGCGTTCGACAAAAAAAGCCGTTCCGTTCGCACTTGGTGCGCTTTGATAATTGTAGTTGACGCCCCGGTAGTAAGAACCGTTTAAGGTCATGGGCACCCAGCCAGCGGTGGTGTGAAGACTGGCACCCCAGGCACCGCCGTCATTGACGCCGGTATACGCTACCTGGCAGGCCGTCCACTGGTTGCCGTGCGCATCGGTAGTAGGGTTGCCCGAGGTACTGTTGAAGCCCGGGACTGGATTGGTCTCAATGGGGGCCGCGCCAACGCCCGACAGGGTCAAGAGTCCGGCCATGGCGGCCGCCGCACAGGCGATGAGTTGATTGCTGGTTTTCATGTTGTTACTCCTCGGGATAAACGTGATGGGAATTCGATGAAGACAGGCTAACTGAGTGCAAATGCGCAAACGTCGTCGTGCCGGTTCAGCCTCCTTTCGTTTTGGGGTTGGCGGGGATGCGGGACGGGGACAGCAATGCCAGCCGGATCGGCGGCACGGGCGCCGGCTGCGCCCGCGCATAGACCCAGGTCTGCAACTGGTCGGCCGCCACCTGGATCAGCCGCGGCAAATCCAGCAACCAGCGCTGGATGGACCGCTGGTTGAACGCCCGTGACCGGTTGTTGGTCGCGGCGGCGGTGACGGTGCCCAGTTGCACATCGGGGAAGCGGGCGGCCAGCCCGGTTTCCATCAGCACATGGTCGACCACGTCGTCATGGAAGCAGAACAGCGCGTCGTAACGCCCTGACTTCAGCCACGTGTCAAATTTTTTCTGGTAAACATCCACCAGCGCATAGTTGCCCTGGTCCACCTGCTGGCAGATGGTCGAGGAGGGAATCCGGCGCAGGGTCAGGTCGCGCTCGCGTCCGAGTTCCGCGGCCGCCCGGGCCAGGCCGGCCTCGAACTCGCGGTACGGCGGAATGTCCAGGTCGTCCATCACCGCCAGCAGGCCGCGACGCAACGGCGCGCCCAGCAATTGCCGGCCCGCATCGTACCCGGCCTGCTCGAAATCGAAGGTCACACAGGGCAGGTCGCACTCCGCCAGGGCCCGGTCGATGACGACGACCGGAATGGTTTTGGCCAGTTCGGCGAAGAACGGCCCGTTGGGGTCGTTTTCCACCGGCCACACCATGATTCCTTTGATGCCGTTCCGCACGAAATGCTCGGCCACCGCCCGTTCCTGTTGGGCCTTGCCCTCGGAGGAACGGCTGATCAGGAAATCGTTGCGGCCGCTGAACACCTTTTCCGCCGTCCGCACAATCCGGCTTTCAAAATCCATGGCGCGCTCATAGGGCTCGATCAGGCCGAACAAGATCGCGGCCTGGTCGCAGGGCGCTTCCTGCATCACCCGCGTGCCGCGGCCGTGATGGGTGACAACGATCTTTTCCTGCTCCAGCTCGTAAATGGCCTTCTGCACCGCATTGGTGCCGACTCCGAACTCGGCGCACAACGCCCGCACGGCGGGCAGCGGCGAGCCGGCCGAATAGACGCCGGTGCGCACCCGCCGCCGCAGGGTCTGGGCGATCTGCCGGTAGAGGGGCACCCGGTTGCCATGGATGAGCCGCGTCACCATATATCTCCCTAGCGTCTACCGTGTAACACTTAAACGTTCGGATTCACCACGAAGTCACGAAGCGCACGAAGATCAATCGAAAGTTTTTTAAATCTGTATTTGTTATGGGTGTGGCGTACAGCGGTACACCAGGCTGTTTAAAAAAACCGCTGGCGTACAGCGGTACAGTGATTGGATAAAAAAACCATATTAACGCTTCATTTCCCTCACTATAGCCGGCGACGACGAAAAAACCACCGCACAATCCCGCCAATCCCTAGCACAATCCCGCCAAAGCGTTCGGCGTTATTTCAAGACCGGGAGCCGCCCGTTCTCGGGCGAACCGCGATGGCGTCACACCCGTTCCGCCCTTACTTATTCCAATTAAAGTTTAAATTGATCCTTATATTCTACCACAAAGAACGCAAAGAACACAAAGATTAGTGGCTCATTTTTAAATCGTTTTATCTTTGCGATCTATGCGATCATTGCGGTTTATTTTGGATTCATCTTGACGTGTTTTTGGAATTATAGGGTCACCGTCCGCCAAACC
>CAITYL010000297.1 GCA_903896595.1 uncultured Lentisphaerota bacterium
CAACCTGTTGACCCGTCACTGGCGTTCCGGGCTCTGATAACCGCCGGACTCGGATGCCGAACACCGAACACTCGACACCCCCACCGGAAAAGGTGAGTTTACGGCAAGACGTTGGCAAACGTGTGTGAACTTTTTCCATCACGTATCACGGTTAGACGCTAAGGGACCTAAGGGACCTAAGGGACCGCGGAAGTTTAAAACCCGTGGGGTGGTCAGGCGCCGGCGAGCAGGCGGTTGATGCTGGCGGCGGCGCAGCGGCCCTGGCCCATGGCCAGGATGACGGTGGCCGAGCCGAGGACGATGTCGCCGCCGGCATAGACGCGCGGGACGCTGGTGCTGCCGTCTTCCTTGATGACGATGTGGCCCCAGTCGTCCGTCTGCAGGTCCGGCGTGGTCTGTTTGATCAGGGGATTGGACTCGTTGCCGATGGCGACGATGACGGCGTCGGCGTCCATGAGGTATTCGCTGTCGGGCACCAGGACTGGGCGGGGACGGCCGGACTTGTCGGGCGCGCCCAGTTCATAGCGCACGCATTCCAGGCTGGTGACCCGGCCCTGGGCGTCGCCCAGGATGCGTTTGGCGTTGGCCAGGAAATGGAAGACCACGCCTTCCTCCTTGGCGTGGGCCACTTCCTCGGTCCGGGCCGGCATTTCTTTTTCCGTACGGCGGTAGACGATATGCACCTCGGCGGCGCCCAGGCGCAGGGCGGTGCGGGCGGAGTCCATGGCGACATTGCCGCCGCCGAGCACGACGACTTTTTTGGCGGCGGCGATCGGGGTTGCCGCCTTGCCGCGGTCATAGGCCCGCATCAGGTTGGCGCGGGTCAGGTATTCGTTGGCGGAACTGACGCCCACCAAGTTTTCGCCCTCGATGTTCATGAACTTGGGGAGGCCGGCGCCGGTGCCGATGAAGATGGCGTCGAAGCCGTCTTGCTCCAGCAGATCCTTGAGCTTGCGGGTGCGGCCGACGACGAAATTGGGGACCAGGGTGACGCCCATGGCCTTGAGGGTGTCCACTTCGATTTCAACGATCTTTTTGGGCAGGCGGAACTCGGGAATGCCGTAGAGCATCACGCCGCCGAACTTGTGGAACGCCTCGAACACGGTGACGGCGTGGCCTTCGCGGCGGACGTCGGCGGCGCAGACCAGGCTGGCGGGGCCGCTGCCGATGACCGCCACGTTTTTGCCGGTGGCCGGCTTGACGGACGGCGCCTGGATCCGGCCGTTCTCGCGCTCCCAATCGGCCACATAGCGCTCCACCCGGCCGATGCAGACCGACTTTTCCGGGTCCTTCAGCGCCTTGCCGAGGGTGCATTCGGCCTGGCACTGGGTTTCCTGCGGGCAGACACGGCCGCAGACCGCGGGCAGCAGGCTGTTGTGTTTGATGACGGCGATGGCGGCGGCTTCGTCGCCGGCGGCGACAGCCTGGAGGAAGCCGCGGATGTTAATCTGCACGGGACAGCCCTTGACGCAGGGCTGGGTGGGGCATTGCAGGCAGCGCTGCGCCTCCAGCTTGGCCTGGGCGGCGCTGTAGCCCAGGGTCACTTCGCGCACGTTGTGGATCCGCTCGGCCGGGGGTTGGGCCGGCATTTCCTGGGCGGGGATGGCCAGGCGCGTTTTGGCAGTCAATGGCTTGCCGGCGGCGTTCAGGTCGTTCAGCCGGGCGACGGCGGCGGCGTCCAGGTCTTGGGCGGTGGGATGCTGGCTCATGACACGAGTTCTCCGCAGGCGGAAAGAGGTTACAAAAGCTGAAATTGGGAAAGCAGAAAGCTGAAATTAGGACTATCGATGGCTGTCGACGGCCCTCGATAGCCATCGATGGCCATCGAGGATTTGGAGAGACTGCACGGAATAAAGGCGTTTTTTTGGGGTGCGGTTTTCCGAACTTCCGGTCACCCGGTGGCGCGGGCGGCATCGGCGGCGGCGGCGAGTTTGCAGGCGTGGGTTTGGCGCCACTGGGCGAGGGCTTCTTGTTCCTGGCTGCGGAAGGCGAGCTGGCGCTTCATCATGCCGTCGAAATCGACCTGGTGGCCGTCGAACTCGGGGCCGTCCACGCAGACAAACTTGGTTTTGCCGCCCACGGTCACCCGGCAGCCGCCGCACATGCCGGTGCCGTCCACCATGATGGTGTTCAGGGAGACCAGGGTGCGGACGCCGAACGGACGGGTGGTTTCGGCGCAAAATTTCATCATGATCGCCGGGCCGATGGCCACCGCCAGTTCCGGCTTGGGCTGGCGTTCGCACACCGCTTTCAGGGGCGCCGTGACCAGCGATTTGGTGCCGTAGCTGCCGTCGTCGGTGCAGACGAACAGCTCGTCCGACACCTCGCGCATGCGGTCCTCCAAGATCACCAGCTCCTTGGTGCGGGCGCCGATAATGCTGATGACGTGGTTGCCGACCTTTTTCAGCCCCTGCGCAATCGGGAACAGGGGGGCAATGCCGATGCCGCCGCCGACACAGACCACGGTGCCCACCTTCTCCAGATGCGTGGGCTGGCCCAGGGGGCCGACCAGGACGGGGATGGCGTCGCCGACCCGCAGTTCCGCCAGCATGTTGGTGCCTTGGCCGACCCGCTGGAAGAGCAGGGCGATCCAGCCCGCCGCGGGGTCCGCGTCGGTGATGGTCAGTGGCAGGCGTTCGCCGAACTCCGCATCCAGCGACAGCATGATGAATTGGCCCGGCCGGCGCTCCCGGGCGATGTGCGGCGCCTGGACGCGGATGAGGAACACGTCCGTGGACAACTGCTGTTTGGCGAGGATGAGATGGGGAGCGGTCATAAGCGGGACACTTCTTTCCGGAAATGCAGGTGTGTGTGGGGAACCCGTTGAAAAACAGAATATTGAATATAACGGACTCCGCCGGTTTGAAAAGCGCCCTTATTCTTGGGGGTGCGTGTTGTTGGACGATGTTGGGGACACCCTTTTGAAAAAGGGTGCTCCCCAAACCCCTTCCTAAAACTTTTATACGTTTTTGCGGATTTCACAGGCCGCTCCAACGCAATCATCCATAATTGGGGCACAGGGGCGGCCTGTGAAATCCGCAAAAGGCACAAACAGGTTTGACGGAGGGTTTGGGAACCGCCTTTCCTCAAAAGGGGGTTCCCAACATCATGTTGACGTTGTTACGGCACGGTCTCGCCCAGCACGGTGGGGAAGCGGGTGGCGGCGCCGGCGCGCAGTTCGTCCTCGCGGAAGGCGTGGGGCTGATAGGTGGCCTGAAGCGGGCCGCCGCGGTGCCGGTCGAAGAGGATTTCGACAATGTCGTACCGGTGGGGAATTGGCGGATGGCCGAGGCGGTGCAGGTAACGCCGGGCGGTGTGGACCAGATTCCGGCGTTTGGCGGCGCCCACCGCCGCGCCCGGCCGGCCGGGGCGCGATGAAACCCGGCGGGTTTTGACCTCGACAAAACAAAGCACGCCGCCCTCGCGGGCGACGATGTCCAATTCCCCGTGCGGCCCGCGGTAATTGCGGCAGAGGATGTCCAGGCCGAGCTCGCGCAACAACCGGGTTGCCAACTGTTCGCCGCGGCGTCCCAAGTGCAGATGGGCCCGCCGTGCCCGGGAAAACCACGGAGTTCCGGGGGCGTCGGTGCGGAAAACGGCGGACCGGAGCCAGCGGATCATGACGGTGGGGCGTCCTTTGCCCCCTCCACCACCGCCAGCTTGGCGGTTTCGACCTTGAGGTAATAGAGCAACACCGGCGCCAGGATCATGCCGCACAGCCCCATGGTTCGCTCGCCGACAATCAGTCCCAGCAACATCAGCCAGACCGGGGTGCGGATGCGCGAGCCGATGATCCGGCTGTTCAGGAAATATTCCAGCTTGTGGATGACGATCAGGAACAGCAGGGCGATCAGGGCCATTTGGGGCGACACGGTAAAACCAATGATGGTGATGATCGTATTGCTGACCAGGTTGCCGATGACTGGCACCAGCCCGCAGGAAAAGGTGACGCCGATGATGATGACCGGATGCGGCATGTCCATGGCCAGCACAAAGATCGCGGTCAGGAGCGTGTTGATGGCGGAAATGGCGATTTGCGCCCCCATGACGGTGGAGAAGCTGTGATAAAACGAGGCGAAGCGTTGCGCGATTTCGTCGCCGTAAAAGGAGTAGAGGTTGCGGGGCTGGTCGCCGCCCGCCCGGTCGAGTTCAATTTGGGGGTGGAGAAACAGACTGATGGCGGCGACGCCGCCCACGACCAAGTAGACGATTTCCAGGGTGGCGCCGCGGGCCAGGTGTCCCAGGAATTGCAGCTGGTGCGTCACGGATTCCATGATGAAGCAGCGCAGACTGTCAAAGTCCGTAAACGGCAGCTCGACGCCATATTCATTGGCAAACCGGATCACCGACGGCACGCTCTTGTCCACGATCTCGGGCAGTCCCTCCAAGGTGTCCCGAATGAAAAAAACCAGGGCTTGGGCGATGACGGCCGCCAGGGCCAGGAACAGCGTTACCGCCATCCACTTGCCGTGACTGCGGTTAAAGTGCAGCTTGTCGAGGATGAAATAGCCGAACAGCACCGCGAGCAGGAGAGGTGTGAGGCGCAGGGCCACGACCAGGAGAAATAGGGCGCCGATGAACGCGTAAGAGACGGTTCGCACGGTGGTAAGGGAGGTCGCGGCGGGGGGCACGGCAGGTACTCCTGATTTTCTACCAGCATAACACCACGACCGGGCGGCGCAACTTGACGTGAAACGTGAGGCGTGAAACGTGAGGCTTGAAACGCCCGGGAGCCGCCCGTCCTCGGGCGGACAGCGACGGCGTCACTCCCGTTCCGCCCTTCAAACGGCCCCCCACGTTTTTTAGAGCCGCGAACGAAGCGCCACTCCTGG
>CAITYL010000298.1 GCA_903896595.1 uncultured Lentisphaerota bacterium
CCGCCAGATCGAAAACGTGCCGCCCGAAGAGCGCGATGCAATCGCTTTGCTACATATTCACCGAACACTGAACACCGAATGCCCCGCCAGCAAACTGGAGTTTTATAAGAGGCTCCATAGTATGGACTATTTTTCCTGAAAAAGCAAATTGTTTTCAAAAACAAATGCAACACCCGCCTCGGTGGGAGGCGGGTGTTATACCGCGTTGGGACTGATAACTGATAGGAATTTTGATTTCAGGCTTTGGATCGGAAGGGGGGAATAACCGTATAGGAGGTTGCATGATGGGCGGCGGGACAACGCTCCGCGTCGCGGACAACTGAGACGCTAACGCAGTATACAACCCGGGGAATGGCATTATGCTTCCGTCCACTCTCCATGCGCACACCCTCTTCCATCCTCCGCTTCATGATCGGCACCGCCCTGGCCGTGGCGGGCGCCGCCGGTGCCCAGCCGCCCCCGGCCGAGCTCCGCGTCGTCAGCTACAACCTCTACAATTATTTCGAGATGGCGAAGCAGCCCCAGGTCAAGTCCCCCGAATCCCGCCGGATGACCGAGGCGATCCTGGCCGACCTCAATCCCGACGTGGCGTTGGTGGTGGAAACCGGCGGCCGGGGGGCCGCCGAGGAACTGCGGGCCGCGCTCAAGGCCCGCGGCCGCGACTATCCCTTTCTCTCCGTGGTCGAGGGCGAGGACCCCGAACGCCGCCTGGCTGTGCTGGCCAAATGGCTCCCGGAAACGGTCGCCCACGACACCGCGGCCACCTATAACCTTGGCCTGAACGTGGTCCGGGTCCAGCGGGGCTTTGCCCATGTGGTCTTCCGCTGGGACAACGGCTACCGCCTGCACATCATCGGCGCCCACCTCAAGAGCAAGCTGTTCGACCCGCGCGGCCAGACCGACATGCGCCGCTACGAGGCCCGCCTTCTCCGCGCCCTGGCCACCACCATTTTGGAAGCCGACGCCACGGCCAATATTCTGATTCTGGGCGACTTTAATGACGCGCCCAACAGCTCCCCGCTCAACACCCTCATCAACCGCCGCACCACCCCCGATAAACAGCTCTATGACCTGCGCCCCGTCGATCCACAAGGCAATAGTTGGACCCATCTGTACGACGGCGAGGATGCCTATACCCGCATCGATTACGCGATTGCCAGCCGCAGCCTGCTCCCCGAAGTGCGGCTGGCCAAGACGGTCATTCCCGCCTATGCCGACTGGTACATCGCCTCCGACCACCGCCCCCTGCTGGTGGTGCTGGACCCGCGGGACCGGCCGCCCGCCCCGGACGACCTGAAGCCGTTTGAGCGCAATATCCGCGTCCAGGACCCGCCGGTCTCCTTCTTCAGCGAAGGCCGCGTCATCGGCAGCCGCAAGGCGAGAAAACCCGCACCGTAGCCCGCCTGGGCACGCCAATCTCCCGATTGGCGCGAACTCCCACCCCGCCAAACGTCGAAGACGCAAAATTCGACCCGCCAATCGGGAGATTGGCGTTCCCGGGGGAAGTGGCGGTCATGGCGCCGGACGGGCCTTCAGTTGGGCGCGCAGATAGGGGGCCAGTTCCGTGGTTGTGCCATCGGGGAACTTGAGCTGGTAGGGCTTGCCGCTCACGGATGACTTGGTGGCGCAGAGGTCGATGAACTCCTCCACGGTTTTCACGTGGTCGCCGGCCTTTTTTAGTTTCAGACGCAAATGATCGGCCGCCTTCTGCGCTGCGTATTCGGTGCCGTTGCGGACAAACTTGACCTCGACGCCAAGGGTCTCGATCCGGGTGATCAGGTACTGGATCTTGGCGTCCTCCTCCGCGGTCATGGCCTGGGCCGATCCCAACAGACCAGCGACCACCAGAACCGCACTCAGCAGCAACATTTTCATAAGGCACTCCTTTTGGCAGTGCAGCGGCAATTCCTTTGTTGCTTTTTAATATCGGCGTTATTTCAAGACCGGGAGCCGCCCGTCCTCGGGCGGAAATCGATGGCGTCACACCCGTTCCGCCCTTTTATTGGGCCACCGTCCGCCAAACCAATGATGCGCGTCTCCGACGATGACGGGTTCGTCCGCCCGAGGACGGGCGGCTCCCGGTTATGGAAAAACCTCGTTACTTTTGAAAGCACCTCTTTTCGTTAAGGTTTTTCCAGCCCCACCGTTTCACTTTTTCTGATTTTTACTTGTGCCGCCCAGGGGCACCGTGCGCAGGGCGGTCTGCCAGGCCGTGCGCTTTTCGCGCAGCGCGGCCAGGGTCGGATGATCCGCCGGCGGCAGCTTCCGCCAACGCTCGGGGACTCCGCCGGCCTCGCCCAGCGCCGCGGCCACGTCGGCGGCGGAAAGTTCGCCGGCGGCACGGCCGGGCACAAAACCGCCGTCACCTCCAGCCACTTCCAGCAGGAGTCCGCGCGCGGCCAGGAAACGGGCCATCTCCAGCGCCAACGGCGGCGGCAAGCCGTGGCGGCCGGCAAACCCGGCCACCCGCCAGACCTCGCCTCCGCGCTGATGCGCCGCACAACAGTCGGCCATCAACCACAGCGCCAGCTCCTCGCGCCAGACAT
This sequence comes from uncultured Lentisphaerota bacterium, assembly GCA_903896595.1. Classification (GTDB taxonomy): domain Bacteria; phylum Verrucomicrobiota; class Lentisphaeria; order Oligosphaerales; family CAITYL01; genus CAITYL01. Next base: position 2,547 of record CAITYL010000298.1, read on the forward strand.
GGGCCAGGCGGTCCAGCTCCGCCTCGGGATCCAGCGCGTCCCGGTTCTGGATGGCATAGCAGAGGGCGGCCCCGAACAGCACGATCATCCAGTTGAGATACAGCCAGGCCAGAAAAAACGGAATGACGGCAAAGGTCCCGTAAATGGCGTTGTAACCCGCCACTCCGACCTGGAACTTGATGTATCCCCACTGCGTCAACTGCCAGACCACCCCGGTAATGGCGCCGCCGGCCAATGCCGCGCTCCAGCGCACCCGCGTGTTCGGCATGAAGACGTAAAAAATCGCAAAGGCGCCGGTGACGCACACGGCGCCGCCCAGACTGATCAGCACCTCGAACACCCGGTACAACGGCCCCAGGTGTTCCCGCAGCAACTGGAGAATGGTCCCCGACGACAGCGCCGCATTGGCGCTCATGGTCGCCATGAACAGGATCGGCACCACCACCAGGATGCTGATATAATCCTCCACCTTGCGCACCAGATTGCGCGGCGTCCGCACGCGCCAAATGGCGTTGAAACACCCTTCAATCTTGCCCATCACCCCGACCACGGACCATAACAGCAGCAGCAATCCGACCACGCCCAGCGTGCTGAAATTGGTCTTGTCCACGTACTCAAAGACCTGCCGGGCAAACGCCGTCACCCCGGGCGGCAAGGTTTGCAGTTTGCCGTTGACCATTTCCATCAGCCGCTCATGAGCGCCAAACCCCTTGGAGACGGAAAACATCAGCGCCAGTACCGGCACCATGGACATCAGCGTGATATAGGTTAGCGCCGAGGCCTGCAACGGGCAATTGTGACGGAGAAATTCGCGCCCGGTCCCAGCCACCACCCGCACCGCCTGCAAACCCAGCCGCTTCCATTTGGGCAGCGGCGCCATGTCCACCGCCCACAGCCGGGCCGTCCAATCTTTCTTTGGGGGTGTCATAAAGTATGAATTAACCAGTGAAATTTATTGCAAAATGCGCATGACTTTAAATTAAACATTCAACATCGAACATTCAACGTCCAACGTCGAATCATCCATATTGGATGTTGAACGTTGAATGTTCAATGTTCGTTTTGGTTCCAACTATGCCGGGTTGTGATGCGATTTTAATCACCTTCAGCCTGACGAAGTCTACCTCACGATCCAGCCGCCCCCCAGCAAGGCCTCGCCGTCATACCATACCGCCGCCTGTCCGGGGGCGATCCCCAGGACCGGCTCCGCCAGCGCCAAACGGACGTCCCCCACCCCGTCCACCGTCAACCGGGCCATCACCGAACGCATGCGGTAACGCACCTGTACCGCCACCTCCTGCGCGACGCCCAGCGGCGGCGGCGCTCCCTGCCAGTTGACCCCGGTGACGCACACCCGCGATGACGACGCTTCCGCCACCGACCCCACCACCACCGTGTTGCTGGCCGGCCGGACCGCCACCACATACCACGGCCCGCCGCCCAAACCAAGCCCGCGCCGCTGCCCCGGCGTGTAACGGCAACAGCCCCGATGCCGCCCCAGCACGTGGCCGCCACCATCGACAATGTCGCCGGCCCGCGCCACTTCCGGATGGCGCGCCGCCACCAGCCGCGCATAATCGCCGTCCGGCAGAAAGCACAGGTCCTGGCTTTCGGGCTTGTCGTGCGACACCAGTCCCCACTCGCTCCCCAACCGCCGCACCTCGTCCTTGCGCATCGCCCCAAGCGGAAACCGCGCCCGCGCCAGTTGTTCCTGGCTTAAGCCAAAGAGAAAATAGCTCTGGTCCTTGTCCAGATCGACGCCCCGGAACAGCCGGTGGCGGCCGGCGGGGTCAATCCCGGCCTGGACATAATGGCCGGTGGCCAGTTGGCCGCAGCCCAAATCGCGGGCCACCGCCAGCAACGCGCCAAACTTGATCCGCGGATTGCAGAGCGCGCAGGGCGACGGCGTGTCGCCGCGCGCATACCCGTCCACAAACGGTGCCAACACCTCACGAGCGAACGGTTCCGACAAATCGACCACATGATGGGGTATGCCCAGGCGTGCGGCCACCGCCACCGCCGCATCGGGCGGCGGTGTACCCTGGCCCACCCGGAAGGTGATCCCGGTCACCATTCGCCCCGCATCCAGCAACAGGCGCGCCGTCACGGCGCTGTCCACGCCGCCCGACAACGCCACCGCAATTTGTCCTGTCTCGTCTCGTAGCATGCCGATTCGAATGTAATCGCGCGTCCAAGCAATGCCACCACACAAACAAGCATTAGCATGTAAAAAAAATCTCCGCAATCACTTGCTTTTTGGACTGTTATGGACTAAAATGGAACAAATCAGGAGAATATTGGAAATGGGTGGATTTCGCGGCCAGGAACGCTGCCAGGTGGATGCCAACGGGCGCATCAAGCTCCCGCCGGCGTTCGACAGCGATTTCCGCCAGGCCGGCGCCCTGGAAGTCGCCCTGCACATGTTGCCGGAAGGCGGCCTGGCGATTTATCCGCTGCCGGTATGGGAAGGCTTGCGCGCCACGGACGCCGGCACGGCGGCTCAAGCCGCCACCAGTGTGCGTGCCCGCCGGCACCTGCGCCGTTTCGGGGCCATGACCACCGTGGAAGGGGTGTCCAACCAGGGCCGCATCACCATCCCCCCCTTGTTCCGTGAACAGCTCGGCCTGGAACCTGGCGCCGCAGCGGTGATCGCCGGTTGCGAGATCGGCGTGGAAGTGTGGAATGTCAGCCGCTGGCAGCAGGAATTGGCCGCCGTCACCCAACAAGAACAACGCCGTGAAGAAGCGGAAATGCAGGCGGAGATCGCCGGCATTCACGCCGAAACATAAAGGAGTACGACCATGTCTCTCTTACGAGCCCGCTCCATGGAAACCCCCGTTCTTCTGGCCGCCATCGTGCTGGTGGCGTTGTCGGTGCTGTTCGCCGGGGCCGCGGAAGTGACCCAGGAATGGCGGCAGCGGCCGGCGCGCCAGCAGCAAATGAAAGAAACCTGGCGTTCCTGGGCCCGAAACGTGACCTGCGGCATTCCAGGCGACGACCGGCTGGCGTGGAATCATCTGGCCGACCGCCAGCCCCTGCTGTTGTTGCAAGCTTGCGCCAAACCGCAAGCGGAGTAACCGTCCCATGAGTTGCCCCGTCCCCACGTCGGAACCGGCCGTCGCGCCGGTACCGGCGTGGCCGGACCGCCGCGCGCTGGTTCTGCTGGCGGTGGTGCTGGTCTGGAGTGGTGTGCTGGTCGTGCGCCTGGGACGGTTGATGATCTTCCCCGGCCCGGAACTGAAGGCGGCGGTGACCCAGACCGCCTGGTTCCACGGCGAAATCCCGCCGCCGCGCGGGTGCCTGTTCGACCGCGACGGGCACCTGCTCGCGTGGTCCTCGCGCCACTTCGCTTTGCGCTGGCGGGTTCCAACCGACCCGCCCCGCCGCGAGGATGACTGGCGCCGGATTCATCACTACCTGGCCCCTCCAGTGCCCCGCGCCCCCTGGCCGGCCGGGGCTGAAGTGACGGTCATCTCCGACTTGTCGGCGGGCGAACTGGCCGCCGCCGGCCTGCTCTGTGAGACCGTGCCACGCCTGCGACTGGAGGCTTGGTCCGCCCGGCATCACGCCACCAAGGACGCCGCGTTGGCCGCCTATCTGGGCGAGGTACGTTTGGTGAACGGGCGGGAAACCGGGATCACCGGGGCCGAAATGGCCCATGACGCCGTGTTGCGCGGCGTGCCCGGCCGCTTCCAAGTCATGCTGGACCGCCACGGCCGGTGGTTGCGCGACACCTGGAAAAAAGATTGCGACATGGTGCCCGGCTACGATGTGTACCTGCCCATTCAGACGCCTCAGGCTCAAACCACCCCCACCCGGCCCCACAAGCGCTAAATCCGATGAACGACACCCCGCCGCCATCCTGGCCTCCCGTACTGGTCGCGCCACTGCGCGGACTGCGCTGGTTGCTGGCGGGCCTGACCCCGGCCGGCGTGGTGGCCATTTTTCTGGCCCTGTGGGGGTGTTTGGCCATCTATAACGCCACCTTTCACCTGGAACATCCGCTGGCCTTTGTGTTGCGCCAAATCGTCTGGCTGGTCCTGGGACTGGTCGGCCTGGCACTGTTGTCACGCACTCGCGTGAACACTGTGCGCCGGACCCTGCCCTGGGTGATCGCCGCAGCGTACGCCGCCCTGTGGCTGGTCCTGCACTTCGGCGTGCGGGTCAACGGCATGCAGGGGTGGTTCGCCTGGGGCAATGTCTTCATGCAGCCAGCCGAACTGGCCAAACCCGTGTACATCCTCAGCCTGGCCTGGGTATTGGAACGGACCCAGGCCCGGCGGCGCGACTTCTGGCGCGGATTCGCCCCGGCACTGGCCTGCCTGATCGCCTGGCTGCTGCCACTGGCCTGCGAGCCGGATTTCGGCACCGCGCTGGTCTACGCCCTCACCTTCGTGGCGCTGTATTGGACGATGGGCGGCCGGGCCCGCGACCTGCTGTTGCTGGCCGTCGGTGCCCTGCCGCTCATCGCCGCCGTGCTGTGGTGGAAACCCTATGTCTGGCACCGGTTCGCCGGCTTCTTCTTTCCAGACCAGTACGCCGCCAGCTTTGGCTGGCACGTAACGCAGTTTCAAAACACCATTGCCAACGGCGGTCTCACCGGCCAATCCTGGGGCAAAGGGGTGTGGTCCCAAACGTTCCTGCCCCTGGGATATAGCGATTCCGTGTTCGCCACCTTGGCGGAAAGCATTGGCTTCCTGGGCGTGCTGCCGTTGCTCCTGCTGCTCCTGGCGTGGGTCTGGCACGGCTGCCGGGCGGCGCGCCGCTTCCCTGATGTCTTCCGGGCGGCCACCGTCCTCGGCATCGTCACCCTGCTGGCCGTGCAAAGCCTGATTCATCTCAGCGTCAATCTCGGTCTCATGCCCCCCACCGGCATCACCCTGCCCTTTATCAGTTACGGCGGTAGTTCCCTGCTGTCCGCCTTTCTCATGCTCGGCCTGGCGGAAGGTTTTTGCCGGCCGGCCCCGGTATTGAATTCAACGCCCCTTGAGGATACGGTGCCGCCATGAGTCATTCCTCTACCAGCGAGGTACGCGTTTCCACGGCGCACATGTTTGAGCTGTTGCTGGACGGGTTTCCCGACATCATCCAGTCCGTGGATGCCGACGGGACCATCGTCTACGCCAACCGCCGGGCCGCCCAACTGCTCGGCTACGCCCCGGCGGAACTGCTCGGCAAACACGTCTCCGAAATCTATGCCCCGGAAGTGCTCGACAAGGTCCGCCACGGTTTCGCCAAACTCAAGACCCACGGCAACCTGACGGTCAATGAGAGCCTACTGATCGACCAAGCCGGCAACCGGATCCCGGTGGAAATCCGCTCGTTCGCCGTCTACGATGAGGCCGGCCAGTTTCTGCGCACCTTCTCCATCCTGCGCGATATTCGCGATATCAAGGAACTGCAGAACAGCCTGATCCACGCGGGGCGGCTGGCCGCCATCGGCGAACTGGCCGCCTGCGTGGCCCACGACATCAACAATCCGTTGTCCGTCATCAAACTCTATCTGGACATGCTGAAGCATGAGTTGCGGGATATCGCAAACATCCCCCCCGCCGCCAGCGACCTGTTTGCCGACGGCATCGCCAGCATTGCCAAGGCTTCGGAACGCATTGAACGGCTGGCCAACCACTTGCGCGAGTTCAGCCGGACCCGGGAAAACCAGTCGGAACTGGTCAATCTCCACCAAACACTGGCCGATGCCCTGTTCATGGTCACCGGCAAGATCAACGAGAGTAACCTGACGGTGATCAAGGAGCTGCCGGACGCGGTGCCCTACGTGCTGGGCGACGCCAGCCAGCTCGAACAGGTCTTCATGAACCTGCTCAGCAACGCCTGCGACGCCACCAAGGGGCGGTCTGCCCCCGAGTTGCACATCCGTATCACCGCCGTGACCGAGGGCACCCGCCGCAATCACTGGGCCATCCAAATCACGGACAACGGCGCCGGCATCCCGCCCGAAGCGCGCGACCAAATCTTCACCCCGTTCTTCACCACCAAACCCAAGGGCCAGGGCACTGGCCTGGGGCTGTCCATTTCCCGCCACATTGTTCGCCGGCACCGCGGCGAAATTCAAGCGGTGAGCGACCCCGGCCAAGGCGCCGCCTTCACCGTGTTCCTGCCGATCGCCGATCCCGCCACTCTGGTGCAACCCCGACCGCCAGCGGACCCCGCGGCGCCCGCCGCACCTTAATGTGATCGTTCACCCCGACGGCTACCGTATTTTCACCACCGAACATCGAACATTCAACGTTCAACATCCAACGTTGAACGTTGAATGTTCGATGTTGAATGTTCGTTTTCACAGTATAGAGGTCTCACCCCGCGGCGGCGGCGAACCAGGCGGGGTCGAGGGGCAAGCCGACCAACTGCGCCTCCGCCAGGAAGGACGGCGGTGTACCGCCCCCCGCGAAACGCCCCAACACCTTGCCATCGGCGGCAAGGCCGGTGCGGCGGAAACCGTACAGGTCACGGGTGCGATACTGGCCGTCCTGCAACTCCAACACCTCGGCGATCTGCATGATCTTGCGCGCTCCGTCCTCGAGACGCGCCGTATGCACCACCACATGCACCGCGGAGGCGACCTGCGGGCGCAAGGCCGCGAGGGGAATGTCAATGCCACTCAGCAACGCACACGTTTCCAGACGCATCAAGCAATCCCGCGGGCTGTTGGCGTGAATGGTGGACATGCTGCCCGCATGCCCCGTATTGAGCGCCTGCAACAGGTCCAGCGCCTCACCGCCACGAATCTCGCCAACCACCAACCGGTCGGGACGCAGACGCAATGTCGAATGCAACAGGTCGCGGATAGTTACCTCGCCCTTGCCGTTGGGGTCGGGCTTGCGCGTCTCGAAATACACCGTGTGCGGCTGCTGGAGCTGCAGCTCGTTGGCGTCCTCCAAAACCAGAATGCGCTCCCGCTCGGGAATGAACCCGCTGAGGACATTGAGCACGGAGGTCTTGCCCGAAGAGGTGGCGCCGGAGACAATGATGTTGCGGTGTAGCTTGACCAGCGTGTCGATGATGCGCGCGCCAGTCTCATCCACACTGCCAAACTCAATCAGCCGCGCCGCCGTCAGTTTCTCTTTTTGGAATTTGCGGATGGCAATGACCGTGCCGCCCCGCGTCAACGGCGGCAGCACCGCATGCACGCGCGACCCGTCCGGCAGGCGCGCATCGAGCCGGGGATTGTCCTCATTGAACTGGCGGCCAACCGATTTGGCCACGTTGGTGGCAGCCGCCCTCAGGGCCGGTTCACTGACGAATTTGGCGTCCGTCAACTCCAGCTTGCCCCGGCGTTCCACATAAATCCGGTTGGGGCCATTGATGAGGATTTCTGAAACCGCCTCCTCTTCCAAGAACGCCCGCACCGGTTCAAAAAACAGCACCAAAAATGATTTGTCATCCATTCCGGCCATGGCATATCCTCCCGCCGCAGTGACGCACGTGTGTCTTCGGCTTGCCCGTTACCGATGAATATATCCGCTTGTGCGCCATGGCAAGCCGGGGGACCGGCCGGCCGGCGGGCGAAGTGGGAGTTCTGGGAGCCATGGGAGATCTGGGAGCTATGGGAGGTGCATTGGTCCCAGTTCTCCCAGTTCTCCCATTATTCCCAGGAGTGTTCCCACCGCTCACGCTCTGCCGCCTGGCTGGTTTCTCACCTGCAGGCGGGCGCGAGTCATGCGTTCCCGAAGCCCACCGTCCTTTCTCCAACCCACTAAGCTGATGATCGATCAGATAGTTTGCTTGATGAATCAGACAAATGGCGATATTGGCCACGACTCCGGCGGGCCGGGTTTCGACGAACTCACGGAACACCGCAAAGGTCAGCGGCCTGGCCAACCCCAGGTTACGGACGTATTGGGCTTCGCGGCTCTGCTTATCCCAAGCGGCCAGGTCACGCACGCGTAAAAAATTCCGGTAATCCTCCAGCAGTTCTTCAAAGCTCGCTCGGGCCACATTCGTCAGCTTGATCTCGGTCTCCTTGGAGGTCGTCGCCGCTTTGCTGCCCTCGAGAATATTCTGTTTGCCTGAGCGTGCCGCCTGCACCATCTGGTCAATCGTGCGGTCACCCCTGAAGAGAAAACGCTGGCAAAAACGGTAGGTGATTTCATAGATCACTTCAGACTTTTGATAGGACAACAGAGTCTGATAGTCGCCTCCGGCGCGAAGAATGGGATGGGAGCCATGGGAGTTCTGGGAGTTCTGCGAAGAAGGCAAAAGGGCACTCCCATTACTCCCAGTACTCCCAAAATTCCCGCCACCATTCTCGCTCATAACCACCCCCAACCTTTTGCTCACCACCTTTGCGTTATCGCCCACGGCACACGAAAAAGAAAGCCACGATCAGAATATGCCATCCCGCCCATAAATAGCAAACATTTAATAGCCATAAAAACATCAAACCTTCACCGTGCCACCGTCACCGCCTCACCCTTCCTGTAACAATCAGCCGGCCCAGGCGTATAAACCTCATGGTGGACCGGGCGCCAACCGCCGCCCCCTCAGTTACGTCACAACCAACAGGAAGGACCGGGAACCATGTGGTGGGTAGTTCGCTTTGACTGGTGCAAGCTGATGGCCCAGCGCAAGAGTCTCGCCGGACTCGGCGTGGTGCTGTTCGTCAACCTGCTCTTCGGCGTGGCGTTCCTCATGGGCCGGCACGATCCGCACGAACTCCGGCGGCAGCTCTCGCCCGAACTGCTGGCCGAGGTGTTCAACGCCCTCACCTATGCCCTGGCCATTTTGGCCCCATGCATGTATCTGCTGTTCCCGATGACCCTGGCCGTCCTGGTGGCCCATACCTTCGCCAGTGAGTTCGATACCGGCGCGATCCGCCTCCTGCTGGCGCGGCCAACCCCGCGCTGGAAACTGCTGGTCGGCCAATGGCTGGCCCTGACGGGGTACGCACTAGCCATGCTGGCGATCCTGCTCGTCACCAGCTACCTGCTGGCCGCCGGCCTGTTCAAGAGCACGGGTGACCTGATCGTTTTCCGACCCTTAATGGGACTCGGCGGTGGCATTATTGTCCACCCCTGGCCCGTCGCTCTGTGGCGGGTGCTGCTGGCCTACGGTTTGGCCGTGCCCATGCTAGCGGGCACCGTGGCCCTGGCCCTGATGGCCGCCGCCATCACCCGCCATTTCGCCGCCGCCGCCATCCTGACCACCGCGACGTTCTTCTGCTCGTATGTGGCGGAAAACCTGCCCATGCTTTCCAACCTCCGCCCCTATCTGCCCGTCTACCACATGCTGCTGTGGAAATGGGCGGTGCTGGAAACCATTCCCTGGGCCCGCATCGGCACCGACCTCCTGTGGACCACCGGCTACACCGCCCTCTTCCTCACTGTGGCCGCCGTCGTCTACACCCGCCGCGATGTGTGAGACGGAAACGTGAAACGTGATGCGTGACCACCGTTATTGGAATTCCTTTGCCGCCTTGGCATCGCCGCGGAGCGGCGCCGACCGACCACACTAACGCTTCGGCGCGAAGCGACGATAGCGTTCAGTGTGCTGTTCGGATCTCGGTGCGCTGCCGGCCGTGAAGATTGACGACGCGAATTCCTTGTGACCTTTGCTCAGAGCGCAGGTGCTCCACAAGACGTTTCACGTCGTAATGATACCTGGCGGAAATCGCGTCTTTGGCTTTCCAGACTTCTTGAATGATTTCATCCTTCATTTTCTTCTCCCATCAGCTCCAACGGAGTGCATATCTCAGGACAGGTGTAGCCGTGAACGGCACAGACACTGCGCATCAAGGGCTTCATTTCGGCATTGGCGATATGTCGGCAATTCCAGGTCAGCAGGTAATCGACGCCGTGATAGGCGCACACGGCGACGTGAAGCGCGTCGTCGGTCGCTGTCTGGGGCAATGCACCCTCGGTCAGCAACGCCACAGCCAGATCGGCTACTGGATCGGGCATAGATAGTTGTGGGATCTCCGCCAGTGCGTCCAGTCGGCGGCGCGCCGCTTCCGGATGCCCTTCGTTGGATTCATCGACAACCAGTTGCGAGGTGAACAGTTCAAATCGCGGCCGTTGTGTTTCCCACCATCGGCTCGTCGCGTTTTGCCATGCCGCTGCCAGCAGATCCCTTGCTGGACGAGCGGTTAGATAGCTCACGATCGAGGTTTCGACGTAGACTGTTTTCATGATGTTGCCATGTTATCACCGATCCGCGGTGAAGTAAATTCATTTCCGGGCCGAACGTCACGCATGAACCTCGGCGAGCCCGCCGCGGGCTCGCCGTAGTGTTCCATGCGATTGTTGGGCAATTATGTCTTTGATTGATGGGAAGTAAACATGTCGCGAAGGCTTCCGACTGATCCAAGCATAGCGGATGCTTCGTAAGGCATATATACAACCTTGTTGTCTTTGCCGCTCACCATTTCTTTCAATGCTTCGATGTACTTGAGGGCGATTAGATACGTAGTTGGATTGCCGCCTGAGTCTTTGATTGCCTTTGTAACCTTCATGACGGCCTCGGCTTCTGCTTCTGCGACTTTGATTCGCGCTTCTGCCTCACCTGTTGCTCTTAGAACAAGTGATTGTTTAACGCCTTCGGCTCTATTAATGTCTGACTGGCGCGCTCCTTCCGCCTTGAGGATTTCGGACTGCTTCTGTCCTTCTGCCTCCAGAATTGTTGCGCGTCGGTCACGTTCTGCACGCATCTGCTTTTCCATGGCAAGCTTGATGTCGTCCGGCGGATTGATGTCCTGCAACTCAACGCGATTGATTTTCACTCCCCATTTGTCTGTTGCTTCGTCGAGTATGGCTCGCAACTTCGTGTTGATGGTGTCCCGAGAAGTCAAGGTGTGATCGAGATCAAGTTCGCCGATAACATTGCGCAGAGTCGTCTGCGTCAGTTTTTCAATAGCATCCGGCAGATTGGCGATCTCGTACACCGCTCTTTTGGCATCTGTGATCTGAAAATACAGCAAAGCATTGATTTCAATATTGACATTGTCCCGCGTGATAACGTTTTGCTTGGGATAATCATAAACGGTTTCACGGAGATCAATTCGCGCAATCGTGTCTTTCCGAATAATTACCTTTCCATCGACATCTGTCTTGATGAACTTCCATTCGATGGAACGAGGTTTGTCAAATATTGGCCAGATGATATTAATGCCTGATGACAAAGTGCGGTGGTATCGCCCTAAGCGCTCAATAACCATCGTCTCCGATTGTTGTATGATTTTGAATCCTCTAATCGCGAATATAGCAATGAAGACGACTAATACTGCGATAATGACCAATGGAATACTCATGATGCTATCCTCTCCTTTTCGGTTACTGTTTCGACAACGACTTTATTCCCCTCAACTTCTCGAACGGTTACCTTCTGCCCAATTTCAACCAGTGATTCGTTTCGCGTGATGGCACGCCATATTTCTCCTCCAATCTTTACTCTTCCGGTCCCGCGTGGATGGTCAATAACTTCGGTAACTAAACCAGACTTGCCGATAAGTGCATCAACGTTAGTCTTAATCTTCGGCTCTCGGCCATAGAAATGCTTGAGTATCAGCGGTCTGATGCCCAAGGACATGATTGCCGTTGCGATACCAAAAATCAGCAACTGCATCTTGAACGAAACGTTTGCACCTGCAAACGGAGCCACTGTCAAACATGCAGCACCGAAGACACCGAGGACGAAGCCGGGTGTGAAGATTTCTATGATCCAGAGGACTAACCCCGCGATGACCCACATGTGCCATGCTTCAAGCATTTGTGTTCTCCTTTCGTTTGTCTTGCTGCCCAACATAAGATAGGCATCCAGACGCAATTGCCGGATGCATCCGCATCAAGACAACCTGAACCCTTATTTTTTAATTTAATCCAGGTCGTGGCGGGAAGCAAGCGTTTTTCGATCATACATCGTAACTTACTCAAGTGTTGCAGTTGATTTTTATGCTTAAAACTGGGTTCATCTCGGTGTGACTTTATTTCATAACATACTATCGTCAAGCGGCTTTCTTGCATGGTGCAAAACCGCCATCCAGG
>CAITYL010000299.1 GCA_903896595.1 uncultured Lentisphaerota bacterium
CATAGTTGGTTTGGCAAACGGTGGCCCCATAAATAAGGGCGGAACTGGTGTGCACGCCGTCGCTGTCCGCCCGAGGCCGGGCGGCTCCCGGTCTGGAAATAACGCCGAGATTAAAAAATAGGAAACATGCGGCGTGCCAGATCTTCCTGTCTTATCCGCGTAAATCCGCGTGATCCGCGGTCAAAAAACCACGTGCAACGTGCTCTTCGCGTAGCACGTTGTCGATCTGGCGGGCTGCAAGCCCTATGCCACACACATTCCGGTGAAATCAAGAATTCAACCACGGATTACACGAATCTCACGGATAAGCCCAACCATGCTACATTGGCCCGGATTATTCATGGGGGTAGCAAAGGGCTTGTAGCCCGCCCAATCGAGACGTAGCAGTTCGAAGAGCGCGATGTAATCGCTTGGCTACAATGGACGTCAGCCTTGCCATATCCGTGTTATCCGTGCCATCCGTGGTTAACGTCTTCTCGTGTGGTCTGCTTTTTCACGAGCATAGACCCAAAATCAGACCGTGCCGGTTTTTTGCGGTATATTCAAATCAAGAGAGGGGGGCACACATGCGATTCTCCGAAAAAAACGTAACGACGGTCAAAACGGCCGTTCACACCGCATTCCCCGGCATCTCCAAGGTGTTTCTGTTTGGGTCACGGGTTGACGACCACAAACGCGGGGGCGATATCGACCTTTTGGTGGTCAGCGACCTGCAGCAAAGCGCACAAGAGGTGGCCAAAATCATGGCGCTTACCAAAATCCAAATGGCCCTTGGCGAGCAAAAAATCGACATGCTCGTCACCAACGATCCGGCTCGGGATGTACGCCCAGTCGTGCGTGAAGCTCTCCAACACGGAATTGAATTATGAGCGACCTCTGGCAACTCAAGATTGAAGCCGCGCTACAGGAAGGCGAGGCCCATCTGCAACGCTTGACCAGCGGCACCCAAAAACTGGCCCCCTTTTTTCCGCTTGCCCCCGAAACAATTAAATCCCTCTCGGAAGAAACCGTGGCGATTCTGGATCAGTTCATTTACCGGTTCACCAAACTGCAGGACGCCATGGGTACACGCCTCTTTCCCGCCCTGGTCAGCATGATCACGGGAAACGATGACCCGCGCCCGTTCATCGACACCCTAAACCAACTGGAAAAAGCCGGCATTATTTCGTCCGCCGAAACCTGGCAAACCCTGCGCGTGCTCAGAAACAATCTGGCCCACGACTATCCGGACGGCAACGCACAGTGCGCGGCAACCCTATCCATGCTTTTTATCCAGTGGCATCAATTAGCGGTTATGTTCATTTCCGCGAAAAACTACTACCACGACAAACTATCCCGGCACTGACTTTCCGGACTCGGATGTGGCAAAGGAATTGCCGCACTCCAAAAACAGTGCCGTCTTTTTGTTGACCGCCTCTGGCGCGCCTCGCGCCAGAAGCGGCCAACAAAAAGGTTTGAAAAGGGATGGGGCGCGGGGAAGGGGAAAACTTTCCTCAAAAGTTTTCCCCTTCCCCGCCATCATATAAACTTCCATGCAAATACTTCTTTCATTGCCACCGGCCGTGATTGCGCACTTCGCGGCGCTGGAGGGGCGGGCGTTGCCGGAATGGGTGCCGGTCTGCGATCCGCCCGGGCGCAAGCTCGGGTCCGGGGGCGGTACGGCGCACCTGCTGGCGGAAGCTTGGCGCCAGACCGGCAGCGGCGCCACGTTCGACGCCTGGCTGCAAAGCTCGCGCAAGCTGATGCTTCACGCCGGTGGCCAAAGTCGGCGTTTGCCGGCCTATGCCGCCACCGGCAAGGCGTTGGCGCCAATGCCCGTCCTGCGCTGGGGCGCGGCGCAACGCTTGGACCAGTCCCTGCTCGACCTGCAACTGCCGTTGTACCAACGACTGTTGGAGCGGGCCGCGCCCGGTACCGTGGCCATGGTCGCGGCGGGGGATGTGCTGCTGCTGGCGGACGCGGAGTTGCCGGAACTGCCGGCGGCGGACATTGTCGGCATCGGCCTGTGGGTGGCACCGGAACAGGCCAGTCATCACGGGGTCTTTTTCTGTCCGCGACGACACCCGGAAACGCTCTCCTTTTTCCTGCAAAAACCGACCCCGGCCACGGTGCGTGAACTGGCCACGGATCAGCTTTTCCTGGTTGATACCGGGGTCTGGCTGTTCAGCGGCCGGGCGCTGGCCGCGCTGCTGGCCAAGACCGGGTGGGACGCCACAGCCCAGCACTTTGCCGGCGGCACGCCGCGCACGTATGAATTGTACGCCGAGTTCGGCTTGGGCTTGGGTACCACGCCAACCCGGACCGACCCCGACCTGGCCGGCCTGACTACCGCCATTGTCGCGCTGCCCGGTGGCCAGTTTCATCATTTTGGCAGTAGCCGGGAAATGATCCAGACCACGGCGACGTTGCAAAATCTGGAGCTCGACCAGCGCAAACTCCGCGGCGCGGCTCCGCGCCAGCACCCCGACAGCTTCATCCTCAACGCCGATTTCCAAGCCGCACGCCCGGAAACGTTGCGCCGGCTCTGGGTCGAAAATAGTTGCGTGGCCAAAGATTGGCTATTGACCAGCGACCACGTCATTACCGGCGTCCCCGCCAACGCTTGGCAGCTGCGCCTCGCCCCCGGCCAATGCCTGGACATCGTGCCGGTAACCACCGGTAGCGAATGTTGGGAACCCCCTTTTGAGGAAAGGCGGTTCCCAAACCCTCCGTCAAACCTTTTTGTACCTTTTGCGGATTCCGCAGGCAGTCCCTGCGACCCCAATTGTGGCCAGTCGCCCGAAAGCTGCCTGCGAAATCCGCAAAACGAAACAAAAGTTTTAGGAAGGGGTTTGGGGAGCACCCTTTTTCAAAAGGGTGGCCCCAACATCAGCGCCTTTTGCTTGCGGATTTATGGGTTGGATGATTTGTTTCGTGGGGCGTTGGACGTTGCTGGCACGTTGTGGCTGGGGCAGCCGGCGGCGGCGTGGTTTGCCGAGCGCGGCTTGGACTTGGCCGCCGTCCTGCGTGACACGGGCGGGGCGCCGGAGAACGACATTCAGGACGCGCCGATCTTCCCGGTGCTCGCCAGCGACGCCATGGACGGCGAGTTTGTGCAATGGTTGTTTGATGCCAAGTCCCCCGACGGCGAGCGCCATCGGGCGACTTGGCTGGCCCTGCCCAAGCTCAGCGCCGCGCAATTGGGCGAGTGGGCCGACCTGCCAAGCCTTTATGCCCAGCGGCGGCAGTTCTTCCAGACCGCCCTGCCCGCACTGTTTGCCAAGCGCGGGACGGATTTGTTCGACACGCTGGATCTGGCCGCCACGGCGAAGCTGATCACAGCAAAAGCAGAAATTGAGAAAGCAGAAAGCAGAAATAAGGTGGACGGCGCTTCCAGCGCCGAAAACCAGGGCGGCGATGCTCGCCGCACTCCAAAAAACGACACCGTTTTGGAGTGCGGCAATGCCTTTGCCGCTTTGGCTTCTCCGCGGAGCGGCGCCCCCGCCGGAGACGAGCACCAGCTCTTTCAGCAGATTCAGGCCCGCATGTTTGAGGCGGCTGTCCAGCGACGCTGCGGCGCGGCCAACTGGCAGGCACTGGAGACGGAAGCGTTCCAGGCGTTGCGCGAGGCGATTGTCGCCAGTATTCGCGCCACCCCCGTCCGCCCGCGCTGTGCGGTGCTGGAGGATCAGATCGTCTGGGGGCGCGCGCCGTTGCGTCTGGATCTGGCCGGAGGGTGGACCGATACCCCGCCCTATTGCCTGCGGCATGGCGGGCGCGTGGTCAATGCCGGGGTTGAGCTCAATGGCCAGCCCGCGATTCAGGTATTTGTCCACCGCACCGAAGAACGCGTCATTACCTTGCGTTCCATCGATCTCGGGCTGAATACGCAAATCCACGAGAGCGCCGAACTACGCCAGTGCCAAACCGTGGGCGACGCCTTTTCCATCCCCAAGGCGGCCCTCGCCCTGGCCGGATTCCTGCCGGAGTTCGGCGCTGAAGCCGAGCCGGATCTGGCCAAGACCCTGAACGCCTTTGGCGGTGGCCTAGACATCACGTTCCTGGCCGCCGTGCCCAAGGGCTCCGGCCTGGGCACCAGCAGCATTTTAGCCGCCACGTTATTAGGCACCTTGGGGAATGCCTGCGGGCTGGCTTGGGACACGGCGGAGATCAGCCGTCGTACGCTCGCCCTGGAACAACTGTTGACCACCGGCGGCGGCTGGCAGGACCAGGTCGGCGGCCTTACCCGCGGTCTCAAGGAAATCGTCACCCAGCCGGGGCTGACGCAAACCCCGGAAATCCGCTGGCTACCGCCGTATCTCTTTAATGACGCCGTCGCCGATGGACGGGTGCTGCTGTATTACACCGGCATCACCCGGGTCGCCAAAAGCATCTTGCAGGAGATTGTCCGGGGGATGTTTCTCAACTCGGCGCCGCACCTGCGGCTCCTGGCCGAGATTGGCGGGCACGCCCGCCAAACTTATGAGACCTTGTTGCGCGGCGATTGGGATGGCTGGTGCCGCGCCATCCGGCGCAGTTGGGAACTGAACCAGCAACTGGACCCCGGAACCAATCCGCCCGCCGTGCAGGAGATTCTTGCCCGCATTCGGGATTGGACGGCAGGCGCCAAACTGCTCGGGGCCGGCGGGGGCGGGTACTTGTTGCTCCTGGCCAAGGACGCCGAAGCCGCGCGGCGCCTGCGCGCCGAACTCACCCGGCACCCGCCCAACGCCAAGGCCAGGTTCGTCACAGTGGGGCTGTCCGACACCGGGCTACACATCACCAGAAGTTGAAATAACTCCATATCTTCCGAGGTGCTTTCAAGCGTAATGCTGTTTTCCCATCCCCGGGAGCCGCCCGTCCTCGGGCGGACGAACCCGTCATCGTCGGAGACGCGCATCATTGGTTTGGCGGACGGTGGCCCCGTAAGAAGGGCGGAACTGGTATGACGCCGTCGTTGTCCGCTCCCGGTTTGGAAATAACGCCGGGATAAAATAATAGGGAAACGTGCGGCGTGCCAGGTCTTCCTGCCTTATCCGCGTACATCCGCGTGATCCGCGGTCAAAAAAACCATTAACCACGGATTACACGGATAAAACCCAGTTGTGCTGAGTTAGCCTGGATTATTCATGAGTGTAGCAAAGGGCTTGCAGCCCGCCCAATCGGGAAGTAACAGCTCGAAGAGCGCAATGCAATCGCTTTGCACAATGGACATCGTCCTTTTGTTATCGTATAACAGTCTCGCCATATCCGTGCCATCCGTGGTTAATTTTTTCTCGGGATCTGCTTTTCTGTAACGGGCAAACACTTACCCTGCGGATACATTACCCTATGCCCCAACCACGCATCATGCACATCATCGACGCCCTGATGGTGGGCGGCGCGGAACAGGTCCTGGTGGACCTCGCCAACCGCAGCCATCGCGATGGCCATTTCACCGCCGTTTGCGTCACCCGTGGCAGCGGCCCCAAAGCCAAGGATTTGGCGCCCGGCATCCCCGTCTTCGACTTACGGCGGGCTCATCGGTTTGATGTTTTGGCGTTGTGGCGGCTGCGACAGGTGATCCAGCAACATCACGTGGAGGTCTTGCATGCGCATGGCAGGTCAACGTTGGCGTTTTTGATGGTCGCCAAAGCCTGTGGCGCCGTGCGCATTCCCATTTTATTTCATGATCATTATGGCAAGATCGAGTTGGATACGACCGTGCCGGCGTGGTTCCCGTTTGCCGCCCGCCATACCTTGAGTCAATACGTGGGCGTACATTCCCGATTGGAAGAATGGGCGTGGGCCGCCGGCGTTTCCCGTGACCGGGCCTGCTGGGTTAATAATGCCCTGGATCTGTCCCGCTTCGACGCGGTGGCGCCTGGCACTCTGCGCCCGCGCCTGGGTATCGCGCCGGAGGTTCTGATTGGCGTCGTCGCCTGCGGAATCCGCCCGGAAAAAGGCATTGACGTGCTTTTGGACGCCATTGCCGAGTGCCAAGAACGTCACCGCTTCATCATCGTAGTCATCGGCGGCGCCCGGGATGCGACCTATGCCGCGACCTGCCAGCAACGAGCGCGGGACGAGCAATTGCCGGTTCATTTTGCCGGAGAACAGAATCACCCGGCTGAATGGTTCAAGGGGGCCGATTTTGCCGTTCTGCCGTCCCGGTCGGAATCTGGCCCGTTGGTGCTGATTGAGTATATGGCTTGTGGGTTGCCGGTGGTGTCCACGCAAACCGGCGGCATCGCCCAACAGGTCGCCGCGGACGGCGTCTGCACCATGGTGCCGCCCAGTGACCCAGCCGCCTTGGCACGCGCCCTAGACGCCTTGACGACCCTCGACGCGGCCAGCCGGCGACAACTTGGCGGCCGAGCGCATGCCTACGCCAAACGCACGTTCGATATTGGCGCTGTCATGCCCAAGTGGTACGACCTGTACAACCGCCTGATGATCAAAACGCCATCGGCCGATCATTCTTGATACCCCTAACCCTACAACCTGGCACCCGGCATTAGTCGTACTGCGGCAAAAGCCTCAAGAGCACTATTGATTGATGAATCAGCCCAAGCTATTAATTATCTCGAACATGTCCCATTACCGAACAGCCAGTGGCCAGATCACTGGCTGGGGTCCGACCGTGTGTGAGATCAACCGGCTCGCCACACTGTTTTCCGAAGTGCGCCATATTGGTTGCTTCCATCCTGCCCCCCCCCCCGAGAGTGCATTGCCTTATACCCATCCCAATATCTCTTTGATTCCACTCCCCCCGTCGGGAGGCGATCACTGGCGGGAGAAACTTGGAGTTTTAAAACACGCGCCGCTTTATCTGCGAACGATTTACCACCAGCTTTCCTGGGCGGATGTTGTTCATGTCCGCTGTCCCGCCAATATCACATTTTTTGCCTTGATCTTGCTGGCACTGTCCAAGCGTTCCAACCTGCGTTGGGTAAAATACGCCGGGGACTGGAACCGCGACATGTCCCACCGCAAGATATGGGCATTACAACGCTGGGCCTTGCAGCACAATCTGATCCGCGGCGTAGTCACCGTCAACGGGGAATGGCCCCATCAGCCGGCTCACATCCGCTCCTTTTTCAATCCCAGCCTGACTCTGGACGACTTGTCGGTGGGTGCCCAATGCGCGGCCCACAAGCAATTGCAGGGGCGGATTCAATTGCTGTCCGTCGGCGCCTTGCGGGATGACAAGGGTACCGGCACCGCCATTCGTGTGCTGGCCGCGTTACGGGCCACCGGCCAGGATGCCTGCCTGACCCTGGTGGGTGACGGTCCGGACCGGCCGGCCTACGAACGGCTGCGAGACAGCCTGGGGCTCACGCGACATCTGCACTTTGCCGGATGGGTGCCACACACGGCACTGGGACCGTATTACAGCCAGGCGCATATTCTCCTGTTTCCCAGCAAAACCGAAGGCTGGCCCAAAGTGGTCAGCGAGGCCATGGCCTATGGCGTGGTTCCCGTTACCAGTGACATCAGTTGTATTAAGCAATACCTGACCCGGTTCGGATGCGGCCAGGCCCTGCCGCCCGCCGATGTCTTGGGATTCGCCCGGACCCTGCTGGAGTATTGCCTTCACCCGGACCGCTGGGCAGCGGAATCGCAGCGTGGAGTGGAAGCGGCAAAACAGTTTACCTATGATGAATATCTGCGAAAAGTAAAGGCGGAGGTGATGGCGGTTGAGCGGTTGAGCGGTTGAGCGGTTGGAATGGGGGGGGAGGAATGGAGCCCCATCAAAAGTTCTGTCCGAGCCGCAGAACGTCAGTGACCGACCTAAAACGGACACCCTATTTCTTGTGAGACCGCATGCCTTTTTGACCCGTCACTGACGTTCCGGGCTCGGATAATGCCTAACCTTTGTTTCTTCTCGCTGTCGAATATTGAATGCTCATTCCTCCCCCCAACCGCTCAACCCCACAACCGCTCAACCATTCTTCACCCATGCGCCTCGCCATCATTTCCAGTACGCCTTATTACCGTGATCCGGCCGGGGGCTTGGCCGGCTGGGGGCCGACGGTGCGCGAGCTGGACATGCTGGCAACCGTGTTCGATGAGGTGCGGCATCTGACGCCCGTACATGCCGGCCCGCCGCATCCGGGCTGCCTGCGGCATGCGGCCGCCAACGTGGAAATCGTGGCAATGCCCGCCATTGGCGGCCAAAGCGTCCGCAGCCGGTTGGGAATTTTTTGCCACGCGCCCCACTATTGGCGCCAGATCCTGGGACTGCGCCGCTGGGCGGACGTGGTGCATGTGCGCTGCCCGGATGCGGTCAGCCTGCTAGCCTTGCTCGCCTTGGCCCCGTCAGGACCACGGCCCGGCCAGCGGTTCTGGTTCAAGTTCGCCGGCAACTGGCAACCGGGAGACCAGCCTGAAGCTTGGACCTATGCGCTGGAACGCTGGTGGTTGCGCAACCCCCGTTGCCGGGCGGAGGTGACCGTCAACGGCACATGGCCAGGCATGCCGCCCCAGGTGCATGCATTCCACAATCCGAGTTTCTCCCAAAGCGAGTTTTTGGCCGCAGGCGCCTCCGTCATGGCAAAACCACCACTGCAACACGAGATGCGTCTGCTGTTTGTCGGTCGCCTCACCGCCGACAAAGGAGCCGAGCGTGCCATGGAAATCACCGCCATGGCGCGAGCAGCAGGGATTCCTGCCCGACTCGACCTCGTGGGTAGCGGTCCAGACGAACCCGCCATGCGGATCAAAGCCGCCGACCTTGGCCTGACATCCCACCTGTGTTTTCATGGCTGGTTGCCACGGCCTGAGATCGAACCGCTGTATGCCCGCACTCACCTGTTACTTCTCCCGTCTGCCGCCAGCGAGGGGTGGCCCAAGGTCATTGGGGAAGCCATGGCGCACGGCGTAGTACCGGTGGCGGGGAATATTAGTTGTATTGCCGACGAATTGCGGCGCTTTGGCTGCGGCCAGGTCTTGGCGCCCACCGAGGTGGCCGGGTTTGCTGCCGCGATTGCCGCCTACTGGCACCACCCCGAACGACTGGAACGGGAAGCACGCCTGGCGCATCAGCACGCCCAAGTATTCACCTACGAAAATTATCGAACCGCCGTAAAAGAGATGCTTGGGCTTGTAGGGGAAAAGCTGAAATAGGGAAAGCTGAAAGCAGAAATCAGGAGAGAACAGAGAACAACTCCTCTGTGGTCTCTGTTGCCTCCTGTTCAAAATCCAGAACATCCGGTTCCTTCCGAGCCCGGAACGTTAGTGACGGGTCAACGGTAACCGCTACGGAAAATCGAGCATGAAAAAACGGCAAAGGAATTGCCGCACTCCAAAACGGTGCCAAATTGATCGGGACTTTTGAAAGTAGCTCAACGTGTAACGATTATTCTCTCGCCAAGATCGCAAAGCGCGCCAAGAAAACAACCGTAACTGCATAACACACACATGATTTTCTCTGCGTTCTTTGCGCACTTTGCGAGAGACGATAAAAACGAAAATTAATACGACGAAGACCGTGTAATCGGTGTAATACACGGTAGACTAGTTCGGCGCCTTCCCGACTTCTGCTTTCTGCTTTCTTAATTTCAGTTTTTCCTTGTTGACCCGTCACTCACGTTCCGGGCTCGGATAATGCCCGTCGCTCCCTGCCACGTCGCAACCCCTCAACCCCTCAACCCCTCAACCCCTCAACCGCCCAACCTCCGATCCCTTCCCCATGTGCGGCATTGCCGGTGAATTCATTCTCCACGGCGCGTCAGCCACCACGGCACGCGACTGGCCGCGCCTGACCCAATTAATGGCCCAACGCGGGCCGGATGACAGCGGGGTCTGGCAGGCCCCGGATGCGGCCTGCACCCTGGCCTTCCGCCGCTTGTCAATCCTCGACCTCACACCCGCCGGCCATCAACCGATGTTCGACCACACGGGCCGGTTTGCGTTGGTATTCAATGGTGAGATCTACAACTTCCGCACGCTGCGCCAGGAACTGGAAGCACTGGGCTGCCGGTTCCAGTCCACCGGTGACACGGAAGTCGTGTTGCAGGCGCTGGCCCACTGGGGCACCGCCGCGTTGAAGCGGTTCCGCGGCATGTTTGCCCTGGCCTTTTACGACCACCTGGAGCATCGGCTATTGCTGGCGCGGGATCGTTTGGGCATCAAACCGTTGTATTGGTGCCAACACAACGACACCCTGCTCTTCGCCTCCACCATCAAAGTGCTGGCCCAGGCCTGTCCACTCAAGCTGGACCCCATCCGTTGCCTTTATGCCTTGGCCAGCACCGCGGAAGCCTCCACTCACCTGACCTTGTTCACGGGGGTGCACGCCATTGAACCGGGCACCAGCATGGTCTGTTCCCGTGAACATGGCACGCAAATCGAACGCTATTTCCACTTGCTCGACCTGGTGTCGCCCGAACGCTATCGGGCCAACCAACGGCAGAGCGCGGCCGCCCTTGACGACGAGTTTACCGCCGTGTTCAGCGCCGGCATCGCCCGCATGCTGGTCAGCGACGCACCGCTCGGGATGTTTGTCAGCGGCGGCGTGGATTCGGCCCTGATCACGGCGGTGGCGAGCCAAAGCAATCCCGGCCTCAACCTTTATTCCGTGGATGTGCAAGGCTCAGGTTCCGAGCGCGCCGCCACCCGCGGCTTGGCGGAACGCCTAAAACTCCCCATTCATTTCACCGAGTACCATCAAGAGGATTATTTGTTTCTGCTGGCCGCCACCACCTGGGAATACGAAACCCCTATCATTTATTTTGAAAATGCCGTGCCGTTCTCGCTTGTCGCCGCGCTCGCTCACCAGCAGGGAATCAAGGTCGCCCTCACCGGCGAAGGCAGTGACGAATTGTTCTTGGGTTACCCGGAACCCTGCTATCACCGCTACCTGGAGTGGCTGCACGCGCCGCTCCGGGGCTATGAAGCCATGCTGGGCATGTTCCCGCCGATCCAGCAGGTCGTATTCGGGCGCAACAACAAGTTACTGCTGCCCAATTTACTGGCGGAGAACCTGTCCCGCCGCCGGCACGCGCAGGAGATGCGGCAACGCTACCAATTCCTGCCACCCGTTGAAGCCCAATACCAGACCTGGAGTTCAGACCTGCTTCAGCACCATCTGCTGGCTCTGCTCCATCGCAACGACCGCATGGGCATGATGCATTCCATTGAAGCCCGCTTCCCGTTCTTGGACGAAGAGATGGTGGCGTTCGCCATGAACCTGCCCATCCGTCAGAAGATGGCGTTTTCCCACCGCTTTCATTCCTTCCGTCATCCGTTCATTGTCGACAAGGCGATTGTCCGCCGCGTGGCCACACGCCTTCTGCCCAAGGCCACCGCGTATCGCCGCAAGTGGGGGTTTGGCGTCCATGGCCTGGCCCAATACGCCATTCCGGCGGCCGCCTTCAAAGACGGGTTCGTCCTGGACTTGCTCCAGATCCGGTGGTCTGACTTCTCCGGGCTTTATGAGACCTTTTCGTCCAATGACCGCGGGCGTCTGCTGGCATTGGAAACCTTTGGGCACCTGTTCCAAGACCAATGGACGCCAGAAACGGTTACCAGTTGGTTGCTGGAAACCTGTCGGCAGAATCCCGCGTAACGCGCACGTTGTGCATACGAAACCATTTTACCACGAATTATACGGATGCCACGGATAAACATGCCTTTTCTTCTGTAGCAAAGCGATTGCATCGCGCTCTTCGGGCAGCACGTTGTCGATCTGGCGGGCTGCAAGCCCTATGCTACAGAAAAGCCGAAGCCAATGTCGAATTTTGAATGCTGAATGTCGAAAGCCTGCGTACTTCAATATTCAACATTTGCTTATCCGAGCCGCGAACGTCAGTGACCGGCCCGAAACAGACACACTGTCCCTTGGGATGAGGTCAACCTTTTTGACCCGTCACTCACGTTCCGGGCTCGGATAATGCCAGCCCCTCCCCTCACGCTTCACGCATTCACGTTTCACGCCTCCATACACATGCCCCCCCTCTCCTCATCACCGCGCCCATGGGTCATTGCCACCGCGCTGACGCCGTTGCCGACGCCCGGCTTCTTTGTCGCGCTTGGTCAGGCGCTATGCGCCCAGGGCACGCCGGTGACGTTCCTCTCCCCACCGCCATCCCCATTAGCCCAGGCCGCCTCCCCTCCCCCCCCAACCGCCAGTCCACCGTCCCCCGTCCACGGTTCACCATTCCCCCTTCCCGCCTCCCCTTCCTTACTCCGCATTCCGCACTCCGCACTCCGCATTTCCTCTTCCCCTTCCGCATTCCCCATTCCCGACTCCGCACTCCGCACTCCGCACTCCACACTTCCTTCCCACGCCCACTGGCCATCGCCGCGCCCCACCGGGATCAAAGACATCGTGTTTGCTTGGCGCCTCCTCCGGCAATTGCGGCCGGCTGGGCTGATCGCCAATTTCGGCGCGGTCACGCCGCTGCTGCTGGCCGGCTGGCTGGCCCGTGTGCCAGTGCGTATTGCCTGGTATCACACCCTGGCGGACTATGACAGCTACGACCCGCGACTCAGCCCGCGCCGGTTGCGCTGGCTGAACGGACGACGCCGGCAGGTTTACCGCCTGGCCACCCACGTCATTGCCGTCTCCGAAGCGGCGCGCCAAGACGCCATCCAAACATTTGGCCTCGCCCCCAAAAAATGCCTAGTCGTGCCCAACGCCATGCGCGACCCATTGGAAGAATTTCCCGAACTTCAGAATGCAGACCATGTTGGGAACCCCCTTTTGAGGAAAGGCGGTTCCCAAACCCTCTGTCAAACCTTTTTGCATCCTTTGCGGATTCCGCAGGCAGCCCAAGAACAACAAACCACGACTGGGACAGTGGGAGGCTGCCTGCGAAATCCGCAAAACGATACAAAAGTTTTGGGAAGGGGGGTGCAGAGTGAACATGTGAACGACCCGGCGGGGCCGGGACTGCGAAGCGCGGAGCGCGGGGGGAGCACCCTTTTTCAAAAGGGTGGCCCCAACATCTTTCCTCAAAAGGGGGTTCCCAACATTTGTTTGGTTTGCGTCGGAACTTTGCATCGAGCCAAGGGGCAGGATGTGTTGCTGCGGGCCATGGCGCGACTGAAACCGGCATTTCCCGGACTGCGTTGCGTCTTTTTCGGCGAGGGTCCGGCGGCGGCGGAACTGCGGCAATTGGCGGCCGGGCTGGACATAGCCAGCCAGTGCCACTTTGCCGGGAACCGTCCGCGCCTGGAGGTATTGCAGGCCATGCAAGAGGCCGCGGTCGTGGTCTGCCCCAGCCGGAGCGAGGCGTTCGGTTATGTCGTGTTGGAGGCGATGGCACTGGGGAGACCGGTAGTGGCCGCCGCGGCAGGCGGCATCCCGGAAATCGTCCGGGACCGGCTCGACGGAAAATTGTTTCCCATCGGCGATGATCAGGCCCTGGCCGCAGTGTTGCCCCACGTCCTATCAACCCCCAGCGAAGCCGAGGCGTGGGGGCAGCACGGCCGGGAACGCTTCTTGGGCCGGTTCGCGTTGTCGCAACGCCTGCCCGGCCTGATCCAACAGCTGGAGACACTTCTTCGAAAATAAGGCGATTGTACTTAAAACGCAGCCTGCGCCAGCCAGGAACTGGGCTGGCGCTTTAGAGTGTCGCCGGCTTGACGGCGCTTTCATACTGTATTTTGGAACGTGCTGTATAAAAATGCAGTATTAAAGCGGTGTCGAGCCACCGCACTCTAAAGATTCCGGCCGTGGCCGGAATCGGTCAAAAAACGTCACCAGACTGCAAACGATTACCCCTGCCCAAGGAGCAGTTCCCTGAACGGCCTTGAAATTGCCGTACTCCACATGACAGTTACACGATTCGCGTTTTCCTTATCCGAGCCGCGAACGTCAGTGACCGGCTTAAAACGGACACACTTGCCTTGGGAAACGTCAACCGTTTTGACCCGTCACTGACGTTCCGGGCTCGGATAACAGCCAGCTGCTCCCCACTATTCACGTTTCACGCATCATGTTTCACGATTTATTTCAGCTTTCCGCTTTCCTAATTTCAGCTTTTGAGGTTTTTCCTCATGCCCACGCCGCTTCCGCAACGTAACCAGGCCAGCCGGTTTCGGCGTATTTGGGAACACGCCGGCTTGTACAGCCACATATTGCGCGCATGCCTGGGCCGGGTCCCGCTCCGCGAACTGCTTCGGACCCAGTTCCCCTTCGTGCTACCGGATGCCAAAACGCCCCCCATGCTGTCGATCGAGCTGACCAATCACTGCAACCTGCGTTGCGTGTATTGTCCGTCACCGCGCAAGCTGCGTCCTCAGGGGTTCATGGACGAAGTCACTTTTGCGCGCCTGGTGGAACAGATCCGCGACGCCCACATACCCCGGGTGTTGCTCGTCGGCAATGGTGAAGCCACACTGCACCCCAAATTTGCCGAGTACGCACGTCGGTTGCGGGCCGTGACGCCGTTTCTGCTGTTGACCACCAACTGGCAAAAGGTGGACGACGCCTTGATCGACACCGTGCTAAAATTGCCCTTTGATGAACTGGATATTTCCGTGGACGGCGCGGATGCCGCCGCGTATGAAAGCACGCGCCTCGGCGGCGATTTTGCCCGATTGCGCCACAATTTGGAACGCCTATGGCAGCGAAAACAGGAATTAAAGGCCCGCACCTTGGTGGCCGTTCGCGTCATGCTTCGTCCCTCGGAAGCCGCCCGGCAACGGGAGGTCATGGACTACTGGCGGCCGGTGGCCACCGTTGTGTCCCCCCAGTTCGTGCTCAATTTCCGCGGGGATCTGACCGATGCGTATGCCCCTGTGGTCCGCGAGGAATCCCGGTGCATCATGACCCTGAAAGCGTTTGATGTCCGCTGGGATGGCAGTGTCCCGCTGTGTTCCTACTCGGACATCCAAACCGGCAATCCTCTGGGACTGGTGCTGGGCAATATCCGGGACAGCACGCTGACCGCGCTGTGGAACTGTCCGCTGATGCGGCAGTACCGTCACGGCCACCGTCACCGCAACCCGGCCATGACCCCCATTTGCAAGGGATGCCGGGGGAAAACATAAGAAAAAGCAGAAAGCAGAAATTGGGAAAACTGAAATTTTTGGTTCCGTTCAAAGGGTTCAGGGTTCGGAGTTCCGCCTTTAGGCGACGCCTTGGACGTGCAAACAGCCCCCACTGAAGTGTGAACTCCAAACCCGAGCCGAATCCGGTTCGAAGTCCCACGAAGCGGATCGCTATAGGGGTGACCCACACCTTCTTTCCGAGCCGCGAACGTCAGTGACCGGCCAAAACGAACAAGCCTTCTCTCGGAGATGTCAACTTTTTTGACCCGTCACTCACGTTCCGGGCTCGGATAATGCCAGCCCCGTACGCCTTACGTTTCACGTCTTCACGCTTCATTTCTGCTTTCTGCTTTCCCAATTTCTGCTTTTCCTTTCAAGTTGACAACTCCCCTTCACAACACCATGTTTCCCTCATGAAGTTATTTAGTCATTATCTCGCACCAATCTTGCTGATAATGTTGCTGGCCGGCGGCGCGGACGTTTGGGCAAAGGCAACCAGGGAAAACGTGGATGACGCCTTCAGCGGCAAGGTGCAGACCCATGAGGTGGCCGATTATGCCATTGTTGCGGTCCTGGTGGTCTGCGTCTTTCTGGGTGTCGGCATGACGTTGGGCATCATCACCCATCGACACCCCATCCACACCCTGCTATTGAGCCTGCTGGGGCCCATTGGCTGGATCATCATCCTGCTCCACAAACCCAAGGTTAAGGTAACTGGTTCCAGACGCCACCGCCAGAGCGAAAGCGGGCAACATCTGCCCGTCCTGCCCACCGAAAAAATCACCAAGCCCATCGCCACGTTGCAGCGGGAAAAGAAGATGTGAAGATTCGTGAAACGTGACACGTAAAACGTGAGGCGTGATGCGTGAATCATTCAGAACAATTTTTGTAGCAAAGCGATTGCATCGCGCGCTTCGTGCCGCACGTGCTCGACCGTGTAAAATTAATTTTAACCACAAAAGAACGCAAAGAGCGCAAAGATAAGCATCCATTTCCCCGCCCCCGTCTTCTTTCGCGGTCTCTGCGTTCTTTCGCGGTGAATGATTTCCGCTTTCCGTCCGAGCCGCGAACGTCAGTGACCGGCCCAAAACGCCCCCCGTGTCTTTCAGAGCCGCGAACGAAGCGCCACTCCTGGGCGCGAAAGTGACCGGTCAAATCGATAACTTTTTAACAGCTCAACCGTTGCCCCGTCACTCACGTTCCGGGCTCGGATAATGCCAGCCCCTCCCCCTCACGCATCACGCCTTCACGCCTCACGATTCAAAATTATTTCAGCTTTCTGCTTTCGTGATTTCTGCTTTTCTTCCCGCTTTCACAATTTCTGCTTTTTACGGTTTTTCCCATGCCCGAATTGCTACCATCTTCCCTCCTTGACGACCAGGACGCCTCATGGACGCCACCCTTGGTGCTGTTCCTGATCGCCGCCGCCTTGCATGCGGCCTTGGGACTGGTCATCCGCCACACGCCGATAATGGGCGCTCTTCAGGCCTGGTTAGCGTTGATCATCGGTATATTTGTGGCGTGGAAAGGGAATCTTCGTAGCATAACTTGCATATGTGCGTATTTAGCGGGCAGTGAATTGATGTGGCGCATGTCCAAGGTTCCTATTTTTTGGGAATTTGGCAAGGGGGCGATTATTATTATTCTCCTTTCCGTCATTCTCCGCAAAAGTTTGTTTATGCGCGGCGGGGTGGCGCCGCTCTATTTTCTGTTGCTGATCCCCTCCGCCTTGTTAACCATGGCTAACGTCCAACTCGAATGGGCGCGTCAAGAAATTTCCGGTAACATGGCCGGCCCCCTTCTCTTGATGATAGCGGTCTGGGTGTATCGCAATGCCCGCTGGAACAGCCGTGACCTGACCCTGATCGGTTTGTTCATCATTGTTCCATTGATCACCGCCAGCGTGGTGGGGGTGAATAACATAGCCACCACCGAGATTAAATTTGGCACCCAGTCCAATTTCGGGGCCAGCGGCGGGTTCGGTCCTAATCAGGTCTCCACCGGCCTCAGCTTGGGAGCGTTTACTTGTTTCCTTTTGCTCTGCCTTAGCCCCGGCAATGCCAACCCGGTATTTATGGCGGTCATGGCCGCCGGCATGATCGGCTTTACCGCGCACTCGGCCATCACCTTTTCCCGCGGCGGCCTCTATTCCTTGGCCGCCGGCCTCTTCGGTGCCTTCTGGTTCCTACTGGCCACACCGCGTGCACGCCTACGTTTGGTGCTGGGCATGGTGGCGTTTGTGGTCATTGGCGGCTTCTATGTACTGCCACGCATGGACCGCTTTACCCAAGGCCAACTCATGTACCGAATTACAGACACTGAACCCACCGGACGCTTCCTACTCATGAAAAGCGAATGGGACATGTTCACTCGTTTTCCGCTGCTCGGGGTCGGCCCAGGAAAGACCATTTTACTTGTTCAAGGGTACGAAGTTGCCAAAGTCGCAGGGCACACAGAATACACCCGATTGCTGGCGGAACACGGCATTTTTGGACTCGGCGCCCTGCTACTGATGGGGGTGATGGCGCTGCAAAACTTTTTCCGCCAGCGAAACGCACCTGGCCGCGCCATCTGCGTAGGCCTTATGCTGTGGAGTGCCATGACCATGATGCATGCCGCCACCCGCCTGGCTATGACCTGTTTCATTTTCGGCCTCGCGTCCGCTCTCTTTGTCGCCGACAAGCCCGACGCGCCACCGCCTGAAAAGAAGAAAACGTGAGGCGTAAAACGTAACGGGATATCCGCGCCTGTGACAATGAACCAACTCTGATAGCATAGGGGTTGTAGACCGTTGCGTGCCTTGCGATCTTGGCGATAAATAATCTGAGTTCATACCTTCCAAACCGCCATCACCTGTGCATACCCAAGGACGCGATGACTTGGTTTGAACATTTCTGCTTGCTGTTTCAACCGGTCTGGCCGGCACATCGGCGGTTGGTCCGCGAAACCCTGTCTTCTCTGCTTGCTCAAGAACGGCGCACAGGATACCCACGCGCACCGGGCGATCCGGCCTTGCCTACTCCCCCGTCAATTTTGGATGTGGGCGGCCGCAACAGTCCCTACACCATCGGGCTGCCGGCCAGGATCACCATCATGGACCTGCCCCGAGAAAGCGCCAGGCAGCAGACATTGACGCTCGGGCTCACCAATGCCATGCGGACACGGGTGCTCCGGCGCCGCTCCAATGTGGTGGAGGTCCTGTTTCAAGACATGACCGCCTGTACCCTGCCGGACAACCAATTCGACGGTGTTATCGCCATTGAAGTTTTGGAACATGTGGCGCAGGACCGTCGGTTTCTGGAACAGGTGCAGCGTGTGCTCAAGCCCGGCGGCTGGTTCTTCATGACCACCCCCAACGGGGATTGCGTAAAAAATCTGGCGCCCCACTACAATCCCGATCATCTGCGGCACTACTCGCAAGCAGAACTGACCGGCTTGTTGACCGATGCCTTTAAAACACCGCCGCAACTTCGGGGCATGGTACGCACCGGTGCCTGGCATGCCGGCGGCATGCGCCCGTGGCAACTGCGTCACCCGCTGCGCCTGATGAAGATTTGGTACTGCAACTGGCGAAACCACCGTTTCTCGCAGGCCACGCGCGACCAACTTAAACCGACCGCGCATTGGTTTGCAACCGCTCGAAAATTGACAGGGAATGACGAAAAATCAAATATAGTGACCTCTTGAACGCCCCTAAAATTCAGTCCCAAGCGCCTAGACGCAGCAATTCTCTAGGTGCGTGGTAATATGTTGCTGTTTTTTTAATAATTTTATCGATTGAATATTTTAGATGAAAAAAACCACTTGGCCATACAATAAGAAATTTGCATTTACCATTGTTGATGACACAGATGAAGGTACAACAGAGAAATGCGTCCCTATTTATAATTTTCTGTATGACAATCGTTATTTAACGACAAAAACCGTGTGGCCGCTATCCCCGATTGGCGCACGCATAAGTGGCGGAGAATCGCTGGAAGATGTCCCATACCGTCAATTCATCCTCAATCTCCAGCACCGGGGATTTGAAATCGCCCTTCACGGCGTGGCCGATGAATCTTCCACCCGCGAAAGAGTTATCAAAGGGTTTAATTTTTTCAATCAAGTATTAGGACATTATCCCAATATTCATGTTAATCATTTTGGCCAAAAAGACTGTTTGTATTGGGGGCACAAACGATTCAACGGATTGATTAAATTTTTTTATTCATTAAAGCAAAAAAGAACATACTGTGGAGATGAAAATAATAGTAAATATTTTTGGGGAGATATCTGTAAAAAACATATAAAATATGTAAGAAATTTCACTTTTTATGATATTAATACGTTAAATATGGATCCATTCATGCCCTATTGCGATGATAAAAAACCATATGTAAACAACTGGTTCAGTTCAAGTGATGGCTCCGGGACTTCCAGACTAACCTCACTGCTATCAGAAAAAAATCAAGACCGTCTGTGTGAAGAAGGCGGTGCCTGCATCGTCTATACACATTTTGGAACTATCGATCTAAACACACGATTGAAAGAACTATTAACCCGTCTCGCGGGGCAGGCGGGATGGTTCGTCCCCGCTACAACATTGCTTGACCACATTGGCAGCCAACATACTGTTAGGCCATTAGGAAAAACAGCCATCTCTACGCTTCAGATCAAATGGTTATTGTCGCAACTGGCAATAAAAACAAAGAAACGGTGGTCCCACTAACGAAACACCTATAAACCCAACGGCCCATCACCGTCGCCACGAGTCAAGAAAACGTTTTTAAAATGTGGATCCGTCTTATTTATTTCATTAGTAATAGCAGGAGCCGGCGCAAATAAAAAATTCGACGGCCCCTTGAAATACCCGCTTTCAAGGAAACCCATTCCCCATTTTTCCGCCGATTGATTTGAAACAACAAGATCCGCCTTGGCCATCCGCAAATATTGGGTACAAACGGAAACCACAAGTGCTTCGCGACCTGGAATCGAAAAATAGTCCACCAGGGAGCCAACCACACAGTCGCCAAAATACTTATCCTTCTGCATTTTGGTCAACAGCAGAGCCCCCCAGCCCACCGTTGCATTTTTATTACTTATGCGCAACCTAATAATACGCTTGTTGTCGGGTGGATATAATTGATTTAATACATGCTTAGACCGTTTAGCAATAAACGAATAATTACCGACGCTTTTTTCCCAAATTAAATCAGCCCATTCATCAAACACGTTTACCACTTCGTAAGTCGTATCTTTTATTATGCTGTTATAACCACGCATTTTTGCGTATAATTTCACCAATAATATTCCTAAAACGCCCAAACCGGAATAGCGCAAAACATCACAAATAAAACGCATTTTAAACGAACGCCGTAAATAAGACATATATTTAAAAACACGTGAGGGGCGTATAATGGTGAAATAAAAAGGCACGGTTATAACCTTCCAACCAAGAACCGCAACGATTCTCGCTAATGCTTCTTGTTTTCCTCCAATGCCGAGACCGAAAAGAAACGGCTGGCGTTTCAATGCATCAAGTAGCAATGATAACCCCAACATGTTGTATTTTTTGTCGATCAATCCTTCAGACAACGGCAACTGATAAAACGAACAAGGCCGAACGATTCCATTGAGCAAATATGTCTGACACTTAAGATTATACCCACCTCGCACAGCAATACCATCGACAGCCAAATACCGCTTTTTATAGATGTTATCGCAATTGTTTAGCGCCGTATCATTCGCACTACCATAATGAGAGTCTACGGGAAATTGGTATTTTATGCTTCCTGTTGACAGCCGTTGATTAAACGCGACGACGGCGTCAAGGTCATGTGTTGCATATTCACGTAGTTCGATCATGATCCACCCCGCGCTGCCGCTGGACAAATTCGTAAAGTCCCCAAACGGGACTAAATACCCACGCAATAAGACGATTTTCGAACGCTACGGCAGGCTTGGGACGGGCGATACAACAAAAACCATGCTGCATACTATTTTTGATTGCCACTTCAACATCATTAACCTCATAACAAAGATGGAGCAAACGGCACCCCTTTAGCAATGATTGCCTGACCGGTGAATTATCCGTAACCGGCTCGATTAGTTCCACACTTAAACCATGGAGTGACACAAAGGCGACGCCAACCTGCTGTAACGGGTCCACGGTAACCGAACAAGTTACATCGGTTTTCGTTAGAGAATGAACGACCAGTCCAACATGATGAAAGGTGGCGTCTTCACCAAAAATATTATAGGTATTCATTGCGTCATTCCATCAACGGTAATCCCAGATGGGATTGGGTATATATTCAGGGGATTCCACGAAAACACAAATTCATCAACCACCATGCATCCTGATCGCTTAAAAAACTCGAGACACGGCTTGTTCTTGCTAGTCGGTTCATAGCGCGCGACCACCGACAAACACCCTGATGACTTGGCCGCATCAGCGGCCAATCTGAGCATAATGCGTTCTACATGGCGAGAGAAAGCCCGGCAACTGAGTACGAAATCGGTAATTCGAGCAACGGTGCCATCAATGGCAATCCCAACGACTCCAACCAGTCCAAGATCGCCAAATTTATCTTTCACACGAATGGTCCATAAGCGGTTAGATGCAAGTTTGGTCCACGCCGTTAACTCTGACTCAGTAAACCGGCGAGTAGCTAAGTTCATCTGATTTGTTTTGTTAAGCAACTGTAACGCACGTGGAAAATCTTCCGCCAAGAGCTGTGTAATCTGAATCCTAATATTAAGGGAACCCAACCACTCATCGGGTGAAAGAGTAGTGGTGCGCTTCAATTCATTCCTCTTTTGTTCTGCAATGTACATCTGGCTGCGTTGTCGGTCTTCGGCACTAACGTTCAGCATATCAAAACAGGAAAGCGAAGCGACAAAGCGTGCATAGTGTAACTTGTTTTCAGGAAGGTCAGGTACCAAAATTTCTGGCAACGCCTCCCGCACCCGTGAACGCTCAAACGGATTATCATCTAGGAACACCACCGACGGCGCGCCCAAGTTGAGTTCTGTTAGCATTTCAACGATATTCTGCGCCTTGTCATTCCAGTTAATTTTCAAGGAAACGAAATCGTCCAGACGCAGT
Source organism: uncultured Lentisphaerota bacterium (assembly GCA_903896595.1). Classification (GTDB taxonomy): domain Bacteria; phylum Verrucomicrobiota; class Lentisphaeria; order Oligosphaerales; family CAITYL01; genus CAITYL01. Next base: position 22,049 of record CAITYL010000299.1, read on the forward strand.
ACCATTTCAGGATGACGACGCATCGCCTCCACGGCAACCAAGTGTTCGTTCTTGCTAACCACCGCCAGTAAAATCCCTCGTTTTTTTAATGTCAGCAAAAACTTCTGGAAATCAACAAACGCCTCGCCTATGGGGTCATGGCCACCCAAACGCAATTGTTCCCATCCCACATCCCCCACAATCCCTCCCCACAACGTGTCATCAAGATCTAATACCACAAGTTTTTTTGTCTGCCCGAAAATCGTTGCTAATGCCGCTTGAATATCTTGACCGCAGAGACGAAATACACTATTGGAAAAAGGTATTTTAGTCAAATACCACATGGATGCGTCCCACGCTGTGTCGCCGCTCTTAATCCATTGGGAAGCATCAAGGATAAAAACGCCCGAGCATTTTGATAAATTATCGATCAATCTCATGTTCATCCGCATGAGGGCATTGCGGACCCCGCAGCCATTACGAAGATCCAAAAGCCCCCAACCACGTACATACGGCGGAATTAGCAATGATGCGACCAAAACCGTGGGAACCCGTTCACTGATCCGCTTCACGCCGTCTGAAAACGCATCAACGTCACTATAAAGTTCATCCATCGCGACGTCATCATATTGGAGAAACCGGGAGAATGCGGCAGATAGGGTCTCTGGACGCCCCCAAAGGAAAACCGTCTGGGTTCCTTCCGATGGCGAAACTTGCCCGTCAAGCAGGGGACGCCATTGAGCGGGAGGCAGTGCATGGACGTCCACACCTGGTTGCGTGGCTGCATTCGCGATTAAACCGGCCAAAGAATCAGCGGTAAAATCACAAGCGATTAGACAGTTGTGCCGATCACCATCCATGGTGGTCACCGTGCAACCTTGGTTTCAATCAATGCAATCAAGTCACCGACTGTTTTCATGGATTGCAAGGCCTCCGGATCGGCTGCCACCAAAGGAAGCCCCAATGAAATGCCGGCATGGCTAGAAAAGGCATTTTCAATTGTCACCAAAAACGTCACCAGTCCAAGAGAGTCCAATCCTGCACCATCCCCAACCAACACAGTGTCAGCGGCTTTGACAAGTTTTTGATCTGCTGGCAAAAACCCATTCACGTCGTCAATTGCGCCATATACAAAACGGATAATATCGGTCGGCACGATCATAGTTATCCCTTCTCATTCTTTTTACTAAAAAATGCAACTACTTTTAGATGGTTGTAACATACCACGCGGGGGGGCGTTTCCCATGTATTTCCGCCGGCGGCCACGCCCGTAACGGCGGCGACAACCGCTATGCCTGGTGCATATCCTTTTTACTTTCTTTCGCGGCCAGGGAAAACTTTCCTGAAACGTTTTTTTCCCTACCCCGCTTCACACCAGGCACTGGCGGCCGACTTCGCGGTTGTGAAAGAGGGTGGCGGCGAGCAGGCCGAAGAGGGCGATGAACTGCACGGTGTAGCCGGCAGCCCACGCCACGTAGTCCCAGGGAATGGGCTTGTGGGCGGCCAGGGCATCGGCCATCCAGTAGAGCTGCCAGTTGGGAATGACGGCGTAAAGCATGGCGGCCAGCAAACTGCCGCCGGCATGGCGGCCAAACAGGTAGTCGGACATCAGGCCGAGCAGGAAAATGGCGGTGCATAGCACCACATTGGGCACCAGGTCCAACCGGGTCGAGAGCGCGGTGGCCAGGGCGCCCATGGCCAGCGCGGCCAGGGTGATGAGCAGCAGCGCGGGCAGCAGTTCCCATTCATACCCGGTGGGCACATCACCGCCGCCCGGGGACAACAAGGCAACCCCCAAGGCAGTCACCGGCAGCAGCACCAGCCACCCCAGCACGGCCGCCATGGGAAACGAGGAACGGCGGCTAAAATTGACCACGCCGCCCACGGCGCAGCCCACGGCCAGGGTGGCGAAATAAAGGCCCAACGCACGATTATCGAGCTGAAATTGGTCACGGGCGACCCGGACGGCAACCAAGGTGGCCAGGGACGTTAGGAACATGAACAGGACCAGGGCGGCCAGCACTCCGGCCATCTTGGCGGCCAGAAAAGTGCCGCGCTCGACCGGCTTTGACAGCACCAGCAACGCCGTGCCGGTGCGGATTTCGCGGGAAATGGCGTGACTGGCCGCCAGGGCGGCGGCCCCCCAGCCAAAGAGCAGGGAGGTGGCCAGGGCGCTATCCACCACCAGTTTGACCTGTTCGCGAAACACGAACAGGGTGAAGATGGGGAAAATGCCGATCAGCGCCAGCGCGGTCCCCAGCACCAGGAAAAAAATGGGCTGGCGCAGGGTTTCGCGGAAGGTGTTGCGGGCGATGTGGAAAAAGGCGGACATGGGGGGCGCGCCAAGCGGGTTGGGTGGTTTAGGGGTTGGGCGGTTTAGGGGTTGGGTGGTTGAGGGGGTGAGGGGTTGAGGGGTTGAGGGGTTGAGGGGTTGAGGGGTTGAGGGGAAAGCAGAAATAAAGAAAGCTGAAAGCGGAAATAAAACGTGACTCGTGACCAGGCAAGTGCCGATTTTTGATATCGGCGTTATTTCAAGAG
>CAITYL010000300.1 GCA_903896595.1 uncultured Lentisphaerota bacterium
CGGCTTTCTCGTCCCAGCGGGACGGGGCGGGAATAGGCAGGGGCTTCAGCCCCTGTTTTGTCACCCCCCATTTCGCGTGCCGTAGGTACGCGGCGAATGGGGCCAGGCAGGGTTGCCACGATCATTTAACACGTCCCCTGGCGTTCGCGGTCAGAGTGGCCGCGCGGTTCGCGGCGTACCTACGGCACGCCTTTTTTTGATATTCTGGAACAGGGGCTGAAGCCCCTGCCTATTGTCACTCAGTCCCTACGGGACGAAATCCGCCAAAGATTCCCGTATTTGTGCCAAACTCCAGGGGCGGGCACGAGTGCCTCGCCACGTTGGGGGCGGTCTATTCGTCATTTCACGGTCACCTCAAGTGCGGTGACGGAGTGTGGCGGGAGGTTAAGCGAAAACCCGTTTGCCACCGGGCCGAGATCGCGTTCCGTGACCTTGACCAGATTCGGGTTGGCCTGCGAGTTTTTGGCCTCCAGTGAGGGGCCGTTCAGTTCCCAGGTCCGCGCGGATGCCGGCTGGCCCCCCGCCAGGTTGATGCGGGTTGTTACCGGCGCTTCCATGTCCCGGTTGACGATCATCAGATAGACCTTGCGGGTTGTGCCGTCGAAGGCGCGGCTGGCATTGACCGAGAGCACCGGGGGGGCGGGGAAGCGCCGCGGGATAAAGGTCTGGTAGGAGAGCTCCTTGAAGAACGCCTGGCCGTGGATCGGGATCCGGCTGCCGCCGATCTTGGCGGTGAGGCACAGGCGGGTGGTGGCGGGCCCGGTCACATAGTCCAGCATCAGCTTGGTCCAGCCTTCGGTTCCCCCCAGGCCGTGATTGTCGCCCACCACGGCGGTGCCGGCGGTCTGGGCGGCGAATTCGGGGGTGGTGGTGCCGGCGACATTTGCGCTGGCCGCGCCGGTGGCGTCACGCGCCTCGAAGAACGCTGAGTAGACCGTCTGCCCCTGAGTTTCCTCGACTTTGTGAAAATTCGCGGTTTTGACCCATCCGGAGAAGCGGTACCCCGTATTGGGTTTTACGTCAAGGCTTTTCCAGGCGCCGGAATACTCGGTCGCCGACGGGGTGTTGACGGTGACCGTGAAGACGTCACCCGCGATCACTTGGGACTCGATCCCGGTTTGGACGGGCGGCAGTTCCCACGGCGAACGGACCGGCGTGCTGCCGGGGAAGAGCCGGAAGTCAACGCCTTTGCCGCCCATTGGAATAGTCGCGTATCCGTTGGGCAGGGCGTAGGTGTCGCACTCCACCCGTGGCGTCAGCAGTTCCTTGCCGAAGTGCTGATGATAGAGGCGCATCACCAGGTAATCGGGGGTCTGGATGAGCTTCTCGCCCTTGTGGGTATAGCCGCGCACCATGCCAAAGGTTTCATTGGCGAATTGCCAGTAATTGGCCATCACAATGTTGTTTTTATCTTGCATGAACACCGGCAGGATATTGGCCAGGTTCAGCCCGGTCCCGAGGGTGTTGAGCGGCTCCGGCAGGTTGATGCATGAGGTGTACTCCGTGACGGCGATGGGAATGTCTTTTCGGCCGGTGACGACCCGGACCATGTCGTTGAAGTCGTCAAAATGGCCCTGCACCTGGGCAGGCGCCGCCAGGGCCACCCTGAAGGTGTCCGCCGCGCTGCGGCCTTTAAAGTCGCCGCCGTTGACGAAATAGGTGTGGCAGATGAGAAAGTCCACTGTTTTGCCGCAGATCTCCAGCACCCGGCGTGGCCAGGCCCAGGGATAGCTCATGCCGGTCTCCATGTGCGCGCCCAGCTTGATGGCCGGATCAACCGCCTTCATCGCCTTCTGGTAGGCCAGGTAGGCTCGGGCATACGACTCGGGGCTGAAGGCGATCCAGCCCCAATTGCAGTTGATCTTGACGTCGGTTTCATTGCCCAACTCAAACCAGGTGACGTTCCACGGTTCAGGGTGCCCATCGGCGGCGCGCCTGGCCGCCCACGGATGCTTGCCGTCATCGGGGGCGTTCAAATACTCCACCAGATCCACGGCGTCTTGGAGTTGGCCGGCGGCGTTCCGTCCCTGCCAGGCGTAGACGGCGAGGGTGATCACGGGTTCGGCGCCGATGTCGCGGCAGTTGCGCAGGTATTCCGGCAAGCCGAATTGTTGCTCCGGGCGGTCCTTCAGCGGGCCGATGGTCTTCTTCCAATCATGGATCGCAGAGGCCGTGCCGCCGGGATAACGGGCGACCGCGAAGCCGCCGTCCTTCGCCAGATTGACCATTTCGGGCACGGAGCGGCGCTGCTCGGGATCCCACACGCCCGCCCCGCGGTTCCAATACACCTCATCGGCGTACGGACAGCCTTTTTGGTAGCCGATGGTGTTGTTGCCGAATACCCACGGATTGACCTTGCCCGCCGGTTGGCTGACATCGACGCGGATGCTGGCCGTTGCCGGCGCGCCGGCCGCAATCATCGTCGGCCCACCGGCAAGCCAAAGAACCGCCGCCCCGAAGATCCATTGACGTTGGATTGTCATTTCATATCCCTTATGGCATTAATACAGTTTAACCAAAATTATTCATGAGTGTAGCAAAGGGCTTGCAGCCCGCCCAATCGGGACGTACTAGCTCGAAGAGCGCGATGCAATCGCTTTGCTACAAAAAAACCACGTCAAGACCTTCATGAATAATCCAGGCTAATAACCTTCAGCCTTCAGTCTAACATGCTTCAGCCTACCGCCTGATGTCGGGGCGGGGGCGGCAACAGGCGCTGGAAGGCATCCACCGGCCAGCGGCCCAGCCGGCGGAAGCCGGCGGGAACCTCCTGTTTGAACTGGACATAGGCCCGGCAATCGCCCGCCGTCTCATATTGGATCTCGTTGGCGGTTTCCGTTTCAACCATTACGCCGAAGATCCGGTACCCCATGAGCAGGCAGTCTTCCAGGCTGACTTTCATGCGGTCTCCGCGCTGGACACTGGTGATGATTCCCGCGGGTGGCTGGCCCTGGCCCGGCGCGGTGCCGGTCATTTCCGGCTGGGAGAAATTCAACTGGATCAGCTGGCAGCGCGTGAGCTGGGTCCAGGTATAGGTAAATAGACGATAATTGGTGCTTTTGACGCAGCACTGCGGCGCCGTTATCACGCAATCCTCCAAGACCACGTCCGGCTGCGCGGGCATGGCCTGGTTCTCGACGCGGAGGTAGGCGGCGGCGGTGTCGCCGATGTAGTCGAGCGCCCACAGGTTGCAGCGGCGGAAGGTGATCGGCTCGTCGGCCCGGGACAGGACGCTGGCCACGCCGCCGCCAAAGGCCCGGCCGATGCTGACGCAATCCTCGACCAGCACCGAGAACGGCCGCACCTGGTCGGTGCCGTCAAAAAACAGCCCGGCATCGCTGCCGGTCACGTACAGGTGACGGAGCGTCCAGCGGTCCCAACAGGTGGCGGAGAAGCTCTCTCCGGTATGTTCCTTGGACCAGCCTTTGCTGTAGGCGCGGACGGTGCTCCACCAGTCGTAGCTCTTGAACCCCAGCGCGGGGTCGCCGGAGTCAATGACCACCCAGCCGGTGGCGCCGGAGCCCAGGCGGCCGTCAACATCGCCCACGAATTCATTGTAGGCGCCCTTCACTCCTTGCCGCGCGGTGTACAGGTTGGCTTCGCTGTAGGTGTCCGGACGGACCATCACCCGGTGGCCGCCGCGGTCATCCGGCACGGCCAGCAGCCCCTGCTGGAGGGTGTGAAAGGCGGTTTGCCAACTGTGGCCGTCACGGTTGTTGCCGAGTTTGGAGACAAAAATATCCATGGTAAAGACTCCGGTGGTGAGATTGCATCGCGCTCTTCGCGCAGCACGTTTTTGATCTGGCGGGCTGCAAGCCCTTTGCCACAAGCGTGAGCTCGCATTTTTATTCAACTTTTTTTAGCACGAACAGCACGGCGCTATATGACTTCATGCCGAAGTTGATGGTGGCGATTTGGTTTTTGGTCGTTACGGTTCCCATCGCCTCGGGTTTTAATTCACTGTCCCGGTTGATCTGATCGACCAGCGCCGGATTGTCCGCGCACATCTGCTGGGTCAGCTTCAGCTGCTTTGCCAGATACCAGGAGTTGGCCCTGGTGTCGGACAACTCGAACTTGGTCACGGTGAATTTTTTGCCCAAATTGCCCACCTTCACCGCCAGTGAAACCTGGGTGGTATAGACGGCATTGGGATTGGAGTCAAGGCTGTAGCAGAGCACCTTGACGGTGTCCTTCTCCGTGGTTGCCAGCGCCCAGACCGGTTCGTTGCTTGCTTCGGCCTGCACTTCCATGCCGCCGTTGAGCATCGCCATCATCTGGTAGGCGCGGGCCACCGGCATGATGATGCCGTGAAAGGTGACGGCGGAGGCGTTGCCGGTGAACTCGGGGACTTCCGCGGCGGGCCGGTCCCAGCAGGCATACCAGTTGGGGTGCTCGAAGAAATAGCAGACCGGGCCAAGGTCGTGCCGGTGCGAGAAATAGCCGACCTGGAGCATGGCGATGGCCTGCACATGGTTGTCGCAGTCGTTGCGCACATGACTGGGCTCGGCCATGCGCTCGATATAGAACCCGTTGACCTCGCCGTTGTAGACCAGCAGGGACTTGCCGGTCAGCTGGCGGTAACGCTCGGCATAACCCTTGTAACGGAGCGCCTGGTCTTCCGACGGGCGCCAGGTGACGCCGGTTTCGTCGCCGGAGAGATAGCCGTGGTAGCTGAGGCCGTCGATCTTGGTGCCGACCTTGCCGGTGGCGTAATTTTTGCCGGTGGCGCAGTGCTCGAGCATGGGGACGATCCAGGCCTCGGGAGGGCCGCCCGGCCCGGCGATGAAGATCTCCGGAAAAGCGCGGGTGAGGCCCGCCACGCCGTAATCCTGGAGCTTGAGGAACTCCTCGTAGGCACTGTCGCGCCCCTTGCGGGGGTCGCCGTGGAACTCCGGTTCCGTGGACGGTTCGTTGCCGGTCTCGAACAGCCAGGTTGAGACTTCGTCCTTGCCGTAAGTGTCAACCAGGAATTTGGCGAACCGGTAATTCAGTTCCTCCCATTGTTTGAAATCCTTGGGGGAGTTGTTGGGCAGGCCGTCGATGGCGAGGGCCTGGGGTACCAAACCGCAGTCGATGATGGGCTTGATGCCGCCGATGAGGACGTGTTTGTCGAGCAAGTATTTCACGGCGCTGAAATCGAACTTCAGTTTGCCGTCCGGACCGACTTCCACGATGCCGGGGAACCGTTTGCCACGGTCATCCAGGCGCGGGTCGATGTAGGAGACGGTCCAGCGCGAGTTGAGCAGGCCGCGGCCCGGCTTGACCTCGAACTTGCCGTCATTGGCGCCCACCACGCAGATCTTGTCGCCCTGGTTGAAGATCTGCTGCACGCGGAGATAGCGGAAGCCGAGGCGCGGGCGTTCCTCGAACCACTTCCTGTCGCCTTCCATGAACGGGCCCCGGCTGCCGACGGTCGGGGAATAGAGACGTTCGGCCTTGCAGGCGTTGAGGCCGTTGAGCGGGCTGGTGAAGGTTCGCAAGGGCGCTGAGCAATCAACCGTGACGTTGGCGCTGGCGGGTTTCAATTCCCGTTTCGGAATGACCTTCCACTGGGACGGGATCTCAATGCGCAGATCGTCGAACCACGCATGTCCGGTTGACCCCGGCAGGGTGCCGAATTCCCATTGCAGGTAGGCCACCGCGGGCGGAAGGTTCGGCAGCGTCTTTTCATAGACCTTCCAGCCGGTGGCCCCGGTCTGTTCGCAGACCGTCTCCGTTTTGATCACCTTGAGCGCCCGGTCCAGCAGCACCAGCCGCGCAAAGGCGGTGACGTTGCCGTTTTCCGTTTTGACCGCGATTCGGATGGTCGCGGTGCTGGTGTCGATGCTGCCGCGTGATGCGGAGACGGTGGTGTTCCCGGTGAGGCGCAGGGAGGCGGCACGGTCGTATGTCTCGTCCGTCACGCAGATGGCCCGTTGCAAGTCCCAGTCGCCGACCAGGTTTTTAATGGCGTAGCCATTGGGAATGTCCACGCCGCGGTAGCGGAGTTCGAACGAGTGGTTCTCGACCACATTCAGTTGATGCTCGACTTTTCGGTCCTCGATTTTGACCTTCCACACGCGAATGTCGTCGTATTGCACCTCGCCGCCGGGGTCAAGCTGCACATACAACACCACGCGCAGGAATTTTGTGTTTTCCTTGGGGATGAGGCCGCCCAGGCCAAACCCAAATTCCGTGTACCGCCAGTCAAAACCGCCCTCGGTCTGGCTGATGTGCGACTGATGGTCGTACCAGTCGGCGTTGACGGTTTCCCGGTCGGCCTGGATCTCCCACAAGCCAAAGCCGGCGCCGTACCGGTGCGACTTCGCGAAGTAGACGTTGTGAAATTTGCCGCGGGCCGACATGAAATATTTGTAACCCGGTTCGACCTCGATTAGTTTGGTCGATTTCAGCACGCCCAGTCCCTGGCCGCCGCTGAACTTGAGCGAGCGGGCGCCCGCGAACGCCCCGCCGGCCACCACTTCAATCTTCATGTTGTTGCCGTCATGCGCCGATAGCCAGCCGGGAATGCCGCCGTTCGTGCCGGTGGGGGCGGTCTCAAAGCCGGCATTGAGCTCGGCCGCCGCCAGCAGGTTGGCCACGGCCACGTCGCGGTGATCCCGCGCCTCGGCGGCCAGCAGGGCCGGACCGAGCAGCAGGGACGTCAGCAGGCAGGTGGTTTTCAGCATGACAACTCCTTGGGAATACGACCGGTGGTTCGTCAAAACCATGCTCTCACAGAGGCACGGAGACACGGAGAATGTTGGTTTATGCCGCGTAATGCCGGCGTTATTTCGAATGCCGGGAGCCGCCCGTCCTCGGGCGGAAATCGGTGGCGTCACACCAGTTCCGCCCTTTTTATTGGGCCACCGTCCACCAAGCCAATGATGCACGTCTCCGACGATAACGGGTTCGTCCGCCCGAGGACGGGCGGCTCCCGCTTATGAAAAAACCTCGTTGAGAGAAGATGGGTTCGCTTGGAAGCCAAGGCCGGCGGCTCAATTTTCATTGAGGTCGCACATGGGGAGGGTGATGCCGGGCTTCTGCCGGCCCTCGACATGGCCGTCGCAGAACGCCATGTTGGCCTTGCCACCGTGGATGAACCCCGCCATGCAATATTGTCCGGTGCCCGGCGCGCTGACTTGAATGGCGCTGTAGCCGGTGACGGCGCCCGACTGCACTCCGACGATGCCGCAGCCCTGTTCATTGGCCGAGGAGATGATGCCGTCAATGCTGTAAATTCGTTGGGACGGGCTGGGAATGGCGTCGACCTTGAGGTAGCAGCAGGTGCCAGAAGAATTGTCGGTCGCCACGTTGTAGTTGACCCAGTTGGAGTCGTTGCGGATGCGGTAGTAGGTCCACATCAGGGTGACACCGGGGGATAGGCTGGCCAGCTGCCGGGCCGTCGGGCAGTTCCATAACTCCATTGAATTGTTGCGGGTGGGAATATCCCATAGCACCCCGTAGCCCACGTAACTCAGGATCGTCAGCCGCTGCGGCCACCAGTTGCCGGGGTCACGGTTGGGATCGTAGGCGCGGATGAAGAAGCCGTCATAGTCGCCGGCGTAGCTCATGGAGCCCAGCATGATCTGCTTCTGGTTGTTCAGGCAGAGGGCGCCGCGGGCGGTTTCCCGGGCGCCCTGCAGCGCCGGCAACAGCATGGATGCCAGGATGGCGATGATGGCGATCACCACCAGCAGTTCGATCAGCGTAAACGCTGCTCGAACTTGCCTTCGCCCTTCGCCATGGCTCGGGACTACGGCTGGGCATGCCAGCAGCTCGATGGGGGAGAAGCGTTTCATGGAAAAACCTGGGCGGGGGTGGTGGTGGACCCTGTGGACCTGGTGGACCCTGTGGGCTTGGCACCGGGGTCCACAGTGCCCACCGGGTCCACAAGGTCCACCCGTTATTCACCGGCGGCGGCGCAGCAGCAGCAGCCCGGCGGCGCCCAGCAGCGCCAGCGAGGCCGGCTCGGGCACCACTTCCAGTTCGAGGCTGCCGAAATACAATTCATTGCCATTGTTCAGTGCGCCGGCCTTGATGCCCATGTCCACGGTCGGGAAGTTCCAATTGCCGCCGCCCGACGGGCCGGTCACGGAGGAATCAAACTTGACGACCGTGCCTTGTTTGATCAGGACTTGATTGGGACTCCAGGAAATGGTCCAGTCGTACCGCAATTTGTCGCCCCATTCCACTTTGTCGGCCGTGACTTGGGAAACCCCGCCATTCATCATTCTCACGTACCAGTTGCTCTGTTCATCCAGAATGATGTAATTGTTGCCGGAGGCGTCGGACAGTCCCCAGTAGGTGTTATAGGCATAGGCGGTGCTCCAAATTTCCGTGGCGCTCAGAATCACGGTTTCGCCCACTGTCGGGGAAACCATCGCCTTGCTTTGGATCCAGCCGCTCGTGATTTTAACCTGATTGCTGACGATGCTGACGCCCCCTGAGCTGCTCCAGACGGCGCTGTCCAGAGTGGGGGCCGTGAAGCTGTCGTTGACATAGACCCCAATCGGCGACCCCAAGGCCAGCCCCGACCATCCCAGCAGGGCGATCAGTACACTTAGCTTTTTCATGGTTGTTTCCGTGGCTTGTTGCATGGGTGTTTTCGTTTCCGGTTCCGACATTGGCTTCATGATGTAGGTGTTCATGCACGGTCTCCTGGTTCGGTTTGGTGCTTCTTGGGTTAGTTCTTGGTTGTTTCGGTGACGATCACGTTAATCCGCTTCATTGCAGGGCATGTGTCCCGTCTCCTTATTTCATGCTGGCCTCAACCGGCGCCGGGCCGACCGACTCGCGCTCGACCAGCCGGCCGGGGGTCCAACTGGCGGCAGTGCGTTGGTGGGCTTCGGCCAATGAGAGGCGTTTTTCCAGTAGGTCGATCAGCAGGCCGGTGGCGGCCTGACCGCGCTCGTACGGTTCCAGGTCGATGGCGGTCAGGGCCGGGCTGACCCAGCGGCACAGCGGGGTGGTGTTGTTGGAGATGATGCTGAGGTCGCGCGGGCAGGCCAGGCCGCCGCGCTGGACGCCGGCCATGAAGCCGATGCACCATTGGTCATGGCTGATCAGGGCGGTGGGGCGGGTGCGGGGGCTGGCCTGGGTCCAAGCCAGGCCGGCCGCGAAGGCCCGCTGGTACATGTCTTCTCCGGTATCGCGCAGCAGGGGAATGTCGACCTTCAGGGGGGACGCGGGATGAAGCTCCTGAAACCGCTGGATCCCCTGGGTCAGCAGGTCGTGCGACCGCCGGTCGTTGTCGAAATAGCCGGGGAAAACGAGGTGCCGGTGTCCCAGCTGGCTTAGATGCGCGAACGCGTTCACCCAACTGGTCACCATGTCGGAGGCGATGGCGAGCAGGTCGTGAAGCGGAAAGTCGGTGGTGTCGCCCACCATGACCACAGGGATTTGCTGGGCCAGGAACAGTTTGATGACCTTGGCCTCGACCTGGCCGGTGATGATCACCCCGTCCACACTGCGCTGCCGCAATTTTTTCGGCATGATGAAGTTTTTGATGGTGGACAGGTCGTAGGTGCTGACCGTGCAGTTGTAGCCCTGGGCCTGGCAGGCCTGCTGCACGCCCGACAGGACGGTCGCGAAATAGGTGTTGGCCAGCCCCAGGCAGATCTTGGAGGACAGCAGAAAACCGATGTGGTAGGTCCGGCCGGTGGACAGGGCGCAAGCCGAGGCGCGCGGGGTGTAGTTGAGTTCTTTGGCCAGGGCCAGGATCTTGGCGCGCTGTTCCGCCCCGACCCGGATGCCGACGTCGCGGTGATTGAGGACGACCGAGACGGCGGACTTGGTCACCCCGGCCAGGCGGGCCAAATCTTGGATGGTGACGGCTTTGGCCGGGGTCGTGCTCATGCCGGTGACTATACCACGATAAACCGGTTTATCAAGTGGGCCAAAAAGTTTTTTCCCCGGCCATCTCATATGGCCGGTGACCCCAGAAAGCGCGTGGTTCACCACCCGCTACGCTGGAGACACCGGGGCACGGAGAAGGCCATGGTTGCCGCTGTCCGGCACGGATGGTAGATTGAGGCCAGTACATTACGGGGATGAAGGTACGGTTTATCCATGAATGCCCGCGAACAGGAAATCAAGGAACAGATCCGGCGCCAGGTGGCCAGGGCAGGGCGCCAGTTGGCGGGCTATCGCGTATTTTTGTTTGGTTCGCGGGCGTGCGGGACGGCCCGGCCGCGTTCCGATTTCGATGTGGACATGAACCGAGTTACGGCAGCCTTCCGTGCGGAAGCCATGCAACATACCGAGGTGCTTTATGCGCCATGACTTAATTGTCGCTGATTTGGGGCAGGCGGTTGCTCGCCTTGAGGCCGCCTTGCGTTCGCCCGCCGACACTGATCTGCTACGGGCGGGGTGCATCCAAGTGTACAACGCGGAGCAGGCGCGCGACGTGTATGATGTATTGCCGACCTTCCTTGCGCCTCTCCGGCAATTGGCCGACCGGTTGGCCAATGGGATATAAGCAGCTGTAATATATTTTTTTGATCCCCAATGCCTTAGAGGTGTTTTCAAAAGTCAATTTTTAACTCATTGGGGGTCAAGCCGTTTTTTAATATCGGCGTTATTTCAAGACCGGGAGCCGCCCGTCCTCGGGCGGAACTCGATGGCGTCACATCCGTTCCGCCCTTTTTATCGGGCCACAGTCCGCCAAACCAAATTATGCTCGTCTCCGACGATGACGGGTTCGTCCGCCCGAGGACGGACGGCTCCCAGGTATAGGAAAATCGTGTTACTTTCGAGAACATCTCACGGTAAACTGGTTTTTTGGTCCCCAATGGCTTAGTATACTGCATTCGGGTGAACGCTTAATTCTACTTTGTTGGATTGAAAATCGGTGTCGTGATCGTGTTCGTTGTCGTCCATCGTACTCAATTCGATTACGACAACGAACACGACAACGAGCACACTGCTCGGAAATGTAACAAAGTAGAATGAATTACCTTCAGCCTAACAGCCTAACAAGGGGCGGTCATGGAAGAACGTGGTGCCAAACCGGAGGCCGTGGGTTCGCCCGCCGGCCTGACCTCGCATGCGATCCGGGTGCTGCTGGTGGATGACCAGCCGATCATCGGGGAGGCCGTGCGCCGGATGCTGGCGGCGGAGACCGACATCCAGTTCCGCTATTGCCAGGATCCGGGGCAGGCGTTGGCCGCGGCCGCCGAATTCAAGCCGACGGTCATCTTGCAAGATTTGGTGATGCCCGATGTCGACGGCCTGACCCTGGCCCGTTATTTTCGCGCCAACGCGGCAACCCGGGAGGTGCCGCTGATCGTTCTTTCCACCAAGGAGGAACCGAAGGTCAAGGCGGAGGCGTTCGCCCTGGGCGCCAATGACTACCTGGTCAAACTGCCCGACCGCATCGAACTGGTGGCGCGCATTCGTCATCATTCCAGCGGGTATATCAGCCGCTTGGAGCGTGACGAGGCCCACCGGGCGTTGCTGGAGAGCCAGCAGAAACTGGCGGGCGAGCTGGCCGAGGCGGCGGCTTATGTGCAGTCCTTGTTGCCGCTCCCGTTGCTGGACGGCCTGGTGCGCACGGAATGGCGTTTTATTCCGTCCACGGAACTGGGCGGCGACGCCTTTGGTTACCACTGGTTGGATGCCGATAATTTTTGTTTTTACCTGCTGGACGTTTGCGGACACGGGGTTGGCGCCGCGCTGCTGTCGATTTCCGCCATCAATGTGTTGCGTTCGCGGGCGTTGCCGCTGACGGACTTTCACGATCCGGGCGCCACCCTGACGGCGCTCAATAATGCCTTTCTCATGGAACGGCACAACAACATGTACTTCACCATCTGGTACGGGGTGTTCCATGCCCCCAGCCGGACCCTGCGCTATGCCAGTGCCGGCCATCCCCCGGCCCTGATGATGACGGCGTGTCCGGGAGCCCCGGCGGCGGTGGTTAATCTGCGCGGCAAGGGCATGATCCTCGGCGGCATGCCGGACATGGTGTATCAGGCGGAGCAGACCGTGGTGCCGCCGGGGGCCACTGTGTTCCTGATCAGTGACGGCGCCTATGAGATTGAGCGGCTGGACGGATCCGGGATGTGGAGCTTTGCCGAGTTCAGCGCCTTCCTCGCGGAGGCCAGCGGCGCCGGCCGCCCCGAAATTCCCGAACTGGTGAGTTATGTCCATGCCCTGCGCGGACCGGGCCCGCTGGAAGACGATTTCTCCATTGTCAAGCTCGTTCTATAACCTTTTGGGCAGTTGCCAAATTGGGGCCACCCTTTTGGAAAAGGGTGCTCCCTTTGTGGATTTCGCAGGCCACCCCAGTGCAACAATCCATGATTGGGACACAGGGGCGGCCTGCGAAATCCGCAAAAAGGTTTGACGGAGGGTTTGGGAACCGCCTTTCCTCAAAAGGGGGTTCCCAACTGCCGTGATTTTACCTCGGCGTCCCGGAGCTCATGGATGCGGCCATGGCGCACCACGGCGGTGACGGGCGGGAGGCCGGGTTCGGGAGACCAGTCGCGCACCGTGAAGTCGGGGGTGCGGCCGAAGCGCCACTCCCAAGTTGCGAACTCCGCACGCAGGGCTGCCAGTTCGGCCGGGGGCGGCCACGGCTGATCTGGCGCGAGGGGGATGACGGCGGCGGCAGTGCCGGACCACCGGCGGGTCAGCGCCGTTTCCACGGCGGCCAGGTCGAGCCCGGGGCGGAGCGCCGCCAGATTGACTACCGGCGAACGCACGGACGCCACGGCGGCGCCGGTGATCTGTCCGGCGATCGGGGCCGGGCGCAGGGCGGTTTCCAAGCGTTCCAAATCGGCCGTGACCAGCAGCGTGACGTGGTGCAGGACGGTGTGGCCGGTGAACTGGAAGGCGCCGCCGCTGATCTTGCGCCCGCCGCACTCCAGCCCGTGCCGGGGCGTGACGTCGGCGGCGATCCCCAACGCCGTCAGGGTCTCTTGGAGCACACCTTCCAAAAGGCGGGCGTCATGGCGCGGCCGTGGCGTCAGCAGGCTCACGTTCAGATTGCCCGGACCATGATAGACCGCGCCACCGCCGGAGGTGCGGCGGACGAGGGGGATGCCGGCCGCGGCCAGGGCGTCGGGATCGGTTTCCCGCCAGGGGTTCTGGTTGCAGCCAAGGACCACCGCCGGCGCATTGACATAGGTCAGCAGCCAGGCGGCAGCCTCCGGCAGGTGGCGCAGCAGCCACACCTCCAGCGCCAGGTTCCAAAAGGGATCATCCACCAGCGACCGGAATTGCCGCCGCTCCCCGGTGTTCATCGGATCATGACTTGCGTTGCCCATGCCACAACATAATCGCTGAGGCTGGCGGCGTGCCCGTTTTGTCGGACGATGTTGGGGCCACCCTTTTTAGGAAAGGCGGTTCCCAAACCCTCCGTCAAACCTTTTTGTGCCTTTTGCGGATTCCGCAGGCAGCCCTTGCTGTCCCAATCACGGCCTGTTGCCCGAAAGCTGCCTGCGGAATCCGCAAAATCATTTCACGGCGGGCGCGGCGCGGTCGAGGACCACTTCGACCATGCTGGGGTGGATATATTCCACCGTCACGCCGGCCAAACCGCCGACCCAGACCTGCACCGGCCGGCGGTAGCGGCCCGGCACGGTAATGCCGTTGATGTCCACAAAGGGGCGGAGGGCGAAGGCGTCAATCGTTTCCAGGATCGCCTGGTTGCCGAGGAGGGTCACGGACACGGGCGGGAGCGGTTCCTGCAAGGTCAGGGGGTGGTCGGGGCCGGCCAGCACGCCCAACGGCAGATCCTTGTACGCTTGGCGCACGGTTTGCCGGCTCACCTCCACGGTCACATGCACCGCTTCAATGCTGGGCGACACCCGGAGTGGCACCATCAGCCGCGCGTCCGCCTCAAACCCCTGGGTGACGGTGTCATCCAGCGGCACCGGGTCGGTCACCACTTCGCGGGTTTCCTCCAATAGCTTGGTTGGCCCCCGCAGTTCGACGGTGGACGGGACCACAACGACTTTTCCCGCCTGATAACCGTCCCGCAGACGGCCGTTAAAGCGGACCCGCACCGGCACGTCGCGCCGGGTTTCCAGCCGGTCCACCGGCAGCATGAGGGTGGTCGGCGAGATCTCCGCCACCCGCATCCCCGTCGGCACCCGGACATTGCCCGGCGTCAGCCGCAACTCGTAAAAATAAACGCCCTTGGCCACGACTGGCACTTCCGCGCGGACGCGGATGTCGTTGCTCTTGATCCCCAACAGGCGCTGCCGTGAACCGCGCAAGGACACGCTGACCGTGGCCACCGTTTTACCCAGGCTGATGGCACCCTCGTCATAGCGCAGCTCGACCGGCACGTCATTGAACCGTTCCACCTCGTGCAACTGATTGTCCACGTAAAACCAGATCAAGCCCGCCGCTCCCACGGCCACCAGTTTGCGGGCCAGGTCCTGGCGAATGAATTGCGGCACCCGAATCGTCATAGCGTCCTCATTCCACGCTTGGCTGGGTCTCTTGAAAAACGGTGCGTTTTTGTTAGGGTGTTCGGTGTTCAGGGTTCGGTGTTCAGATCGGGTGACTGGTCGTAGTCGTCGGTTGTCTCGGCTACGGCCCACCGGCGTTCCTTCTCGGGAAGATGCCGTTCGAGCGATTTTTCCAATCCATTAAGCATTCGAATGGATGATCTGCGGATCTGCGAGCCGAGTTCATACCGCTCCTCGGTCGGCCAAGCATGGCTGAGGTCACAAATCTCCAAGTGAAGTTGGCAAAGCTTTTGATAGACCTGTAAATCTTCAACATCCAGATACGTCTTGCCCGTTGCCTCATGGTTCATCGCTCAGATACCTCCCGAACCCCGAACCCCGAACACTGAACCCCGAACCCCGAACACCAATGCCTGCAACTCTTTAAACGGCATCACAACGGCGGCAGTTCGTCCTCGTTGTCCAACGTGCCATGGTCGGAGAACCATCCGGAAAAACGGTCCCATAACCGTGCCCCCACCCCGGCGCGGGCGGATTTTTCCCACGGCTGGTTGCGCAGCATGAAATAGGCCAGGTGCCGGTCCAGCCGCTGCCGGTTCACACCCCGGATCAGCCGGCCCTTATAGGCCAGGCTTACCGCGCCCGTCTCCTCCGAAACGATGACGACCACCGCATCGGTTTCTTCGGTCACTCCCACTCCCGCCCGGTGGCGCGTGCCCAGGCTTTTGGCCATGTCCGGATCCTGGGTCAAAGGCAGAATACAGCCGGCGGCCAGGATGCGGTTGCCATGAATGATCACGCCTCCGTCATGCAGCGGCGTATTGGGAAAAAACACGGTGGTCAACAGTTCACTGCTGAGTGGGGCGTTTAACACGGTCCCGGAATCCGCCAAGGTGCGCAAGCCGATCTTGCGTTCCAGCACGATCAGCGCTCCCAGCCGGCGCTCCGCCAGATAAAAGGTGGCATCCAGCACGGTTTCGATCTCCTCGCGCTGGCCACGCCCCCGGTTGGCCACTCCCCCCCGCTGGCTGCCGATTTCCGCCAGGGCCCGGCGGATTTCCGGCTGGAAAATCACCAGCACAAACACCGCCAGCAACGTCCATAGTTTGGCCAGCAGCCAGGCGATGACTTCCAATCCCAGCAAGCGCGACAATACCGCCAGGCCGATGTACACCGCCGAGATGCCCACCAGCATCGGCATGGCCCGTGTGCCGCGCATAAACAACAGCACATAGTAAATGAGCAGCGCCAGCACGCCCACTTCCAGGATACTGCGCAACCCGCTCAAACTGTACCCGAGGATGGTGGTGTAGATATGCGCCATGACTGCCGCTTCTTTATTGCCGGTTCACTTCGGCCGCCCGTCCCCGGCCAGCCGGGAACAAAAAAACCGAGCGCAACCTAGCACCGTTACCCCTGGAAGTCCAAAAGAGCCCCGGTGTACGGGCAATTCCGTGTGCCGCCTTGGCATCGCCGCAGAGCTGCGAAAAACGTCTCTCCTCGGCAGGCGTGCCGTGTCAGAGCCGCGAACGGAACGCCTGTTCTGAGCGCGGGAGTGACCGGCCAAATCGGTAACCGTGTTGGGAGTGCCGCACTCCGCGACGGTGGCACACCAGTCACGGTTCACGTCTTTTTTAATCTTCCATTCACTGGTGCCTAAATGATATTACCAATAATATTACCAGCCTGCGCGGTTGCTAAGGTTTTTATCATACTCTATAATGTTCAGCATGTCATTAAAAAGGCCCATGAACTGGGGTTGCGCGTAATCCTCGATCCATGGGGCATCGGCAAATATTTTAGGAGAAAACGATGTCGAATTATCGGATGGTAAGCTGGTGGATCCGCTGGGAAGACCTTGAATGGCCTTTGCCGCAGCTTGAAGACAAGATACGCTACCGGGCGGACAAACTGGCGGAGAATAGCGTTTCGCACGCCATAATTTTCGGAACGCATTTCCGCTGGGACTTCATGCCGTTGTGGATGAATCTGCATGATATGTTTGCATTTATTGCAGACGAACTGCATCTGCGCAATATTAAGTTGCTCGATCATTATTCCGCAGTTCTAACGCATCGCTACAATGACCGCAAAGAGATGGCTAAAATGCGGATAGAAAACCGTCACCACGTTTCTTTTGCCCCGACCCGCGACGTTGCCGCGATGTTGAATTATCGCGACAAAAAGTTGAACGACTGGCGGATGCTTGACGTCATTACCGGCAAGCCGGCGGGTTCTGGCTATACCGGGGAGATATTCTGCATCAATAATCCTGATTTTGCCGAATCCTATTATTCGTATGTCAAAAAGCTGGTTGCCGAAACCAACATTGACGGACTGCAATCCGACGACGGCATGTTCTTTCCGCGTTTCTATGCGTGCGGATGCCGTCACTGCCGGGGAAAATTCGAGCGGGAATACCATCATATTCTGCCTTCCGGCAATGATCTTTCATTCTGGGGCAACTGGCAAAATCAAGCGTTTAAAGACTGGATCCAAATGCGTCACCGCAGCGTCGGGGAATTTCTTGTCGGGGTAAAAAATGTGCTGCCGGAAGGATTTCCTTTGATGACCTGCTGTTCCGGAAGCAGTGATTCCGCATCCAATGAGACCTCGTGTTCATACGAAAACTTTATTGCCGGATGCAACACCGTGATGCTTGAGATGTGCGGAAACACGCCGGCGCTTGACGGCAGATTCACGCACAGCCTGGCTTCGCAGATGCATCATCTGGCCGTGGCGCGTCAACACCATGCGCCGTGCATCGGGCTCGGCTACGGTTTTACGGAAGCTCAGGCCGGCATGGTCTGGGCATTCAATAAGTGGCTGGGCGCGGACATGTGGTTTTCCACACTCAAAGGACGCCTGGATATGAAAGACCGGGATATGGAAGCGCTGCCCGATGATTCCGAGCTGGTCGGTATTCCGTTCGGTTTTGAAAAAGCTCATCCGGAATGGTTCGATGGTGAAAGTCAGGCGCAAATCGCAATTCTCTTTTCCAGAAAAACCCGCGACAACTACGGCGGATACATGGCTGATTACGGACATGATTACATAGCCGCCTGCAATAGGATTTTTGAAGCAGGGTATGACGCTGTTACGGCGCTTGAAATACCCCGGCCTGAAAGCGCCTGCAACATCCTGATCATACCTTCCGCCGCATGTTTTTCAGAATCGGATAAAACCGCGCTTAAGCGCTGGCTTGATTCCGGGAAAATCATCATTGCCAACGGGCCTTTCGGGGTGTTTGATGAAAATGCAGAGCGCGTTGAAACGCAGTTTACCGATGATTTCGGACTTCACCTTGAATTGCCTGAAATTGTGCGTGAACCGAAATTTCCGCATGACACCTGGGAAAAGTACGAACCGGCAAGATGCATCAATGAGAAAAAATGGCATAAGCTTGCCGGCAACTTCTACTGGAACCCGGTGCGCATGCAGGATATTACGGACAATTCGCTCTTTGAAATATTATTCGTGAACTTCTTCGAAAGCGACATAAAAGCTACCGACGGGCGCGGATGGTATATGCGGAAATTTCGTGACGGCAAAGGCCGGATAATACTGCATGTTATTGCGGCGGAGTATGAGTTGAAGCTGGATGAGGAACTTGAGTCGAAACGGGCGCATATCAACAATAACAATATCATCACTGAAATCATGCCGAAAAATGCGGTTCCCGTTTTGAATTTCAAGCTTATACGCGATTTCAGCCGGATTGAATTTGTCACTCCTCTATGTTCAGATCAAACCACATCGCTGATTCCTGTTGAGATGTTGAGTGTTACTGTTCCGAAAGGATGTTACTACTTCACCTTGCGCCTGACACCATAATGAAGCAGGAGATATAAATGAATGTCATTGTTCTTCCCCCCCCGCCCGACTCAATCCATGAAATCAAAATTCCTATCAGTCAATCGCCCCGCCGGTCACCCGGCGGGAAGTATTACCAATAATATTACCAGCCTGCGCGGTTGTGTAAGTTTCGGCGATTGCTATAGTCTCTTTTAGCGTAGGCAACAGGTGGGTGCCGGTTCGGTAACTCCATCCCCGGGCAACCAAGAGAACAAGAGAAAAAACAGATAGAAATCAGAAAGGAGGCTGATGAACAAAATTAGAGCCGCTTAGATCGTTGTCGATCGGCTTTGCGGTGAACGCTGTCACTCGCGCCGCGCGGGTGCCGTTCAAAGAAACGAGACCTGTGTCGATTCGGTCATCCGTGATGACCGGCCAAGACCGTTGGAATGGCCTGATTCCAAGCGGTTCGGAAAATCCATCCTCGGGCAACCAAGAGAAAGAGAGCGTGTTATGAGTTCCATAAAATCAATCGCAGTCGTGGCGGTTGCCCTCCTAGACCTGTTGCTGGCGGGCGGGGCGCAGGCGAACATGATCACCAACGGCAGCTTCGAAACCAATACGGGAAGTGCGGCCAATGCTTGGGATTGCGCCGCCACGACAACATTTGGCTCCGCCGTCGATTTTGGTGTGAGTCCGGCGCCGGAGGGCACCCAGGTTGCCAAACTACAGGTGGGACCGGCAAACCAGGGGGACGATTACCTTTACAGTAATAGCGTGCTCCTCACGGCTGGAACGACGTACACCTATTCGTTTTATGTGAAAAGCAATTTGGATAATGCTCAACTACGTATTGCCAACATTTATCTCCAGAAGATGGGGGTGGGAGCGGATTACTACGTTCTAGAATATTATCCATCTACTACATGGACGCAATACAGTTCAACCTTTACCCCGAGTGCCGACGGCACTGCGAGGGTCTATATGTTTAACTACCTTAATACCGGCGGTTACACCTATTACGTTGACGATTTTCAGCTTAACGCTGTCCCCGTCCCCGAGCCGGCGACGGTGGTGTTGCTGGGGGCGCTGGGCACGGTGCTGCTGCTCCGGCGGCGGCGCGGCTGATTATTTGAGGCAAAGGCTCAAATCGTTCAAGAAGTGTCTTGATGTTCCGGTCTCGGATAACCACCGGGGCGGTCGGACCTGGGAACGCCGAGCTGGGGCTCGGCGTTCCCAGGGAAACCCGGCCAAGGCTTAACTTGATGGCTCTGGGCGTGCCGCCCGTGACGGGACACGCCGGGACCACACGCCTGCCTGGGGGCTGGTACGGATAATCCCTCCGGTTGAGACTTGAAAATGGTGTTACTGTACCTTATGTCTATTACTAATACTATTACCCGTCGGTGCCAGTGCTTGATGCTTCCCGCTACGGCAGGAGCGTTGCAGGTTGGAGAATTGGCCGGATGAATCAAATTGGAATAGCCAGAAAGCTTAAAGTTTCTCAGACCACCGTGTCCCTGGTGCTGAACAATCCGTCCACCACCAAGGTCTCTCCGGAAAAACGCCATAAAATAATGGAGCTGATGCGGAAAACGAGCTATCTGCTGAAGGCACACAACGGGAGAACCTGGAATATCGGCTATGTTGTGGAGACCGGTATTAATGTGCAATACAGCTTTTACCACCGGTTTTTTGACGGCATCCAAAAAGCGTCTGAAGAAGCCGGGTACCATGTCATCGTCGACCAAGAAAACATCCGTGCTTCAAGGCTCATTTCCCATAATAAGGCGGATGGGATCATCCTTGAGGATAACTTTAGTGACATAGGTGGCATAAAAAATTTGTCACGGGAAATCCCGCTGGTCTTATTGAATTGTTCACCGATGGCCCTCCTCTGCGATATGGTGGTTCCAGATAATCAGGGCGGAATTATCAAGGCCCTCAATCATTTAATTGGGCTTGGACATTCAAAAATCGCGTTATTAGCGGTTTTGGCGCCCGGCTGTAAACTTGACGGACTGTCGAGAGATAGAAAAGAGGCATTTGAAAATGAATCAAAACTGATGGGGCTTGCGATATCTCATGATTATATAAAAATACCGGCGATAAAAGCAGTCTCCATCGAAGAAACGGATAAGGTGATTTCCGCCACCCTGTCCTTCTGGATGAAATTACCCGAACCCCCCACGGCGGTAATCTGTTGCGGTGACATATATGCCGCATTGCTGCTCCGTGCCGCGGCCGAGAAAAACATCAAAGTTCCTGGCCAGCTCAGTGTCATCGGCACCGACAATACCAATGAATGTAAGTATACATATCCGGCCTTGACCTCAATCGACCATAATGCGGCGGAAATGGGCCGGCTGGCCGTTGAACTGTTGCTGAAGAGAATCAGCAACCCGGAACGGGCTTATGTCAGAATAAGCTGCGATGCCACGCTTGCCATCCGAAAAAGTACCGGCCCCCTGCTGCCAATTTCACCTCAAACATAACGGAATTGTATGGATAAGACGAGTCTTTTTGCCGCGGCGGAACGGGTCGCCGACTGGATGGTAGCGAATCAGGTCACCGACCGGCTTGACGCGAACAAAGGCCGCTCGGTGTGTGTCTTTGATAAAACCACCGACTTCTATCAGATGACGACCAGTTGGGAAACCGGCATCATGTGCATGGGGCTCCTGGCCATGTACAAACGGACCGGGAAACCGCTTTACCTGGACCGTGCCGAACTGGCCGGGCGTTTCATCATGAGTTTGCAGGTAATGGACCAGCGGCAGGACAGGCATTATGGCGTATTCAGGGAAGTCTCTCCGCAGGCCATCGAGTTTTGTCCACGGGATGCGACGACTGCCGCCTGGGCGCTGGTGTGGCTGTATGAAACCGTGAAAAATCCCGAATATCTGGACCGTGCCATCCTTTTCGGCAACTGGCATTTGAAGCACGGCATGTGCAACGGCTGGCCATTGCATGGTGTTTTCATGGACGGACAATTTACCGACCACTATGCGAAAGGATCTTTTCAGTCCGGCACGGGTCTTTTTTATCACGATTTGTTCATGATGACGGGTGACAGCCGGTACATCGAACAGGGGCTGCGGCCGATTGCCGAAACCTACCGGAAAGACTTTTTCTACCGCGACGGTGGCCTGGTCATGTACCGGGAGGTCTTCAGCAACAAGGACATTTCCGCCGCCATGTCCGAGCCTTCCGGCCATGATATGCACAAGTACAATGATGACTTCGGCAATGCCATGTTGCAGGCGGCCGCCGATATTTTCGGCGATGAAAGTTTCCGCGAAACGGCCAGCAAATACGCCTTGTGGCTCGCGGCCCATCAGGATCTGGACGGCGGGTTCGGCAACGGCGGGGCGCCCTCGGGTGTGCCGGTCGCCCTGATGTATTTCAACGACCTCGGCGGTTATTACAAAAACACGGAACTGCTGGCGGCAAGAGATAAAACCCTGGCCAAACTTCTGGCCATGCAATATCAGGGCACGGGCGACCAGCGGCTGGACGGGGGTTTCCAGGGGACAATGCATAATTTTGACGCGGCTGCCCGTGAAAAAGGCGCCGGCGGTACCTCGGTCGACATGCGAACCTCAGCCTATGCTTTGAATGCCCTGTTGAGGCTTGAGAGCAATCTTGAAAATGTCTGGCTTGGCAGGAATAATGCAAAATTTTCAGACCCGCTGTTTAGTATTAACGAAAAACCGTATTTATTTAAATGGTAAGCCATAAGCTATGCAATGCCTGCCCGGTGAGGTGATTTCAAGATCACGGAAACAGCAAGGATGGATTCGAAGAAATGAACAATCCAAGGCGCACCCCGTTTCGGCGTGAAGTGTTCACTTTGATTGAACTCCTCGTGGTGATCGCGATCATCGCCATTCTGGCGTCCATGTTATTGCCGGCCTTGGGCAATGCACGGGATGCGGCAAAAAAAATCAAGTGCGCTGGCAATATGAAACAGATCGGGCTGGCACTAATTATGTATACAACGGACTATAACGGTTATCTACCGCCAGGTTGCGACGAGTTAACTGCAACAATAGATGTGTCGTGGGACGACCTGCTCTCCGCCTATGATGGCAGGTCATTGAGCTGGGAAGAGATGAGTGGCCTTGCCCCTGCCAAGAGCGAGTTATATAAATGCCCCGTTGATTCCTCAAACCCTCAAGAAACCGAATATCCTCAATATTTTAGTCGATCTTATTCGCTCAACCGTGGAAATGGATATGGACCATTTCGTCAAGTTGGTGAAGGCAACTCAATGCAGCTCGCAAGTCTCCGCGCGCCATCTTCGACACTGATGATGGGCGAAAAATTCATTAAATGGAACTGGTTGGGGTCTCAAAACAATTGGTGTATCGACTTTCCGGCCGATGCTGATATCCCCGCCACAATTTATCATAACGGGTATTCTGTCAATTGGCTCCTTTGTGATGGTCACGTGCAATCCTTTGGCTGGCTCGAACCCAGCCACGGTGATCGCTACAATCCCATTGGGATGTGGTCGGTTGATCCGGCAGACTGATGGACGATAGAATAAGAAAGGGATAACACCATGTTCAAGAAGATGTTGCCGATGGCGTGTTTTATGTTGTCAATGCCTTTAGGTGCCGGACTGGTACTGGAGGTCAGCAATAAAGCACACGAGCGACTTCAGCAACCGGTTCTGCGTGAATTGACTGTGGCCGAGGATGCGGAGGCAAAAGGGAACGTTCTCGTTGAATTAGGTCCCGGCGATCAAATTGTTTCCCGGGTGGTGTTTGCCATTGACCATACAGGAAAGAACCCGGTATTGAGTTGGGTTATGCCCGGAATCACTCCGCGTGGAGCAACGCGTAGATTTACTTTTGTTTCCGAACAAAAGGTGGAAAAATTACCGGCAGCCCCGGCAACCGATTTAACCTGCGAGGTACAGGACGGAAAGATCAAAATCGGAACGTTATATTTTTCCTTGAGCCATAAGGAAAAGGGCAACGGCGGTACGCCAGGCGATATTCAGTTCAAGTCATCCGGCTACACCGATACCCGGCTTTATTTATATGATCGACTTTACGCCGAAGATATCGGACAGCCTCAATTAAACCAAGATGCCAACGCAACGGCAAGCGTGATTTTCCAGAGCCCGGCACGGGTGGTTGTTGAGAGCACCGGAACTTATGCGATGCCGGATGGCAAACCGGCACCGGGAAATTTCAAGGTGGTTTACCGTTATGTGTATTCGGCGTATTCGCCCACCGTCGATGTTGTTGCCGCAATCAGCCGCGATGGCGGCAATTATGGCTTGAATAAGGTTCAAATTCATTTTCTGCACCTTACGCGAGATGACAAATATTATACTTCTTTTGTGACGGGTGACCCGATACGGACATTCCCGATGCAGGAAAAGGGTGTCAAAAGCATGTCCAGAGAGGGCGGAAATTATGGTGTGATGTCCACGGCAAATGAAGCGGCTGGCGTCGGCGGGAAAAATGTTTCCTGTTGGGATGCATCCAGCACTTTTTGTTACTATGCCTGTCCCGAACGTACTTTTCTTGAGAAGGGCGAACGGTATAAGAAATTGAGTGGAACGTTGTATTTCGGTCCCCATAGCTCCGATCCTGATTGGTATTCACGCTGGCTGGGGGCAGAGCGAAATCCTGGTGTAACGGTCAAAATAGTCAAGACGCAAAAAACGCTAGCGTTAAAAAACTGCTTGGAATTAACGACTAAAAACATGCGGGTGGTGTTTGCCGGTCCGGAACAGGGCTTTGCCGTTCTAGGAATTGAAAATCTGCTCGCCGGAAATGTCAGATTCTGCAACACTGATGAAGGCGCTATCGGTTTGTGGGAACTCCAGTTCATGGAACCGATGAAAAAGGGCGATAAACCGTTGTTGAATTATTTGGACAGCAGCCGTTCATTCATTATCAACCCCAACGGGAAAAAGTGCCGCTATCAGCAGATTTCAGGAGAAATGGGATATCGATTCCTTTGGGAAAACCTGGATTTGCCGGGTGAGCCCGGTGCCGTCGATGTGATCTGCGAAGTCAGAGCCGTTCCCGGCAAAGAATATACCGAATGGTACATTACCGTTAAAAACCGCAGTAAAAAATATGGTTTATGGGAGTATACCTATCCAATGTTAAAACAGGTGTTCGTGCCAGGAACCGGCGACGCCATGATTCCCTCCGGCACTTGGGGTGGCAGATTTTACAAAAACAGCAAAGCCACCTGCGGCAATTTTATCTACCCATCCGGTGGCATCAACGTACAATTCATGGGACTTAATCTTGGCGAAGCCGGCTTTTATTACGCAGCCCACGATGCCAAAGCAAA
>CAITYL010000301.1 GCA_903896595.1 uncultured Lentisphaerota bacterium
AGGTTATTGGGATTCCGGCTACGCTGGATTGGGTCAAAAATACAGTATGAAAGCGGTGTCGAGCCACCGCCACTCAAAAGGTTCCGGCGGCGGCCGGAACCGGTAACTGGATGTCCAATCGTGGGTTACCGCGCAACGGCGGCCTGCGGAATCCGCAATCTGCGGTTTTTTACGCGCGTCTTCGACGAGCACGGGTTCGTCCGCCCGAGGCCGGGCGGCTCCCAAGGTTCATCATTCGGTGTTCGGTCTTGTGGCAAAGCGATTGCATCGCGCTCTTCGAGCAGCACGCTTTCGCTCTGGCGGGCGGCAAGCCCTTTACTACAGAAGAGGCTCGCAGTATGCTTGATGACTATGGGCGGGCCGCCCGCCGGCTCAGGCCAGCGTGGCTTTGACGCGCTGGAGTTCGGCTTCGGTGCCGGTGACCAGGTCGTTCATGATCGCGGCCACGGACTCAATGCATTTGACCAGGCCGACCGACTGCCCCGCCATCAGCGAGCCATGCTCCACATCACCGTCAATGACCGCGCGGCGCAGAGCGCCCATCCAGAACTTCTCGACCTCCATCTGCGCCTGCTCGCGGCGAATGGTGCCGGCCTCGAGTTGCTGCACCAGGGCAAGCTGGAGCTTGCGAAATTCCTCATGCCCCTTGTTGCGCAAGGCGCGCACGGACACCACCGGCAGGCGGCTGTCAAACTGGGGGGTGGAGACGGCGTCGCGCGCTTCGGCCCGCAGGAACATGTCCTTGAACTTGGCGTGGGCGCAGCTTTCCGTCGAGGCGGCAAACCGGGTGCCGAGCTGCACCCCGGCCGCGCCCATGAGAAAGAGGTGGGCGCTCATCCGGGCGGTGCCAACGCCGCCGGCGACGAACACCGGCACCTTGTCGGCGCAGGTGAACAGCACCTGCTGCAGGAGCACCGACAACGCCACATGTCCGATGTGCCCACCCGATTCCGAGCCTTCGAGAATAATGCCGTCGGCGCCGTACCGGATCATGCGTTCGGCAATGGACTGGGTCGAGGCGAAACACAGTACCTTGGCACCGGTTTCCTTGACTTGGCGCACTTCCCGCTCATGGGGAAAACTGCCGGCAAAAATAATGAACGGCGGTTTGGCGCTGCGGATCAGTTCGAGATGGGCCTTGTAGGCCGGGGCGATGACGATCACGTTGACGCCAAAACAGTTGCCGGTGCGTTCGCGGGTCTCGGTGATCTGCCGTTCCAGAATCTCCGGGGGCGTGTTGCCGCCGGCCAGGCAACCGAAGCCGCCGGCCGCATGCACCGCCGCCACCAGGTTCGGGTCACTGACCCAGGTCATGGCACCGCAAATGACAGGGTACCGGCAGCCGAGAAACTCGGCGCCGCGACGAAAAAAGCGGTCGGCCAGCGGGGTAGCGGCCGAAGCAGAGACGGAACTATCGGGGTGACTCATAAACAGCAATGGCTCCTTGGGTGGAAGCGGCAAAATATAATGCCCCAAGTCAAACAACGATTATACCAGGGTGCATGACATGGTAAAATCCGGCAGGAAAAGACCTTTCGACCATTGAAGGTTTCGGCGATTAACTATTCGG
>CAITYL010000302.1 GCA_903896595.1 uncultured Lentisphaerota bacterium
AAGATACAAAAGTTTTAGGAAGGGGTTTGGGGAGCACCCTTTTTCAAAAGGGTGGCCCCAACATCATGCCTTGTTTTGCTTTCGTCCGGTGGCGAGGGTGGCGGTGAGGCAGGTTAGGGCGAGGAGGGCGAGGGCGGCCGCGGCGGTGCCGGCGCGGTTGTTCCAGCGGGCGTCCAGGGTTTGGAGGCGCACCTGCATGGGGGCGCCGTCCTGGACTTGCAGTTCGCGGAAGAACGTGCGGCAGCGTCCCTGTTCCGGCACCGTGATGCGGATCGGATTGAGGTCCGCCTCGGCCGCGGCCTGCTGGTCGAGGATCTTTTCCGCGACCTTGTTCAGGCTGCTCTGTTCCTCGGCGCCGAGTGACTGTTCCACCTGGCGGCTGAAACTGGCATTGAACTGGCCGCCATTGAACGCCAGGTTCTGCTTTTGCGCGTTCTCGTCGGCGTTGTTGCGTTCGATCTTGAGCACATTGCGGCGGTTGGCCAGGCCGACCACGGCCTGCTGGCGGACCACATTGCGGAACTGGATGCGGGCGTCCTCGTTGAGATCCTGCTGGCCCTGGGAATAGGCGATGGCGGACTGCAACGCCTGGCGCGCCTCCAGTTGCTTGCCGGCCTGGAAATACTCCGTGCCCTGCTGCATCACCTCTTCGGCCTTGCGCGCGTTCAGGGTGACCCGCGCCTGGTTGTCGCGGCTGTACTGGTCGGTGCTGAAGCGCACCACGGCGCCGCCGGTGTCCGGGCGCGGCCGCAGCGTGCCGTCGGCGCCGTAATAGCGGAGATTGGGCGGCAGGTAGAACGTCCACTCCACATCGGTCAGCGGCAGGTCGAAGCGCGGGCCGTCAAAGGTCAGGCGGCGGCCGGCGGCGGTGGCGGCGCCGCCGGTCAGCAGTTCGACCGTGGCGGTGGCGGCGCCGGGGTCCAGGGGGACCAGGTAGGCGCCGGTTTCCAGCAGCGGCACGACGGCCTTGCCGTTGACGAACGCCGACCACAGTTCCTGGCCGGCGGGCAGGGTGAGCTTGAGGGCGCGCCGGTGGTTGACGTCGAGGGTGAGTTCGGCGCGGGTGAGGGTCTGGAAATCGTTGGAGACCACGGTGGCCAGGCGCATCTGCCGCACCTTGGCGGAGAGCACGCCGGCGGTGTCGTGGCGTTGCACTTCCAGGGGCAGGGCAGCGTCCGGGCGGACGGTTTTGGCGCAGAGCACGGCGCCGGCCAGGTCGCCGGCATTGAAGCGGCCGGGAATGCCCCGCGGATCTTCCAGGGTCATGCCCTCCGGCAGCGCGCCGGGCTTCACCTGGAGGCGTTCGCCGGCGAACAGGACCAGCCAGCTTTTCTGGGCGTCGACGTCCAGGGTGCGGAGCGGGGCCAGGACCGGTTCGCGGACGGGCGCCTGCCAGGCGGCCTCCAGCCGGTACTCCTTTTCCGCCTTGCCGGTCAGTTCCACTTCCCAGATGCCCTTGGCGGGGTCGGTGTTGCGGACCTGGGCGATGTTGCGGCCGGTGACGGCCAGGGCGGCGCCGGGCGCCGGCGCTTGCAGGCGGAACAGCTTGACCCCGGCATGCTCGATGGTGTAGAGGACGACGGCGCGGGCCTTGACCAGCCCCTCGGAGAGTTCCAGGCGCTGGAGCAGTTCGCTGCGCACCACCGGGGCCAGGGTTTCCGTTTTCAGGACGACCCGCCAGTCCGGGCGCAGCAGCTTGAACGCCAGCAGCCCCGGCTGGTCCAGGCCGAGCTCGCGCGGATTGAGGTCGCTGACGCCGTCCCGGCGCGCCACCGTGAAGCGGACGCCGCGCTCGCCGGAGAGGATGACGGTGCCGGTCTGCTTGTAGGCGTCGCGGACGGTCACCCGCGGCAGCAGCAGCTCGGCGGCAATGCCTTTTTCCTGGCGGCTGAGGACCAGGTTGAGGCGGCGGTCGCCGAGCGCCTGGCGGGTAAAATGGACGATCAGGCCGCGGCTGCCGTCGGCGTCCTTGATCTCGTCCCAGTGGCTGAGGTCGTCGCCGGTGAGCGATTCCACATCGAACTGGGGCGGCAGGTCCAGGCGCACGGAAAAGAGGCCGGCCTTGGCGATGGTGAGGGCGAGGGTGGTGGAGAGCTTGACCAGCTCATCCGACACGTCCACCTGGGCGCTCTCGTCGACGCGCAGTTCGGGCAGCACCTTTTCCGCGGTGACCGTGAGGCCGGCGTCCGCCTGCTGGAAGCGGTAGGCGCGCTTGATCTCGGGCGCGGCGGCCTGGAGCTGCGCGGGGCGGGCCGCTCCGGAGGCGGCGGGGGCGAGCTGGAAGTCGCCGGTGTTCATGCCGGTGGCGCCCCGCAGGTCGTCGGCCCGGATCTGGACCGCGTCGGTGGCGGCCAGGGCCAGGGTGCCGCGCTGGCGCGAGGCGCCCTGGACGGCCAGCGGTGCGAGGGCGGCCTGGTAGGGCAGGCTTTCCTGCGGCATCTGGGTGACCACCGTCAGCAGGTAGTCGCCGCTCACCGGCCGGTTCAGCAGCACTTCCAGGCGCCGGGTTTCCGGATCGAAGCGCCAGGTGCCGACGTCATTGCCGGCGACGGCGGTGACGTTCATCGCCTTGGGCACGTTCAGGGTCAGGGCCTGCAGTTCGCCCTGGGCGATCTGGAAGCGCACTTGGCTGGTCAGCACGACCAGGCCCGGCTGGAACAGCGCCAGGGTGTTGGTTTCGGCGAAGAAATCCGCCTTTTCCAGGCGGGTGTTGCGCGCCTGCGGGGCCCACACCAGGTTCAGGACCGGTTCGGGGCCGGCCACCAGGTCGCAGCGGGTGGCGCCGCCCTGGACGGCGAGGTTCAGGAGGACGGCTTCGGGGGCGCGCACGTCCCAGCCGGCGCCGGGCAGCCGCACGGTGACGGTGTTGGTGCGGTTGGCGGGCACGGGGAGCGCCAGGCTCCAGGCGCCGCCGGTTTCGCGCACCGGCGCCAGGAAGCGGACGGTGGCCTGGGCGGGGCCGTCCCGGAGCGGTTCCAGCCAATAGCCGGTGTCATCGGCGAGCAGCCGCAGGCGGGCCTGGTCCAGGTCATAGCTGTCGAGCACATTGGGCTTGGCCAGCAGGCGGAAACGCTGGCCGGCGGTGCCGGTGAACGACACGGTCATGCTCACCGCGGCGTCCCGGGCCGCCGTGGGATCGCGGGAGGTGACGTCAGGCGCGGTCACGGCCAGGGTGACGCCGTCCATGACCGGCACCGGGGCCGGTACCGGCGGTTCGGGGGCCGGTTGGGGCGCGGCGGCGGCGGGGGCCGCGGCGCCGAGCCAGAGGCCGGCGGCGAGCAGCAGGCCGAGCACGCCCAGGCCAACGCCCGGGGCGGCGGGCGGCGGTGCCGCCGGCGGGGTGAGTTCCGGGGGCAGGGCGGATGGCGGCGGCGGGCGGCGGCGGAGGCCGGCCCGGGCGGCGGTCCGCAGACCGGCGAGCCACAGGGCCGCCACCGGGACCACCAGCAGCAGCCAGGCCAGCGGCAACAGGCACGGGCGGAAGCCGGCCAGCCCCCACACCAGCAGCGCCAGGGCGAGCCCGGCCGCGAAGCGGCTCCGGCCCCGCGCCCGTTGCAGCAGCAGACCGGCGGCGGCCAGGGCGGCGAGCAGCAGGCCCAGGTTCACCGCCAGCACAAAGGCGTCCGCGCGAATGGTCACCCCCGCCTTGAGCAGGCTGTCCGCGAGGATCACCGGCTTGGTCAGGGACAGGGTGTGGAGCGGTTCCAGCCCCGCCGGTTCCCCGTAGTAGCGGAGCAGAGGGCGCCCGGCGGCCAGGCTGGTCAGCAGGACGAGCACGGCCAGGCCACCCGCGAGCCACGAACTCCAGTGCCGGGCGCGGCCGCGCCGGTCGTTGAACACGATCAGCGCCGCCAGCGGCAGCAGCAGGAACGGCAGCAGGGCCAGCAGCGGCTTCCGCTGCATCAAGTTTTCCAGCACCCGGCCGGTGGCGGCGGCCAGGGCTTGCAGGCGGTTCGGCGCGGCGGCCTGTTCCGGGAGCAGGTTGCCGCCGGCCGGGGCGATGGTGCACTGGGCGGGGGCCTGGAAGGTCCAGCGGGCGAACACCGCCTTGGCGTCGGTTGTCGGCGCGGTGAAGGCCAGGCGGCGGCGCCAGCCGATGGCGCCCTGCTGTTCGGCATAGGTGATGACCGCGACGGCCGCCAGGTTCGGGTCGCGCCGGCGCGCCAGGGGCACCAGGACCATGCTCTTGCCATCATCCAGCGCCTGCACGGTGCGGCCGTCCACCGTCACGCTCCACAGCTTGGCGCCGGCGGGCAGGGCGACGTGGAAATATTGCCGAGAACTGTTCTTGACGTAATAGGTGGCGGTGGTGACCGCCTCGCCGGCCTCGCTGATGCGGGTGGCGAGGGTCTGGTGGTCCGCCACCTGCTGGGGCAGTGGCAGGGTGGGGTAGCGCTTGATGACGGCCCGCACCTCATGCGCGTCGCCCTTGGCGGTGAAATATTTGTAGCATTTCAGCACCGGATCGTTGACCAGCAGCAGGTATTCCGGCGGCAGTTCGCCGTTGGACAGCGGCAGCACGGTGGCCGCCGGCTTGGCCGCCTCGCGGGCGAAATCGGTGCTGGCGGGGCCGGCCAGGGCGAGGTACCCGGTTTCGCTGGCCGTGTCGAGGGTGCGGATGCCGCCGAGCAGGATCTCGCCCGACGCGGGGATCGGCTGGTCATAGGTCACCAGCAGCGTGTAGTCGCCGGCGACCCGGTCCTGGAGCTGGACGGTGTAGGTTTCTCCGTCCTTCTGCCAGGAACGCACGTCGCGGCCGGTGAACTCGACGTTCTGGCAGCCAGGGGGGACGCGGACCCGGAAGCCGCGCACCGGGGTGCCGCCGATGCCGTAGGTGATCGAGCAGGAGCCGTAAACCGCGCCCTCGCCGAGGGAGGCCAGTTGGAACAGCTCCGCGTTCAGCGCCGGCGCCGCCTGGTCGATTCGGAAGGTCACCCGCCACTGGGCGTCTTTGAAACGGAAGGCGTTCTGGGCGTTGGCGACCCGGAGCGGCAGGGAGTTGGGGCTCACCTCGCGCACATTTTCGCTCTGCTCCGGCTTGAGGCGGACGCCCGGCTCGGCGCGGCAGACCAGGCAGCCGCGTTCCGCCTTGGCGTTCTGGACCCGGTAGAGGGGGGTGGCGAACTCGGCGGCGCGGTCCGGCAACTGGCGCTCCAGGCGGACCTCGACCAGGGCGCGCCCGGTGGCCGCGTCGCGGAAGGCGAGGCGCAGCAGGCGGCGGCCGTCCTGATCGCGCACGTCGTAGTCGGCGAGCTGGGCGCCGGTGACATTGGCCACGGTCCAGGCCGGATCGGTTTCCAGCACGATCTCGCGGGCCGGGGCGTCGCGGATGTCGAACTCGGTGGTGGCGGCCAGGGTCAGGGTGTTGTTGTCCAGCCCCAGCACCAGGCGGTGGTCGGCGAACAGGCCGGTGACGATGTCCTCGGCGCTCAGCTCCATCTGGCACGGCAGGTTCGCGTATTGGTAGGCATAGGCGCCGCGGCCGGGCATGGCGCGGGTGGCGGCCGAACTGCCGGCGTCCGGGGGCGCGACCTGCGGGAAGGCGGCCTGGTCGACCTGGGTCAGCCCCGTCGCCTTGGTCACCAGCAGCTTGATCGCGGAGTCCGCGCCGAGCAGCAGGAAGCCGCTGGTGCGGATCACCTTGCGGGGGGTCAGGAACGGCAGCGCCGCCTTGGCCGGGAACGCCGGCAGGGTGACTTCGCCCTCGACCATCAGGGTGTAGGTCGTGTCCTGGGGGCGGTTCAGGGTCACCGTCAGCAGGCGGTCGGCGGCGGCCTGGCCGGCGGCCGGCGCGCGCAGCCCCCACTCGCGGATGTCGGCGCCGCGGACCTGGGTCACCTGCAGGTTGGCCGGCACCGCCAGTTCCAGTTGTTCCAGGGTGCCCTGGGCGATCCGGTATTGCAGGATGGTGTTGAGCTGGAGCGCGCCGACTCGGGCAATGGCGACGGTGTTGGCGTCGCAGGCGACCATCAGTTCGCCGTCGAGCCGGCGCACCTCCGGCTTCCAGCTCATGGCGAACTCGGCGCCCGGCGGCAGCAGGGCGGTCAGGGCGGCGCCGCCGTCGCGCCGGACATGGGCGGCGCCGGCGATCCGGACATCCAGGTCGGGGCGGTCGCAAGTGACCGCAACCCGGCGCACGGTCGCCTCGGGCACGGCGAACCGGACCTGGCGCCAATCGGCGTCCTGACGGGCGCGGCTGGCAAAGGTGAAGGTCACGTTCTGGCGGCCGGCGCGGGTGAAGCGGAACCGGTAGCCGTCGCCGTCCCGGAGCAGGCGGACGGATGCGGGCAGGTCGCCCCCGAGCCAGCTGGTGGCGCCGCGGGCCACCGCGATCTCCGCGCCGGGCTGGTTGACCTG
Source organism: uncultured Lentisphaerota bacterium (assembly GCA_903896595.1). Lineage (GTDB taxonomy): Bacteria > Verrucomicrobiota > Lentisphaeria > Oligosphaerales > CAITYL01 > CAITYL01. The sequence continues at coordinate 6,358 of CAITYL010000302.1, forward strand.
GGCGGTGAACGCCAGGGTGAAGGTGGCGTTCTCGCCCGCGATCTTACCGGTGAGCTGCAGCTCGGCGATCTCCACCGGGGCGGGCGCGGGCGGCTTGGGCGTGTGGCTCCACGGCCATGAGAATCCGGACAACAGCGGCAGCAGCCCGCACAGGGCGGCGGCCAGGAGGCGGGTGGTTTGGGTGTTCATGTGAATCTCCTCGGGTGGATGGTGAACCAACACGCTATGCGATGGGGGGTGGGGGGCGGCCGGGTTCGGACTCTTCGGACATTTCCGACAGGTCTGACTGGTCCGAAATGTCCGAAATGTCCGAAGAGTCCGAAGAGTCCGAAGAGTCCGAAACCGGCCGCCCCAACCCCTATTTCCTATTTCCGCATCCGTTCGGCCAGGCGCAGCAGGCGGACGAGTTCCTGGACCGAGCCGTCCAATTTCAGGTCGAGCGCCACCGGTTGCAGCACGGCGTCCACCTCGCGCAGGCTGGAGCCGTCCACGAACGGGCTGCCGCGCAATAATTCCGCGAACTCCGCCACGCCCGCGGCCAGGCGGAAGCGCGGCGGCGCCAAGGCGAAGCGCGCATAGCCTTCGCGCCGGGTGAGTGTCTGCTGGATTTCCCGGACCGCGCCGGAGACCGGGTCGCGGTAGCGCACGCGCACCGTGCCCAGGGCTTCGTCGCCGCGCCCCGCCAGCGCCAGTTCATAGAGGGCGGTGACGGCCTGGCCGGCGCCGATCTCGCCGGCATCGACGCTGTCGTCCCGGAACTGTTCCTTGGTCAACTGCCGGTTGTCGTAGCCGATCTGCCGCCAACTGGTGACCCGGACGGGATTGAACTCCACCTGGATTTTCACGTCCTTGGCGATGGTGAACATGCTGGCGTCAAACTGGTCAACCAGCACCCGGCGCGCCTCCGCCAGCGAGTCGAAGAAGGTGTAGGTGCCGTCGCCTTTGTCGGCGAGCTGTTCCAGCAGGGCGTCGTTGTAGGCGCCGCTGCCGACGCCGTAGACCGAGAGGCAGATGCCCTGCCGGCGATACTCCGCCACCGCCTTGAGCAGGCTGTCGGCGTCCGCGGCGCCCAGGTTGGCCACGCCGTCGGACAGGAACAGCACGCGGTTGGCGGCGCCGGGGCGGAAGGCGCGGGCCGCCACCGCGTACCCGGTGCGCAATCCGTTTTCGAGATGGGTGGAGCCCGCGGCCTGGATGCCGTCGAGGGCGGCCAGGATGGTTTGGCGCCGGGCCGCCGGCGTCGCTTCCAGCAGCAGCCGCGGTTCGGCGCTGAACTGGACCAGGGCGATCCGGTCGTCGTCCCGCAACCGGCCCAGCAGTTCCTTCAGCGCCTGCCGGGCCAGGCCGAGACGGTCGGGGCTGTTCATCGAACCCGAGGCGTCCAGGATGACCGTCAGCATCAGCGCCTGCCGGTTGGCGCGGCCGAGCTGGGCGCCCTTGACCCCGATCTTGAGCAGGCTCAGCGACGGCCGGAACGGCGACGGTGCGAACTCCGCATCAATGGCGAACGCCTGGCCGCCGGCCGGCGGCGTGTAGTCGTAGTCGAAGGCGTTGACGAACTCCTCGACCCGCACGCTTTCCGGGACCGGCAGCCGGCCCGCCTGCAACTCCGCCCGGGCTAGGGCGTAGGCGGCGGTGTCCACGTCAATGGCGAAGGTGGAGAACGCCTCGTCGCGGGTGGTGACGAATGGGCGGACGGTCACGGGCGGCGGCGCCGGGATGACGACGGGCTCGGGTTCCGGTGTCGCCAGGGGCAACGGGGCGGCCAGGGCGGCGGCTGCCGCTTGGCCGGCATCCGCTTCGGCCGCGACCGCTACTTGGGCAACGTCGGAGGCACTGTCGGGTTTGTCGGCGGTAGGAATCGCTTCGATCGCGTCCGTTTCCCTGACTGCGTCCTTGTCGATACCCAACTCGCTGCGGGACAAACGTTCGGAACCATCGGTCAGGGCCACGTCCGCCGGTGCCTTCAGCTTTTTTCTGGCCCGTGCCAGTCGTTTTTCGCCGGCCTCAACGGCCTGGCCCAGAATGACCGGGGTCGTTTTGGCGGCGATCTCGCGAGACACGGGTTCGCCGGCCGGGCCGCTGACCACTTTGGCTGCCGGGGCCTTGAAACTTTGGCTCGCCACGCGCACACGGTCATCGACGGACAATGCTCCGCTGGCGGCCCGGCCCGGTGCGGTGGCAATGGTGTTGTTGTAGCGGGAGTTTTCTTCCAGCTTCGCCAGTTCCGCGGGAGCGGTGGGACGGTCAGTCGCGGACACTGCGGTTGATGCCGCTGGTGCTGCACTGATGGCTGGCCGGTCGTCTTTGGATTCGGCGATGGTGTTTTGGGAACGTTTTCCTGGCTTGCTCCGACTTGTGTACAGGCCGGGGATGCGGAGGGGAGAGATCCGGGGCTTGATGTCCATATTTTGCCCGTCACCCCGTGACACCGTGGCGGTGGCAACGGTGTCCGTGAGTTCTTTGATTACTTTCGGATCCTGTGGGGCGGTGGCCATGTCGTAACTGGCCGCCTCGGTGGCCTGGCCGGCGGAGGGTACTTGCCGTTCCGTTTTGGCTCTCGTTTCCAATAACTGGATCACCTCTGGTGAGAGCTCCTTGATTTTGAGTTCTTCCATGGTTACCTCCGTGTCGAAGCTTCGGCGCGAGGCTTTTTCCCGCGTGCCGCTGAGTGACAGGCCGGCCAGGAAGACGGCGGCGACGAAACTGGCCGCGCTCGCCCACACCAGTAGTTGGCGGCGTGCCTGTTTCTCCCGGTCGGTGGTGCCTACCAGAAGATGCCAGAACCGGCCGGGCGCGGTTGATTCCACTGGCGGCGTTGCCGGGTGGGCGGCGGCCAAACGGATTTGTGCCAGCCGCCCGGTGGCGAGAAAGGCCGCCGGTTCGCGGGCGGCCTGGGCGGCCAGCGTGCCGCGCAGCAGGTTCAGGGTCGCTTCGATCTCGGCCGCAGCGGATCGGCAGGCGTCGCAGCCGGCCAGGTGCGCACGCAGTTCCGCCGCCTGCTCAGCGGGCAGGTCGCCCAGCAGCAGCGCGGTAAGCCGTTCGTCCATTGGGCATGTGGGTGGGGTTGTCATGTTATATCACCCCCTGGGATTTCAGCACGCGGCTCATATTGCGGACGGCGTGGTGCAGCAGGCAGCCGACATTGCCCTCGCTGCGGTTGGTGACGGCGCTGATCTCATGGTAGGAAAACCCGTGCTCCAGGCGGAGCAGCAACACCTGCCGCTCCGCCGGATCCAGTTGTGACACGTTGGCCAGCACCAGTTGCTGCCGGCGCTCCAGTTCGTTGTTGGCGCCGCTGTCGCCGGCCCGTTCCGCGTGTTCCAGGTGCAGTTCGCGCAGCCGCGATTCGTGGCGGATATGGTCCACCGCCACGTTGTGGGCCAGCGAATAAATCCAAAATCGGATGCGTTCCGCCGGACAGACCGCCGGCGACCAGGAGCGGCAGAAGCGGATAAACACCTCCTGCACCACGTCCTGGGCGGCGTCCATGCTGTTCAGGAAGCGCGCCGCATAACGCAGCAGGCCGGCCTGGTGCTCCGTTATGACCTGTTCCAGCAGCGCTGTCGCGCCGGGCGTGGGCTCAGGCTGTTTGGGTTCGTCCATGGCATCCTCGGACATGGGCTGGGCTCCGTGATTTCAACAAGAAGACGTTTGCCGGAAGAAAATCTTCAGAAGGGACCTAAAGGACCTAAGCGACCTAAGGGACGGGGGCTGGAATGGGGGAGGTGGCCAAGCTTTTCCCTATTAGGTCCTTTCGGTCGTTTAGGTCCCTTTGGTCCTTTGGGCTTGTGCCGTTTTTGTTGGCCGGTGGCGGGGGCCAAAAGCGATCCCCATCCTAATCCAGTTCGAAGTTCACGACAATGGTCAGGCTGGTGCTGGTGATGCCGAAATCGGCGGGGGCGGCCAGGCGGGTGAGGCTGGACAGCAGGCGCTGGATGGAGGCGTCCATGGCGGGGCGGGCGCTGCCCTTGGTGATGCGGGCGCTGAGCACCCGGCCGTCGCTGGCAATGCTCAGGCTGACCGTGGCCCGTGGCCGGCCGCCGCCGACTTCGGAACGGCTGGGCTGGTTCCACATGCCATGCAGGCGGGAGCTGAGGTCGGCGAAATAACTGGCGCCCTGGCTGGCGGTGGCGCCGCCGCCGCCCTGGGTGGAGAACCCGGCGACCGCGACGGCGTTGTTGCGGACCTGGCCGCTGATGCTGCTGCCGATGGCCTGGGCATCGAAGGCGCCGCCGGCCGCGCCGCCGCCGCCACTGCCGTTGCCGTCCAGGTTGGCCAGCGCTTTGGCGAGGGCTTCGCCGCGGCCGGAGGTTTGCAGGCCCCGGCGGATCCGGCTGATGCGCTCCATCTCGCTTTCCTGGGCGGGCTTGGCGGTTCCCGGACGTTTGAGGGGCGGCAGGCGGGAAACGGGCTTGCTGGCGGCGGTGGCGATCAGCTTCCGGTCAATAGGCGCCGGTTTGACGACCGGTTCGGGGCTGGGCGGCACGGGAGTGGGTGCGGGCTTGGGCACCGGCTTAACGGCGGGTTTGACGACTGGCTTGGGCGCTGGTTTCGGCACGGGCTTGGGTTTCGGTTTGACCACCGGCTTGGGGGCGGGCTTGACCTTGACCGGTGACGGCGCGGGCGCCGGTTTGACGGCGGGTTCCGGTGGTGCCGGTTCGGGCTCCGGTTCAGGTTCCGGTGCGGGCTTGACCTCCGGTTCCGGGGGTGCCGGGGGCACCACGGGTTCGGGCTCGGGCGGGGGCGGCGCGGGCACGGGTTCCGGCGCCGGCGGGGGGACCGCGGGTTCGGGCAGGGCGGCGGCATCCGGCTCGGGGGCGGGTGCTGGGGCCGGTCCCGGCGCGGCCAGCTCGGGGCCGGGGGCGACGGCGGCGGCAGGCAGTCCCGGCAGGTCCGGCAGTTCAATCGGGGGCGAGGCGTCCGCGCCCAAACCGATGTTCATGTCAAGGGGCACGGGCGGCGGGGCGGGAACCACGGGCATTTGCCAGGCGGTGAGGCAGAACACGCCCACGAACGTCGCATGCAAGACCAGCGAAAGCGCAAAACCGCTGCCGTTGTTGCGGCCGGCCATGCGTGCGGCGGCAGCCGCCTCCTGCCGCCGCCGGGCGTCGGCGGCGAACAAGGCGAGGTGATACGGACGTTCGGGCGGTAGATCCTTCACGGTGTCGTAAGTGTTCCTGGGTGCGACAGGAACGTAATCATCCTTCCATCAAATGGAAACCGAATAGGGATGTTGGGGCCACCCTTTTGGAAAAGGGTGCTCCCCAAGCCCCTTCCTAAAACTTTTGTTTCCTAAATACCGAAGGGCG
>CAITYL010000303.1 GCA_903896595.1 uncultured Lentisphaerota bacterium
ACGCCGTCGCTGTCCGCCCGAGGACGGGCGGCTCCCGGTTTTGAAATAACGCCGACCCTATTCGACCGCGATCTTCTGTTTAAAAATGTCAAATTTGTGTTCCAGTGTCTTCAGATGTTGCCGTGGCCGCCGTTGGGCGGTCACGGCTTTTTTACTGCTGGCCGTGGCGGGGGTGGGCGGTTGGCTGGCTCTGCCATGGACGCTGGGGCGTGTTCTTGAGCAGGCGTTGCGGAGCCTGGGGTGCGCCAATCCGGTAGTGACGGTGCGTGCGGTGGGGTGGACCCGCACGGACGTGGGACCGCTGTCGTTGGGGGAGACCGGCACGGCCCGGGCCGAGATCGCGGTACTGTCCGTCACCTATTCGCCTTGGGAATTGGTGTGGCACCGCCGGGTGCGCCAGGTCATGGTCCAGGACGGCCGGCTGGTGCTGTGCCGGGACCGGCAGGGCTGGCGGGTGGCTGGCATGCGGGGGCCGGCCGCTGCCGGCCGGGAAACCAGCGGCGGGGCTGAGATGCGGGCGTGGGCCGGCCAGGTGGCGCCGGCGCTGACAGGATTGCTGCTGGACGGCGTGTCGGTCCGCAACCTGCAATACACCGTGGTGATGGCGGATGCCCCGGCGGCGAACGGGCCGCCGGCTGCCGCCACGACCGTGACGGGGACGCTGACCGCGCTGGACTGGCAGCGGGGCGCGGGGGCAGCGTGGTGGTTGCGGGCGCAGGCGGATTCCGCAACCGTGAAAGCGGTGTTTGGGGAGGCGACTGTCCCCCATTTGCGCCTGTGCCTGGCGACAGGCCCCGCCGCTCCGTCTGTCGCGGTGGACGATTCCCGTGCCTGGCATGGCGAACTTCGCATGGAGGGGGTGGCGGCGCGTTCCGCCGATCGTGGCGCGACTTGGCGGCTGGCGGACGGGCGGTTGCGTCTGCCCTATGCCTGGCCGGCGGCGAAGAAAACCTTGGCCGTGGGAGAGGTGGCCTGGGGCGTGGCTGGTTTCCGCAGTGCGGAGCTGGCCCCCGGATGCTTGGCGGCCCGGGCGCGTCCCGACGGTTTGGGTATGGTGGTGAGCGGCGAACTGCGCACTGGCTCGGGTGGTCCGGTGGTGACGCTCGAAACGGGCGATGTGCGCTGGTCGCCGGAACTGGGCGGGATAGCCAGCGATGTCCGGGTCGTCCTGGTCCCCTGCCGGGTCGCCTTGACAGATGCGTGGCTGAAGGCGTGGCGGCCGGCCGTGCCAGGATTGCTCTTTTCGGGAACCGTTTCCGGCCGGGCCGCGGTAGCCTGGCGGCAGGGGCGGTGGGATGGGGAAATCACCGGCCAGTTGCGGGACGGGCAGTTGCGCTGGCCGGCGCGCAAGCTGGAGGTGGACGGCCTTGAAACCGGTCCATTGGAGCTGATAGGATTGGCGCCTCCCCGCACCCGGATGCACCAAACCCTGCGGTTTCGGGAAATCCGGGGCGGTTCACTGGTCATCGGTCCGGGCGAGGTGACGTTTACCCTGGAATCGCCGACCCGCTGTTTTATGGAAAAAATCATCACGCAGTTTGCCGGCGGCCGGTTGAACGTTTACGCGGTGACGTTGGACGCGGCCAAACCGGATCTGGATGTGCTGATGTATGCGGATGGACTGCAATTGGGTGCGCTCTTGGCGCAATTCAAGCCGGGGGCGGGCGGTGCCAACGCCAGTCTGTATGGGCGCATTCCGGTGCGGCGGGAACAGGGGCAGTGGCGGTTATTGGAAGGGTTCTTGTATGCGGCGCCCGGGCAAAAATCGACCCTGCAATTGCGCGACACCGCCTGGCTGGCCGCCGCCCTGGGTGGCGGCGAAGCCGGCGGCCCGGGCGGTGTGACGGCCAAACGGGTGGAGGCGGCGCTGGCCGATCTGGCTCTGCGCGTCTTCACCATGGAATTGACGACGGAAGCCGACCATCGCGTGCTCATGCGTTTGCATGTGGCTGGCAAAGCGCGACAGGACGCCAGTTTGCCCCCGGTGGACCTGACGGTCAATGTCCGCGGCGACTTGGAGCCGATACTTAATCTTGGGTTGAAGATGGGCGGGGAGGGGAAGTAACTCATGGAACCTGAACCGGGGAACCGGTGTCGAACCCTCAATTCTTGTGAAACGGTGGCATGGCCGCTATAATGGCGGGTGTGCAGTGTTCCAGTGAAGCGTGCCGTGCGCGCGGGAGGTTGCCATGAACTGTCGATTGCAAACGCAAATAATGATGATGCTGGTGCTGACTTTGGGTGGCGGGGCAGGATGGGGCGTAACGGTTACGCCGCCTCCGGGGCCGGTTGCCGGAAGCACGATCACGGTGCAGTTTGTCGATCCGGTGTCATCCGGTTGGATCGCGCCGGCGAGCGTGCCGTTGACCATCTCGGCGTACTCCACGGAGGCGGGCGTCACCATTCAGGACGTCTCAATCTACGTGACCAGTACCGAGGCCGGAAACCGGCTGGGGCAGGGGCAGGCGCGTCCTGACACCAATGCCTTCGATTATGCCTGGGCAGGGGTCGCGGCCGGTACCTACAACGTGTATGCCGTGGCAACGGACAGCAATGGCAAACTCAATACGTCACTGCCGTTGACGATCACGGTTAAGGGGCCGCCAGACGTGCTGGTCACTGGCATTACCCTGACCCCGGTGGCGCCAGTGGCGGCGGTCGCTTTTACTGTTCAGGTGACGGTGAAAAATCAGGGGGGCGACGGCGAGGGCGGCACGCTGACGCTGGTCCCGTTTGCCGGCGCCAGCGGCGCGGATTTGCTGGTGCAGGCATTGCCGGTGGTCGCTGGCGGCGCCTCGGCCACCCTGACCTTTGCGGTGCCTGCCCGCCCTGACGGCGCCAACGTGATGACCGCTACCGTGACGGCGGTTCCCAATGAGACGGCCACCGGCAACAACGCCCAATCCGTGCCTTACACGGTCGTGATGCCGTTGCCTGCTGACCTGGCGGTGTCGGCTATCAAGATTACGCCGACTAAGCCGCTTGACGCCACGGCGTTCATGGCCGAAGTGACGGTGAGGAACGTGGGCAAGAACGCCAATGTGGGCGGCACGTTGACCTTGACCCCGGCCATCGGCGCCGCGGGGATTGGGCAGGCCGTGCCGGTGCTTGCCAAGTCCAAGTCGGTCAAACTGGCGTTCACCGTTCCCGGCCAGGCGCCGGGACGACAAGCCATGACCGCGACTCTGTCCGCTGTGCCGGCCGAGACCAGGACCACCAATAACAGCAAGACGGTGAACTACACGGTGGCGGCCCGGCCCGATTTCACCATCACGGCGATTGCTTTCAGTCCGGTGGCGCCCCTGTGCAACGGCACCTTTACCGCTTATGTGACGATCCTGAACAACGGCGGCGCGGCGAAGGCCGGTTATCTGGATGTGTGGATCAACTACGCCGATGGTCAGGCCGCTACCAAGAGTATGGCGGTCAGCACGATCAGCGCCGGCAAGACCAAGCGGGTGACCGTGACCCGGCTGCTGGCCGGTGCCGCCATCGGGGAGCGCACGTTTCGCGCCGTGGTGGATGCCCGCGGCACCGCGACGGAAAGTGACGAGAGCAACAACGTCTTTACCACCACCTATACGCCTTGTGCGGTAACTCCGCCGTCACCACCCTCCCCACCCTCGCCGCCGTAAGGTGGCGGGGTGGAGAATGAGATGGAGGTGGAGCCTTCTGTTTCGGGTGGTGTCAAGTCGCTGATATTTGCGGGTAAGAAGGCACTGAGTGAGGATAACTGTCTAAAAAAGATGTATCTTCCCCACCCTTATCGCAAAGTGCTTCTCTTCGTTCTGGTGACGGTGTTGGCGGTGGTGGTCAATTTATTGTTATATGGTGCGATGGATCCGACCGGAAACCGTGATTTATCTTACACCTACGGTCTTGTCGCTTTTATCCTGGTTAAACTCTGCTTTCTGATTGCTTACGTAGGTTTCGTCATCCAAGGGTCCCGTGTGCATTGGGGCTGGGGATGCGTCATTTTTCTATTGCCTGTTTCGGCACTGTTTTTTCTCGTCAGCCATCCCAAACCCGCAAAAATTCCAAGCCTCATCTTCCTCGCCGGCGTACTGGTCCTCATTTTACTGATCATCGGTGCGGTGGTGTCAGGACATTGGGGGCTAAAGCTGTCTCTGTGAGTATGGATTTGGAGACGAATGCGAAAACCCTGGATTGTCTTCGTGTCTCTTGTTGCCGTCCTCGGTTCGGGATGCGCCAGCACATCTCAGCAGCTGCTTGAACATCCCAAGGCAGTGGTGCGTTACCCGGCCAAAGCGGGAGAAGTGGCCGGGGGTATCGTTGGCATCCCGGTTGGGATCGTATTGCTGCCTGTCAGTTGGACCATTGGCGCGACCTCTGCGGAATGTTTCCACGGCTCCGAACTACATTCTCGTTACAGTGGTCAATGGCAATGCCAGGACTCGCGAATCTGTATGCCTGGAGGCTCAGGTGCTGCTTTCAGCGCTTAATCTTGAGCATGGTCTGGGGCGGGATGAGGCAATTGAATTCGTGCTTGCCCGGCCCCATGGGACTTTTACCTTCACTCATCCTGATGCGCTTGCGCTCGTGGCGCGGCCATACAGTGGCCAAACTCTGAAGGCCGCGCGGGATTTCCTGGCGACGATGACGCTTGATGAAATCGAGGCGGCCACCTCACAAAGTGAATGGGGTTATACAATCGCCGACCGCGAAAGATTCTCTCAATTTATCTCCGGCACGTTGTGCGCAACGTGCCGGAGATAAAAAGGTTTGGAAAAGGATGGGGTGCGGGGAATGGAAAAACCTTTCCTAAAAAGGTTTTTCCTTCCCCATATCTCACCCTTACCGCCGGCCGGCGTTGCGGAATCCGCAGCGGCGGGGGCTCATACCAATTTCACATCAAATATCGAAAATTATTTTCTCTGCGACCTCTGCGATCTTGGCGAGAAAAATATTTTTGAAGTCAAACCCGTATCAGTAGTAACGGTGGACGAGTTCCAGGCGGCTTAGGGTGCGGGCGCGGCCCAGCAGTTCCATGGTTTCGTAGATGCCGGCGCCGACGGTCAGGCCGGTGACGGCCAGGCGCAGCGGCTGGTTCAGCTTGCCCTGGCCGAGGCCGCAGGCGCCGGTGGCGCCGTGGATGGCGGCTTCCAGGTTGGCGGCGGTGAACTCGGCGGCGGACAGTCCGGCCAGATCTTCCGCGACCAGGCCCAGTGCCTTTTGCACCAGCGGGTCCGTGAAGGTCTTTTCGCAGGCTTTCTGGTCGTACTCGGGCGTGTCCACAAAGAAATAGCCCCAATTGGCCACCTGGTCCATCGTCTTAACCCGGCTCTGCAGCAGGGCGGCGACCTGGCGGAAGCAGGCGGGGTCGGCGGCGGCGCGCCACGGGCAGGCGGCGACCGCCTCCCAGGCCATGGTCACAAACTGTTCCGGGGGCAGGGCGGCGATGTACTGGCCGTTGAGATCGGCGAGCTTGCGCAGGTCCATCTGCGCGGCCGAGCTTTTGCAACGCTCCAGGGTGAAGGCGGCGACCAGTTCGTCGCGGGTCATCTTTTCGCGGTCGTCGCCCGGTGACCAGCCGAGCAGGGCCAGGTAATTGAACAGGGCGTCGGGCAGGAAGCCTTTGGAGCGGAAATCGCCCACATAGGCGTCGCCGTCGCGCTTGCTGTACGGCTTGCCCTGGGCGTTGACGATCATCGGCAGGTGCGCGTAGCGCGGGGCGGTGGCGCCGAGGGCGTGGAACAGGAAGAGGTGGCGGTAGGTATTCTCCACATGGTCGTCGCCGCGGACGATATGGGTGATGCCCTGGGTGATGTCATCCACGACGTTGCCGAGGTGGAACACCGGCGAGCCGTCGGAGCGGACGATGACGAAGTCGGTCAGGCTGTCCAGCGGCTTGGTGAGCGCGCCCTTGACCATGTCCTCGTAGGTGACGGTGCGGCGGGTGAAGCGGAACTTGGCGGCGCCCTGAAGCAGCTCGCGGCGGGTGCCGGCCAGCAAGTCGGCAATGGCGTCATTGAGGCGGAAGAGGACGGTGCCGGCGGGATCGAGGACCTCCAGGTCCAGGAAGCCGGCCAGGCATTTCTGCACCGGCATCGGCTTGCCCTTGCTGGAGGGCATGGCGAAATTGATGCCGGTCTGGTCAATGACCACGTCGGTGCCGGCGTGCAGGTCGATCTCGCACGGGCCGGCGACCGCGATTCCGGGCACCCCGGCGGTGTCCCACGGCAGACGGAAGAGGATGGCCTCGCCGCCGCCGGCATCCCCGCCCTTGGCATGGCGGTAGGCGGCGCCGTTGGCGACGAGCCGGTTGGCGGCTTCGATGTGCTTCGCCTTCTGCGAGGTCTGGTACATCGGCTCCTCGTCAACGTTCAGGCCGAGCCAGTCCATGACTTCCAGCAGGGTGCGGATCGCTTCCGGGGTGGAGCGGGTCAGGTCGGTGTCTTCGATGCGCAACAGGAACTGGCCGTTGCAGTGCCGGGCGTGGAGCCAGTTGAAGATGGCGGCGCGGATGTTGCCGATATGGACATTCCCCGTCGGCGACGGGGCGAAGCGGAGACGGACGCTCATGGAAAAATCTCTTCTGATTGAAAGATGCGGGTTCGGAGGATGTCCCCGAACGGGGTTTCCGCGCATACTATACCATGTGCATCTCTCCCGCAGAGGGGAAGCCGGTGACGGGCGCGTGTCAGTTCCGTAGGGGATGCTCTTTGTATAAACCGCGTCAGCCGGGAACCGGTAGCTTGATGACCAATGTGACCACGCTGTTCACTTTGCTGAGAAGCGGCGAACACCTGCTGGCCATGCCAGAACGGAATGATCGTGTCCCGGGTGCCATGGAGCACCAGCACCGGGCAGTGCACCCGCTTGATTTCGTGCAGATTGCGCAATTTGTCAACGGGGAAAAGCGGGATCTTGGTCATGACCCGGAAGGTGGAGACGAAGGGGCTTTCCAAGATCAGGCCGGCCACCGGGCGCCGGGCCGCCAAATAGACGGACGGGCCGGTGCCGACCGAGTAGCCGTAGAGAATGATCCGTTCCGGCGGCACTTTAAGTTCACGGGTGAGATACTAACCAGTTCACTAAATAGATGACAATGATTCAAGCTGCATAACGGACGGTTTTTGCATGGAAATACCGGCGGACCATTTCGGGCGTTTTCTGTCGGCTCCTCAGGTAGCCATGGACATTGCGGATAAGTTGGGGACGGTCCTTGGCGCGCTTCCTGCCCACGGCGTTCGACTTCACGTCGTTGTTAAGCATTTCATCGGGATTCAAGTCGGGGCTATAGGCTGGAAGGCGGAACAGGCGAATGTCCTTGGCATGGGCTTCCTGCCACTGTTGCACTTTCTTGGAACGGTGGACGGGATGGCCGTCCACAATCAGGTAGACCTTCCGGCCCGCCTGCCGGATGACCCGCCGGAGGAACTCCAGGAAGACGGCCACGCGGAAACCCTCATGGAAGATCATGAAGTACAACTGCCCCCGGTTGGAGATGGCCGAGATCATGTTGCACCCGAACCGTTGGCCCGTTCCGTGCACGACCGGGGTCTCCCCCTTGGGGCTGAAGGAGGTGCCGGTGGCATGGTCGGAGCGCAGCCCCATCTCATCGCCCCAAAGAAGCAACGCCCCCTCCCGTTTGGCCTTCCGACTGATGGCCGGGTATTCGCTTTCCATCCATTCCTTCACCGCAGAAGCCGACCTTTCGTAGGCACGCCTGACCGGCTTCTGCGCCGTCATGCCCCAACGCGCCAAGTACCGGCCGACCGTGGCCAGCGAAAGACGGATGCCGAACCGTTCCTCGACGTACAGCGCAACTGCTGCGCGGGTCCACAGGAAATAGGGCAGCTTCAACTGCTCTGGGTGATGGTCGATGACAACCTTGGCGGTCTGTGCCGCCTGCCAGGGGGCAAGCTTCCCACCGCCTTCCGGGCGTCCACGCTTACCCTCCTGAAGGGAACTCTCCCCGCCGGACTTGTAGGCGGTGACCCATTCGCCGACAATCTGGCGACTGACGCCAAAAAGCGTGGCGGCCTGGCACCGGGTCATCCCCCCCTCAACCACGGCCTTCGCCGCGCGGACCCGAACCGCAACCAGCGCCTTCCCAGTAAGTTTTCGCCCGTCCGTTTTCATCATGCCAAAGACTATAATGCATCCTTCAAAAATGTCAACTATTTAATGAATTGATTAGTAA